>DASXUI010000113.1:0-6299 GCA_036504955.1 Armatimonadota bacterium
GCCCCGGCCCCTGGTCCGTGGACCATGACTGGGAGGGCCGCAAGCTGCTTCGAGGAGGCGCCACCCGGCCTGACTGAGCGCCGCGCCCCAGCCAGAGTGGGGTGCCGCGAAGCAGATGAAGGGGGCCCACCCGAAGGCATCGCGCCGGTGTGTGCGCCCCGGTGAGTGGCGTCGGCCCTATCAGCCAGCCAGGACAGCGTTCGCCTTCTGGGCGGCGTCCTTCATGGCGGCCTGGGCCGTGGACTTGCCGGTGATCACCGCGACCATCGCTTCCTTCAGGATGTCGCGGACCTCCTGCCAGCCGCCAACCTGCGGCTCCGGCACGGCGAAGGGCAGAAGCTGGAAAGCCTGATAGCCCTGCGGGTCCTTCTGCCAAGCCGCCTTCATCACCGGTGACTGGGCCACGGACTTCCGCAGCGGCATGTAGGTGGTCTTGGTGGACCACTCGGCCGCCTGCTCGCGCTCCGTCAACCACTTGATAAAGGCCCAGGCGGCCTTCTCCTTCTCCGGGCTGGAGCGGAAGATACAGATGTTGGCGCCGTAGAGCACCGTTACGGGGTGTGTGACGTCTTTCTGGGGGATGTTGGCGATGCTCCAGTGGTGGTGACCAGAGACCGCCCGGCCGACAAGGTCGCGCCGGGTGCTGGAGCCGCAGAACATAGCCGCGCGGCCGGCGCCGAAGTCCTGCTGGTACTCGTCCTTGGGCACCTGGTAGGCGGCGCCACGCTTGAACAGGTCGCCGATGCGGGCGAAGAGCTCCACCGCCGCGGGCTCGTCGAAGCGGACGTGCTTGTTGTCGGCCGCCAGCAGCTTCCCTCCGTTGCTGTAGATCCAGCCGTCCAGTGTGGAGGGGTTCACCTCCATCACCAGGCCCTTGCGGGGCGGCGCAGCGGCGGGGTCCGTGGCGGCTAGAACGGCCGCGCTGAACTCGTCCCAGGTTCCGGGGATCGCCTTCCCGGCGGCCTTCAGCACGTCATCGTTCGTGTACGTGCAGAGCACGCTCTTGGTGAAGGGGAAGCTGAGGAGCCGGTTCTCGAAGAAGGGGTGCCGGTTGTCATCCAGGTAGGCGGGGAAGATGTCGGCCAGGCTCTCCTTGGTCAAGCCGTCCTTCCCGTCTACGAACTCCTCCGCGGGGGCCAGAACCTTCGCCTTCATGTAGTCCGCGATCATGCTGGGATACGCCACGGTGATGTCCGGCAGCGTCCGCGACTGGATGGCGAGCATGATGTTGCGGTTGTTGTTGGTGTAGTCCTGCTGCCCCAGCAGGTTGACGCTGATCCCCTGGCCGTTGGTGGTGTTGAAGCGCTCGACCATCGCCTCCAGGACCTTCTTGTTGTCCTGGGTCTGCGTGTGCCAGAACTCCAGCTTCACCCCGCTGCCCTTCCCCGCAGAACCGGACTGCCCCTTAGGGCTGCACCCAGCGAGGGCCGCCGCGGCGGAGGCGGTGAGCGCGGCCCGTGAGGCCCGCGAGAGAAGCTGGCGTCGAGTGATCGAGGGCATACTTACACCTTTCCGAGGAGCCGATTCGTTGGCGCCCGCTGACGGCCTTAGCGGCGCTCCAGGGGCTCAGTGACCTCGCTCTAGGACTTCAACCCTGTTCTGGCGATGCCCTCCACGAAGTGGCGCTGGGCGGCCAGGAACAGCACGACGATGGGAAGGATGCTGACGGTCGCCGCCGCCATGACCAACTGGTACTGCGACCCTTCTTCGCCCAGGTAGCTCACCAGCCCCACCTGCACCACCATCAGCTCCTGGCGATGCGTGACGACCAGCGGCCACAGCAGGGAGTTCCAGCTTCCGAGGAAGGTCACCAGGGCTACCGTTACCAAGGCTGGAGTCACCAAGGGCAGCGCGACCCTGAACAGGAAGCGCCCGTGCCCGCAGCCGTCGAGCTGGCTGGCCTCGAAGAGCTCGTCCGGGATGCCGAGGAACGTCTGGCGCAGCAGGAAGATGCCAAACACGCTGGCGGTCCAGGGGACGATGAGCGCCAGGTAACTATCAAACCAGCCCAACTGCCGGATGATGAGGAAGTCCGGGATCAGCACGACCTCGAAGGGGATCATCATTGTCGCCAGGAAGGCGCCGAAGAGCAGTTCCCTGCCCCAGAAGCGCATCCGGGCGAAGGCGTGCGCGGCCAGCGAGGAGGTGACAAGCACCCCCAAGGTCACGGCGGTCGACACGAAGCCGGAGTTCAGCAGGTACCGGCCAAAGGGCTGCTCCTGCCACACCTGCCTGAAGTTGCTGAGGGTAGGCGCCTTCGGGATGAGGGTTGGCGGGAAGCTCAGAGCCTCGGCCGGCCCCTTCAGGCCGGTAGTCACCATCCAGTAGAAGGGAAACGCCATCACCAGCGCTCCCAGGGCGAGCGCCGCGTGCGTCCCCACCGTCGCCAGCGGACCCCTCCCCGCCTCTCCCCCCGACCGAAGCTCCTCGGTCACTGGAAGACCACCCTCTCCTTGCCCAGCCGGAACTGGACCGCCGTGAGCGCCAGGATGATGGCGAACAGGGCGAAGGCGACCGCTGAGCCGTAGCCAAGCCGGGTCTGCGAGTTCAGGTTCCAGTAGAGGTACAGTGTGATCGTTTGCGTGGTCCCCAAGGGCGGACCGTCAGCGCCGCCGGTCATAGCGTAGATCTGGCTGAAGGCCTGAAAGGTGCGGATGGTGCTCACGATCAGCAGGAAGAAGGTCGTGGGAGACAGCAGAGGCCAGGTCACGTGGCGGAACACGGCCCGCTCCGATGCCCCGTCCAACCGCGCGGCCTCCAGAAGCTCCTTCGGGATGCTGCCCAGGCCCGCGAGGAACAGGATCATGTTGAAGCCGATGCTGCTCCAGACGCTCAGCACGACCACGGCCACCAGCGCCAGGCTTGGTCCTCCCGCCCAAGCGGGGAGCTTCACTCCCAACCCCCGGAAGGCGAGATCGAAGACGCCCGTCGGCTCCAAAAGCCAGCGCAGAGCCGGCAGGTGCAGCTTGGTCAGCACCAGGTTGGCGAAGCCATAGTTGTCGTTGAAGATCCAGCCCCACACGAAGGCGGCCGCGACGACAGAGGTCACGTAGGGAAGGAAGTAGAGGGTCCGGTACAACCCTTTCGCACGGAGCTTCTGGAAGAGGAGCCAAGCCACGACGAGGCCCAGGAAGAGGCTGAGAGGTACCGTGAGCAGAGCATACCACACCGTGGTGACCAGCGAGCGCCAGAAGCGCTCGTCGCGAGCCAGCTCCAGGTAGTTGCCGAACCCTACGAAGCCTTCGGGGATGATGTCCCACTGGTGGAGGCTGATGAAGAAGGCGTAGAAGATCGGTAGAAGGTGGAAAGTGAGCAGTACGAGGGTGGCCGGAAATAGGTAGAGCAGTGCCAGAAGAGCCTCGGCCCTTCGGCGCTTCCTTGCCGCCGGCCGGCCCTTGGCCCTGGCTCTCAGGTGTGCTTCCTCACTCGACCCCAGTGCGTCCACGCTTGCCCCTTCCCCACCCAAGACACTGATCCCTGCCCGCCTACTCCTCCTCAGCAGTCCTTCTCGACGCCAGGTATTCATCAAGCTGACGATGGAGGCCTTCCCGACCCGCCGGATCGAGAAACGACTGGTCAATGGCGCTCCTGACGATGCCCCCCACTTCGCCGGCCGTGAAGTCGTGGTGGTCCATCAGCCCTTGGAGCTCCCTCGACAGGGTCGTGCCGAAGAGCGTGGGGTCATCGGTGCTGACGGAGAGCGGGATGTGGCGGTCGTAGAGCGCCCTCACCGGATGGCTGGGCCAGTCGCTGACTACACCCGTCGCCACGTTGCTGGTGGGGCAGCACTCCAGGGGGACCTTGTGCTCCGCCAGGTACTCCAGAAGCGCGGCATCCTCGATGGCGCGAACGCCGTGCCCTATGCGCTCGACCCCCAGCTTCTGGGTACAGTCCCACACACTGCCTGGCCCCGCCCCCTCGCCGGCGTGGGCGGTAGTGTGGAGGCCCCAACCCCTGGCCCACTGGTACAGCTCCGCGTAGGGCGCTGCGGGGAAGCGCGTCTCATCGCCGCCCAGGGTGATGCCCACCACCCCCTGACCCATCCGAGAGAGCGCTAGCTCGGCGATCCGCCAGCCCTCCTCCAGCCCAAGGTTCCTCACAAGATCCAGGAGCAGTACCACTCGCACGCCGCAGGCCCGCTCGCCTGCCGCGATGCCCCTAAGGACGGCCTCAAGCCCCTCTCGCGCGGGGATGCCGCAGAGGGCCCGCACCGCGCCTGGAGACAGTATGGCCTCGGTGTAGAGGATCCGCTGCGCGGCCTGGTCCTCCACGAACTCGGCCGCCAGAAGCTCCAGGTCCTCCGGCGCCCGGAAGGCGCGGCAGAGGCACCGATAGTGCGCCAGAAAGCTAGCGAAGCTGTCGTGGGTGAAGAGCCGCCGTACCGCCGGCTCCGAGTCATACTCGGCCGCGCCATACCTTCGGAACAGGCGCAGCGCCGTCTCAGGGCGCACCGCCCCCTCCACGTGCACGTGCAGCTCAACCTTGGGCAGGCTGTCAAGAAACTCGCTCAACCGGTCCCCTTTCCATCTCTTCAGAGCCGTCTAGGTATCTCGAAACCCTGAAGGCCTCGGCGCCGTCCTAGAGGCACAGTAGGTAGCTGTGTCGTGCGGACAGCCAGGTTTCAGGCGCCACGGCAGGACGCGTGGCCATGGCTCGCCCCTTGGCGGCCTCAGTGGGCGGACAGCAGGCGCCGCACCAGGTAGTGGGACTCGGGGAAGGAGATGCATTCATGCGGCGACGCGCGGCTGTGCTCATGCTACTCGGTCTGGCCCTGGCCGCCTCCACTGAGGGGGCAGACGCCGCCCCCAAGGGAACCTGGTGGAGCATCAAGGTCGGCATCGTCACGCGGAAGGCGTTCGTCTACGTGGGGAAGAGTGCCACCACGAAGCCCTCCCCCCTGGTACTCGCCTTCCATGGCATGGGCGGCACTGGTGACGGCATGGCGGCCCAGACGAAGCTGCACCTGGCCTGGCCCGAGGCCACGGTCGCCTACTGCCAGGCAGCCAACACGCCCAACAACCCCTTCCCCACCACCATCCCCTCGTGGCAGCCCGCCCCGGGCGCCTATGGCGACTACGACCTCAAGTTCGTGGACGCCCTGGTGAAGACCCTGCGCCTGAGCCTGCGAGTGGACAGCCTGCGAATCTACGCCACCGGACACTCCAATGGCGCCATCTTCTGCTACCTGCTCTTTGCCACCCGCCCCTACACCTTCGCCGCCTTCGCGCCGGTGGCCGGAATGCTCTCCGCCAACGGCTCCGCGGTCAACCAGGCTCAGACGCCACGCCCCTTTCTGGTGACCCACGGCACTCGTGACTCCGTCATCCCCTACAGATACGGTGTAGCGGCGGCGGAGGCCATCCGGCGCGTGAACCAGTGCGACGCCATCACCAAGCCCTGGACGACCACGGGCTACGTGGTCTACCCCAGCCAGAAGACAGGCGTGCCAGTGGTCTGGTACGCGCACAAGGGCGGGCACGAGTGGCCCAGCACTTCCAGCCAGAACGTAGCCAAGTTCTTCCAGGAACACACGCTGAACGACGGCCTGCCCCTCAATGTGCTCCCCTGACCCTCCCCGCCCCGCGAGGGGCACCCCTCAGTGGGCGAATGAGTCCCCACGCCAGGCGCGATAGGGCGCCGAGCCCTATGCCTCTGCTGGCCCGAGTAGGCCCGCGAGCACGCTAGTCGGGGCCCCTCGCCAAGTCTAGCCGGCCTGTCCGGAAGTCGCTGGGCGGCGCGGTCGCGCCTCGGCTACCCGCCTCTGGCCGCACACCCCCGACCGCACTGGGAAACCCTTGTGAAGGCTTGTATGTCTGTCTAGGCACCCCAGTACCTGGAAGGCGCCGCGCCGGCCCCACTCGCCCCCTATGGTCCGCCCCAGCTCGCTTAGGTTTGGGGTGCCAGCGTCCGACAATACTTTGGCGCGTTCAACCGCCCCGGCTGCCGCTGCCGCGCGCCTTACCGGCGGCTGCACGCCCCATCCGCTGCAGGCTCGGCTGAGTACAGGAGGCGCCTGTGCGCCGGGCAGGCCGCGGGCCCCAAAGGGCTTCTCCAACACGGCGAGTCTCGGACCTCGCCATGGCCCTAGGCCAGGACTCGCCGAACGGTGGGCATTAGCAGTCCCTGAGAGCACCTCTCTTCAGAAGCAGGGCATGGTGAGCCGCCCAAGGAGCGAAGGAGGAACCGAGATAACCGCGCAACTGAAGGTAGCCGGTAGGCGCCCCTCTGGGCCCGTTCGCGCCGCACTCGTGGCGGCAGCGTGGATCGGCTACGCCCTGGCTCTCGCCCCGCTCCAACAC
>DASXUI010000114.1:0-3984 GCA_036504955.1 Armatimonadota bacterium
CACTCAGTGAACAGAACACCCTCCGGCTTCAGAAGGTCGAGAGCTTGGGTGACCCGCTCCAGGAGCGCCCGCCGAAAGTCCGGAAGAGCAGCATTGAAGCGTGGGAGCCCGGACAGCCCCCAGTCAGGGTGGGCGCGCAGCCACTGGCCCTGGACCTCGCCGCGCCCCCCGCGCAGCACCGGTATCTCCACCCAGAGCGTCCTGCCGCCCCGCCGGATTGACTCGGCGGCGGACCGGAGCCGGCTCCGGGAAGCGGGGTCCTCCCAGAGGCGCGGGCTGAGGCAGCCGGCCGTGTCAGTAAGCGGCAGCACGACCGTGTTGGGCGTGGTGCCCCTCATCGCTGAGAGGGGAGCAGTGTCCGGCCCGGCCAGCCAGAGGCCCTCGATCTGGGGCAGCGCCTCCGGTTCCGGTGAGACAGGGGCAGCCTCGAGCTGAGGGGCGGCAGCCGGCTCGATGCGGCGTATCAGGCGAAGCAGAAGGTCAAGGCCGGCGGTGGAAAGCTCGGAGCGGGCCAGCAGATCCCGCCCTACGGTCGTCGCCCCGCCGAAGGTCACCACGGCGGCGGAGCGGGCCCCTCCGCGCAGAGCATGGCCGGAGGTCACCCACCGCACCCACTCCTCGGCCCCGGGTCAAGCCTCGAGCACGGACGAAGGGCCGTCGCCCAGGTCAACGACCGTGCTCCAGCCGCCCTCGGTGCCGATACCCGGGTCACGGAGCTGCACCCATCGGCTCCCCTTCGGGCTGAAGGCAGCAACCCGCACACCCAACAGCGGATCCAGCGTGTAGAGGGGCGCGGAGGCACGACGCTCGGGGCCGAGGTAGGGCCCCCAGCCGAAGAGAAGCAGTTTGCCGCCGCTCTTGAGGAAGGCTTGGAGTGAGGACACGCCTGCCGGACTGGAGACGGCGCCTGCCTGCGCCAGGAGCAGGCGGGGGCGGGAGCCGGCCCCTGCCTCCGCAAGCGGAAGCGCCACAAGGCTGGCGGCCTCCGCGGGAACACCCCGGTCCCGGAGCGCTTCCACCGTGACTCGGGGGCCGAGAACACCGACCCAGGGCACGGGACCCTCGGCGGGGCTCGCGGCTGAAATGCTCAACCCCAGGAGCAGGGCCGCCCACAACACGATGGAGGCCATTGGCAGCGTAGGCCCCTTCGATGGGGCGGCCGTCACGCGCGAGTGGGAGCGGTGGCGCGCGGGAAAAGATCGCCGCTCATGACTCACCACCCACACGCCATGCTTCTCCATGCTCCTCCAGCGGAAATGGACTCGCCCGCCTCCTGACCGGCAGTGGCTGGGGCGGCGTCACAGACGTTCAGACGGCTAACGCGGTCCGCCGCTCGTGCGCCGGCAGCCTGGCAGCAGTTGCGTGAAGGGCCACTGGCGATCCGTCAGCCCGTCGGGGGCGGGGGTGGAGTGGAGTCGTCAACGAAGACGGTGGACTCGAGGATCAGCCCTCCCACCTCCACCTTCACCGTAGCCAGCGCGTTGTGAGCGGGGGCCGTGTAGATGCCGTTCTGGTCTATCTGCCCGGCATCAGTTCCAGCCACCGACCAAACGGGGGGAGCGCTGATGGGTCCCACGGCCATCACCGTGAAGGCCGTCTGCCCTCCAGGGGCCAGGAAGACGGATGCCGGGCTTAGGCGGGCCATCACCTCGTCGTTGCCCAGACTCGCGGGATCCGTAAGCCCCGCCACCACCTTCAGTATCGCGATCACGTCCCTGATGTTCACTACGCCGTCCCCGGCCGGCAGCCCTCCGACACCCGGCCTGGGGGCAACGTCGCCCAGAAAGGACTCCCGCTCGTTGGGGACGGTGAGGCCCGCGGCTATCTTCAGAACGGAGATGACATCCTTGATGCCGATCCGCCCATCGCCGTCCACGTCGCCCATCAGATCCGGCAGGGCCACGGCGGCGCGTGCCGGCAGAACCGCAAAGCAGCCTAGAAACAGGGATAGAAGCAGTAGAACCCGCAAACCATACTTCAACGTACACCTCTTGATGGAAGCCTCTGGCTCAGAACGCCGCGGGAGAGTCGCGCAGGCCCTGCCCACGGGCCCGTCTCCTCCGAAGCCGCCCTCAGACCAGCGGAAGCGGCAGTCCGAGCAACCGGGTTCGGCTCGGCGCCGATATGACGTGATTGGCCCCAGGCCCGGTAGGCTGGCAGAGCACTGGGCAGGCAGCACCGCCGGCCCGGAAGGGGCCCAATGGGTCCTGCTTCCCAGGGACGGGTCCAGTAGGTCCCGCCTCTCGCGAACAGGCTCATCGGTACAACTTTGCGACGGCTCCGCTTACTCTGTTGTTCCTCACACGAGCTCACTGGTGGGTGGACCTCGCCGAGCCCGCGCTCAGGTAGGCTTCCAAAGATCACGACCAACCGTGCTTCTGGTATGGATCTTGCCAGCCGTTGTCCGATAGTAGATACGGATGTCTCGCGCTTATACGCTCGTGTCTCCATCAGGCTTCCTGACATGGAGACCAGCAGCACTCGCCCTGAGGCGTGGACCCGCCTCCGCGTATAGCAGGAGCTAGGCTGCTTCACCGCCCCGGGCGGCGCGGCCGGTTAGGAGCGGCACGGATGGATTGGTTCGTGGGGCACATGGTGGGGGACTACCTCCTCCAGACCAACTACCAGGCGGAGAACAAGAAGCACGGCTGGTGGCCCTGCTTCTCCCACGTGCTCACCTACACCCTATGCATCTGGCTCTTCACCCAGTGGCCCGTCTGGAAGCTGGCGATGGTCTTCGGCACCCACTATCTGCAGGACCGCAGCCAGCTCGTGAAGTGGTTCAACACCGTCACCCACAAGAACGGAGAGCCCTGGCTTCACATAGTAGTAGACAACACCCTCCACATGGTGGTTCTCCACCTTCTGTCCAAGGCACCCAATCTGATATAGGGGCGGGTCGCTGGGCCGCGAGGTCGTAGGGTCGTTGGGAGGGGCCTCAGAGGGTGTGGGTGGAGTGCCGGGGGCCGGGCCGATGAACGACTGTCTTGTACCCACATCTTCGTCCAGTCGACAGGTGGCGGTATCTGCGGAGCTGGGATACCAGATATGCCGCTGTCTTCGTACTATCTGGGCCTTCTTAGGAACAGCAGACACCAGCCGCCGTCAAGCTCAAGATCAGGGCAGCAGCGCCAACTTGCCTGCCTGCCAGCGCCGAGATGTGGGTATAAGACAGCCGATGAACGACCCGGCAAGGGGGCCTTCGGCCAAGCTGGGAGCTAGACCGGCTCCTACAGGACGAGCGAGTGGAAGCTCCTGCTTCGCCGGCCCAGGGCCGCGCTACCCGGCAAGGCCTGGATTGGCCGAAGGCCCGCTTGCCGGGTCGTTCATCGGCCCGGCACTCCCGGCAGCCGCCCGCTAGCTTGCAGCCACGGGCTCCGCGTACTCGTTGCTCAGGTCCACCTGACACCGGTTGCTCCACACCCGGCACAGGGGTTCGGGAGAGCGGCGGTAGCCCTCGGGGCCGACCTCCGTGCCGACGGTGTACGTGCGCAGCCCGTCCGCCTCACGAACCCACTCGTAGACCGGCAGCGTGGCCGGAGACGGCTTGTCGGCAGCCGCCGGAAGGGCGTAGAACAGCGGTCGTTCCTGCGAGGAGCCGCGCTCAGGACCAATCACTAGCTTCCCTGCTCTGGATCCGTCCTCGCTCCAGTAGACAGGCACCAGTCCGGGAGCGGGGCGGTCGGGAGCGCAGAACCCGGGCTTGGCGCCTGGGTGGGTGCCGGTTGGCCAGGGGGGATTGCGGATGGGAACGGGCAGCGCCAGCCGGGGATCGGCCAGGTCCAGCCGGTACATCATCTGGTTGTAGTCGTAGCGGGGGGTGGCGGCCTCCTCGCTGCCGGAGAACGTGAAGGTGTAGGTCCCCTCGAAGTAGATCCTCCGGCCGCCCTCCTCGTCGAACTCGGGGTGCTGCTTCGGGTTGTAGAAGCTGTACTTGTTGTGCGTCACCACCTTGCGCGCGTAGACCCAAGGGCCCACGGGGGT
>DASXUI010000115.1:0-7511 GCA_036504955.1 Armatimonadota bacterium
TGGGGTAGTGGCCGGCAGCTTCCTGTACGTGGTCTTCTTCGCGATTCTTAAGGAGATGTGGGAGCACGAGAGGGCGCCCATCTTCACCAGCAGCGGACTGGGCCTGCTCAGCATCGTCGCGCTGGGCTACTTCGTCCACTAAGTAACCGCGCATTAGAAGTATGCACTTCGCCCATGCTTCGGGTGCGCGGAAATGTGCGCTTTCACTAGGAACACCTGCTTAGCACCGCGCTGATGCTCGAACAGGTAGGGGGACGCTTGGATTCCGGCGTGTTGGAGGGCGAGGTCCTCCGCCTGGTTCAGGAGACCTATGGCCTCTGGGAGGAGGCGCGCGTCGGCTTCTCATGGCGCTCGTACTACCCCAACCACACCTTGCGGATCCGTGACCTCTGCCTGGCGATGGCGGAGCCTGAAGGTGCCGACCCGCGCCTCCTGACGCTCGCGGCGCTGCTCCACGATGTCACCAAGCGGTATGACGGCGCCATCCAGAAGGACAGCGAGGGGGGAGACCTCCTCAATGAGGAGGGCCTCTGGCTGAACGAGACTGTCCTGCCCGCGCGGCGGAACCGTGTCACGAACCTGTACGAGCGGCTGGGGCTCAGGGGTTCGGTCCACCACGTGTCCGGAGCCGCCATCGCCGAGGTAGTGCTGCGCGAACTTGGCCTGCCATCGGTGGATGCCGAACGGGTGGCTGAGGTGATTCGAGGCCACCTTCGGCCGGAGGGCCTCAGCGAGGAGGAGGACCGGCGACGCTATCGTCTGGCGGAGACCCGCGTGCTGCATGATGCCGACGTGATCGACCCCAACGTGGGCTACCCGGCCTTCTACCGCAACGTGCAGATCCACGCCGGCTTCGCGCTGGAGCGGGGTGAGGCCCTGACCGTGGAGCAGTACCTGAGCTCCATGGCGAGGTGGGTTGCCATGAAGGAGGAGTTCTCCGACAGGACCCTTACGGCGACAGGTCGTGCCGTGTCAGTGGCCCGCCAGCAGTCCTGCCGCGACCTGCTGGCCCTCCTCCAAGGCGAGGCCGCCGATCCCCAGACGAACCTGCGCTTCGGGGTGATGGGATGCGTGGGCGTGCTGCTCACGGAGGCCGAGGACCCAAGCCTTCAGGGCCACCTGGCTCGGCTGCGCGACGCTTGGCTCCCGGAGGCAGCCGCGGCCGCCCGTGCCTCCACTGGGGAAGCGCGTGCGGCAGCCCTGGCGGCGCACCATCGCGCGGAGGCGTTCGTCGCCGAGATGGAGCGGCAGGTGAGGGCTCAGGACGTAGCGCGCATGCCGGTCTCTGCCTGATTCCCGAGCCGAGGGGCTAGATGCGTCTGGCTCGTGCCGCCCTGTTCAGACCCCTCTCCAGCAGTGACCCCAGCGGCTCGCCTACCCAGATGACCGCCATCACGTAGGCGGAGCCCCCCAGCACCCCCGCCACCACGTCGGTAAACCAGTGAACGCCCAGGTAGACGCGGCTCACGCACACGGCCAGCACGATCAACCCCGCAAGGGCCGCGCCTAGGCGCCCCCAGCGGCGGCTCCGGACTTGCGTGAGCGCCAGGTACAGGATGAAGCCGTAGACGCTGGCGGACCAGAAGGCGTGCCCCGAGGGGAAGCTGTACCCGTGCGCCTCCGCGATGACGCGGATGGGGTTCGGCGTGGGTCTGGCGCGCTCAACCCCGTGTTTGAGTGCCTCGCAGACCAGGAACGAACCCGGAACGAGGCACAGAGTTGGGAGGACCCGCCACAGCTTGCCGCGGACAAGAGCAACCGCGACCAGGCCCACCACCACCCAGAGCGTACCGGTGGCCCCAAGGTAGCTAGTGCCCCGCATGAGAGTGTCCAGGGCGGGCGTATGGAAGCGCTGCAGAGCGAGCGTCGCCTGAGTGTCGAGACCCACTACAGCGGCGGTGTGTATGCTCCGCTCGATCGCCAAAAAGCCGGCCGCCAGCAGCACCAGGGCCAACGCCCGGTGAAGGACGCCAGCGCGGCGCCGACGGCCGGGTGGCTCGCCTGGCGGCGAGACCTGGGGCGCTTGCCGCGTTGCGGGCAACCCGGCTACTCGGCCGCCAGCAAGGCGTCCCAAGAGCTGACGTCCAACAGGCGCTCCGCCAGCCTCTCCAGTGTCTCGGTGCTGCCGATGGCCTCCACCGAGCTTCGGATTCGGGCGTCCGGCTGGCCGAAGCGCTTAGTGCCGAGAAGGATAAGGAGCTTCCGCGCCTCTCCGGCGCTTCCCTGCCCGACACCCTCATCAAGGATGGACTGGTAGGTCGCTGACTCTCTCATAGTTGTGATCCCCCGAAGGAGTTGGGCCGCCGCCTCGCCGGTTAGCCGCAGGCCCATGAGTACGTAGGTGGTAGCCCACAGTGAGGCGGCCTCCTCCGACGTCGCCTCCGCGCTGAGGCGGGACTCCATGCGGCGGATGATCGAGGGGAGCTCCTCCTGCCGACATCGCGCAACCGGGGCAAGGGGAAGCGTCCCCAGCCCGCCCCTGAGCAGCGTCTCAGCCGGCAGTCGCCAGATCCTGACCACCTGGTAGCCGAAGCCGATGAAGGAGCCTGTCGTCGGCACCTCCACGTGAAGCTTGCCGGTCAGACAGGGCGCGTCCGCTGCCGGTCGCAGCAGGACCACCGCGCTGTGCACCGGAAGCCCATGCCGCTCGTGCAGCAACACATTGTACTTCAACAGGCGCCGATCGAGGAACGGGTCTCGGCCAGCCTGAAGCTCGACGTGCAGCATCCATGGCTCGGCGCCCCCGATCCGGAGCACCTTGTCCGCCTGAGCGCTGACAGTCGATAGGTCGGCGTCGGTGACCGATACCGGCAGGTCCGGCGGCAGCCCGAGTTGAGCCAGCCAGTCGCGCGGATAGGACTGAACGAACTCCTTCAGCGCCGCATCGAAGGGTTGTGCCATGGGCCATACGCTCCCAACCAGTGCCGTGCACGGCAAGTCCGCGATGCCCGGTGCTCCACGGGGCGCCCAGGCGCTTAGTTAGCGGCCAGAGACTACCTCACCACCAAGACACCAAGACACCAAGAACCGCCCCACCGCAGTTGCAGCCTCCCTCCGGGAGACTCGGCGAGGCCAGCACCGACGCATTTCCGGAGCAGAGACACAGAGGAGACCAAGATGAGCCTTGCTTGGTGTCTTGGTGTCTTGGTGGTGAGGTCGTTTTCCTGCCGCTGACTAGACTCGCCCTGTTGGCTAGCCGTAGGCGCATCGGAGGAAGAGCCCTCCCGGCAGGCGCTTCACAAGCCCCTTCACCTCCAACATCATCAGCAGCGCGCTGATCTGGGCGGTGGACCATCCGGTCTCGTACTCCAGCTCATCGGAATGCCTCTGCTGCAGGCTGAGGAGGTCCAGCACCCGCTTCTCCTCGGGAGTCAGGTCCAGGGGCAGGGGGAGCTGCTCCGCCCTTCGCTCCGCCAGCGGTACGCCGAACTCCAACAGGATGTCCTCGGCGGTTTCCACCAGCTTGGCCCCGTCACGGATGAGCTGGTGGCAGCCATGGCTGTTTGGGCGGTCCGCTGGACCGGGCACCGCCATCACCTCCCGGCCCTGCTCCATGGCAAACTCCGCGGTGATGAGGGCGCCACTGGTCTTGGGGGCCTCAACCACCACCACACCCAGAGCGATACCCGCGATCACGCGGTTGCGGGCGGGAAAGCGCCAGCCATCCGGCCCAGCGCCCAGTGGGTTCTCGGAGATGAGGGCGCCGTGCTCCATCACCCTGTCTGCCAGCGCGCGGTTCTCAGGAGGGTACACCACATCCACTCCGCATCCCAGGCAGGCCAGCGTGCGTCCCTTCTGAAGGGCGCCCCTGTGCGCGGCGGAGTCGATCCCTCGCGCCAGGCCACTCACCACCGTGAAGCCACTGCCGGCAAGGTCCCTGGCAAGCTTCTCCGCCATGCCCGAGCCGTAAATCGACGCCCGCCGTGAGCCGACCAGGGCGACGGAGAAGCGGTCGGCTTCGGTCAAGCTGCCGCGCACGTACAGCATCAAAGGGGGATCCGGGAGCTCAAGCAACCGCCGCGGATAGTCCGGGTGGTTCAGCGGCAGCAGCGCGACACTCAGCTTCTCGGCGCGCGCTAGGTCCTTGGCGATCTCGGCGTCAGTGGGCGGCGACAACAGCCGGTCAACGGTGCTGGCCGCGAGGCCCGGGACCTCTTCGAGCTGCTCCCGCGAGGCGCCCAGCACCTCCTCCGGAGAGCCGAAGAGGTCCAGCAGCGTCTTCGCCCGGCGTGGGGGCAGTTCCATCCGGCTGAGCCGGACCCAGGCCTCCATCTGCTCCAAAGCGCCCTCCCTAGCCGTCGCCCCATGCGCCTGTCTCAAAGGCTATGCCCGAACTCCTCCGGGTACCTGGGATGGGCCGGACAGGTTCACGGTTGACCGTACTTACCGAACAGTTCGCAGGCAAGCCCCCCGATTCCTGGCTTCTCAAGGAGTCCGATCCGGAGGCGACATCCTGCCCTCTAGCCCCACCGTATGCTTGTTAAGGCCATGGGGAGAAGGGTTGAAGACGCAGGCGGAAGTGAACGGCAAAGCGCGACCCTTCGGCGGCGATCGCGGCCGACCCGGTGAAGGCCAATGTCCATCTACCTGAACAACGCGGCCACCTCCTGGCCGAAGGCTCCCGGCGTTCCGGAGGCGGTGTCGGCCGCGCTGCAAGCCCCACCTTCCGACGGCCGCCGGCAGGGCGGGCGCGCGGATGACTGCCTGGAGCAGTGCCGGTGTCGCATCGCCCACTTGCTGGGCGTGCCGGACGCGGACCGGGTGGTGCTGACCAGCGGAGCCACCGAGGCCCTCAATCTGGCGGTCTGGGGCGTGCCGCTGACCCATGGTTCCCGGGTGGTCACGACGGTCGCGGAGCACAACTCGGTCCTCAGGCCCCTGTACCATCGAAGTCGGCCACTTAGATGCCGCGTGACCCATGTCGCGGTATCGCCAGATGGGGAGCTGGACACTTCGGGTTTCGAGCGTGCCCTTGCCGATGGCGCGGACCTGGTGGCGGTTACGCACGTATCCAATGTCACTGGCAGGGCGATGCCGGTGTCCGAGCTGTTTCGGGCATCCAAGGCGGCAGGTGCGGTCACGCTTCTCGATGCCTCGCAGTCGCTGGGGCATCTGGACGTCCGGCCCGACGAGCTTGGCGCGGACCTTGTCGCTTTCACCGGGCACAAGGGCTTGGGAGGACCTCAGGGCACGGGGGGCCTCTACGTGGCGCCATACCTAGAACTGGCCCAGATCCGGGTCGGGGGAACCGGTGTGCGGAGCGAGCTGCTGGCGCATCCCCAGGAGATGCCCCTGCGTCTGGAGGCAGGCACTCCCAACACTCCAGGGTTGGCCGGCCTGGCTCAAGCGCTTCAGTGGCACGAGTTCGAAGGCGTGGCGGCGCGGGGGCGCGTGGCAGACCGGTGTGCCGCCCTCCGGCAGGGACTGAGTGAACTCCCTGGCGTACGCTTGCTTGGGGCAGGCACATCGCCTGCGGGCATCGTCTCCTTCACCGTCGAGGGGTGGCCGGTTGAGGATGTGGGGCAGGTCCTCCTGGAGAGTTTCGGCGTGACCGGAAGGACGGGCCTCCACTGCGCTCCGCTGATCCACGGGCCGCTGGGGTGCGCGCCGTGGGGAACCGTTCGGCTCAGTGCCGGGCCGTTCACCACGGAGGACGAGGTCGCCGCCGCGGTATCGGCGGTAGGGAGCATCGCGGTATGCGCATAGTGGGCACTGAGCGCCTGGAGGACTGCTTCGACGGCAGCTCCGCCTACAGCTACTGCTTCAACGGACGGTGGACACGCACCGATATCCTGGCCCTTGATGCTCTCGGCCAGGTTGACTACTACCCGGGGTTCCCGCGGCCCTTCTTCCGAGTTCGGGGCCGGGAGGGCTGGGTGGTGAAGGGGGTGGAGGGTGAGGACAACTGCCACGCCGTGTTCCCAGGGCGCGGGGCCGAGGAGGGGAAGCAGCGGTTTGAGGCCCAGTTCGGCGATGACGCCGAGGGCTGAAAGGGGAGACTATGGGGAAGGTTCTCTTGCATCTCTATGATCTCGTGAAAGACAACGAGGGGCTGGTCGCTCAGATGAGGGTAGCGATGGTCTCCGGGCTTCCGACGCCCAAAGCAGCCGAGGCGCCGGACTCACCGGAGAACGTGGCCAAGCTCAAAGCAGCGATCAAGCAGGTGACCGGCAAGGACGCTTCTGCTTAGCGCTCCACCAGCAGCGACTCACTAGAGGCACATCTCGTTCCGTGCGGCGCACGAACGGAGCGGGGCAGACAAGGGGAACCAGCGCAATGGCAATCTACGACAAGACGGAGATAGCGCTCAAGGAGGAGTTCAATCCGAAGAGCTGCGAGCGGCGGCTGAACGGCGAGACCATGGTGATGCACTGTCACCACTACATGTCTCTCTGCACTCAGCTTGCGGACGACTGCGGTATGGTGGACGGCAAAGCTTTGCTGGCTGAGTCGTCGGAGGACGTCTTCCATGGCATCCTCAAGCGCTACTACGAAGCCCAGGGCGTGACGGCACTGGCGGACCGAATCGCGATCGCGGAGCAGTACTACGCCGTCGCCGGTCTTGGTCAGCTCAAGGTCACCTGTGCGGGCAGTGACTCCGGCGAAGTGGAGCTTCCTTACTCTCACGTGGACGAGGGCTGGGTGCGCAAGTTCGGCCGCCGGGAGGCGCCCGTGAACTTCGTCACCCAAGGCTATGTGGCAGGGCTATTCGCCGCTCTGTTCGATGAGTCCCCTCGCCCCTACCTGGTTCTGGAGACTCAAAGCATCGTCAGTGGGGCCGAATGCTCTCGCTTCGAAGTCGTGGTCCGCTAGAAGGGGAGGATACCTTGGCTATAGATCGCAAGCGCATCATCGATTCACTGTCCCAGGTGCAGCTCGTCAGCAGTGACGAGGGGTTCATCCCCGCTTTCGGAGTCTTCGTGAATCAGCTCCCGGCGGCGCTTTGGAATACCTTCTCGGACCGCTTGGTACGGCACGTCGGCACTGACCTGGTGGAGCCGGCGGAGATGCTGCTGAATAACGCGGCGCATGAGTGCGGCTACCACACCGGCTACGGCATCATCACCTCGGAGGAGTGGAAGGCCGTGGTACAGCCGATGGTGGAGCGTGTTCCGGAGGACATCCTCCATGGAGCCTTCGCGGTGTTCACCGCTTGGGGTTGGGCCAAGAGCGAGGTGGTGGAGCTCGTGCCCAAGGAGCGCATGGTGATCCGCGCCTACGACTACTACGAGTCGCAGGTGGTGACCTACGGCGCCTGCCGCCGCCCGAGGGCCTACATGGTCACGGGAGTCTCCGCCGCCTTCATGGATCTCGCCTACGGCGGCGCCTACGATGCCACGGGCCGCACCGGCCTACGCACCTTCCAGTGCAAGCAGACCAAGGGCATCGAGTGCGGAGACGACTACGGCGAGTTCGTGGTCACCCGGGCCTGAGCCACCGACTTCCTCACCACAGAGGCACAGAGGGCACAGAGGAGAGGCTGAAGAGGTGAAGAGGTGAAAGCGCCTCAG
>DASXUI010000116.1:0-2937 GCA_036504955.1 Armatimonadota bacterium
CGCGGAATGCAGATTGGCATCTACGGCCTGGGCCGCATGGGGCTCAACATGGCCATACGGCTGCTCCAGGCCGGGCACGAAGTGGTGGCGTACAACCGCAGCGCCGGCCCCCGCGAGGTCGCGGCCTCCCACGGCGCCAAGCCCGTCGGCTCACTAGAGGAGCTCATCAGCGCACTGACACCACCGCGGGCACTCTGGCTCATGCTGCCGGAGGGCGCGGTAGTGGACGCGGCCATCAATGAGGCGGTCCCCCGCATGAGCAAGGGCGACATCATCATCGATGGCGGCAACTCCAACTACAAGGATACCCAGCGTCGCTCCAACGCCCTCGAGCACACGGGCATCCACTACGTCGACTGCGGCACCAGCGGCGGCATCTGGGGCCTGGAGATTGGCTACTGCCTGATGGTCGGCGGTCCCGAGGAGCCGGTGAAGCGCCTGGAGCCCATCTTCAAGTCGCTGGCACCGCCCGACGGCTACCTGCACGCGGGCCCCAGCGGCGCCGGCCACTTCACCAAGATGGTCCACAACGGCATCGAGTACGGACTGCTGCAAGCCTACGCCGAGGGCTTCGAGATCCTGGAGGCCTCGCAGTACGACCTAGACCTCGCCAAGATCGCGCACCTGTGGAACCAGGGCAGCGTTGTTCGCTCCTGGCTGCTGGAGCTGGCCGAAAGCGCCCTCGCGAAGGACCCCAAGCTCACCGACCTGAAGGGATACATAGAGGACTCCGGGGAGGGCCGCTGGACCGTTCTGGAGGCCATCGACAAGAGCGTGCCCGCGCCCATCATCACCCTCAGCCTGCTCACCCGCTTCCGCTCCCGCCAGGAGGACTCCTTCGGTGGGAAGGTGGTCGCGGCGCTTCGGCGGGAGTTCGGCGGCCACGCCGTCACCACGGCCGAGGGCGAGGCCAAGAAGCCCGTTCACAGCCACGAGGTCTCCGAGAAGGGCGCCGCGGACGCCGGCAGCCACAAGAAGTAGACCAAGCCCCACGCGCGCCGGCCGCCCCCTCCGGCGCGCTCTATCCCCTGCCCCGCGTGACGCACGAAGCACCGGCCCGTCGTGCGTGGCGTGGGCCTCAACAAGCCTGCCGTGCCCAGTGCAGGCCAAGCCCAGGAGCTCGCCTTCCTTGACTGCCCGAGAGCGCGTGCTGGCCGCCATCAACCACCAAGATGGGGACCGGCCACCCTACATCTTCGAGGTCTGCCCTGACGCCCACGAGGCCCTCAGAGCGGCTGGAGTGATGGGCGACCTAAGCCTTGAGACCTTCCTGGACAACGATATTCAGGACATCCATGTCCCCTGGTGGCACTGGCACGAACTGGGGCCGGACTGGACCGAGCCGGACACCCCGACCAGCCGCGCCACCGTGAGGGGCTGGGGCAGCTACGACAACCTGGGCGACCGGGTCAAAGCGCTGCGCGACCAGTCCGACAAGTACTTCCTCCTGCGCATCTACGCCAGTCACTTCGAGAAGGCCTACATGGCTCGAGGAATTGAGAACTTCCTCGCGGACATGGCGGGCGACCCCAGCTTCGCCCGTGGGCTTCTCAACTCGGTGATCGAGAAGAACCTCGTCATGCTGGAGAACGTCCTCTCGATCGCGGAGATCGACGGTGTGCTGCTGGGGAGCGACTGGGGTTCCCAGCGGGGACTGCTAATGCGGCCCAGCACCTGGCAGGAGATGATCCGGCCCGGTGAGCAGCGCGAGTACGACCTCATCCACGGCTACGGGAAGCACGTCTGGGTCCACTCCTGCGGCGACATCGTCCAGATCGTTCCCTCGCTGGTGGAGATGGGCCTCGACGTCCTCAACCCCATCCAACCGGAGGCGATGGACATCCACAAGCTGAAGGCGGATTTCGGCGGCCAGCTCACCTTCTGGGGCGGCCTCAGCACCCAGCAGACCCTCCCCTTCGGCACCCCCGAGGAGGTGAAGGCCGAGGCCCGAAGCCTGATGCGCACCATGGGAGACGGCGGCGGCTACATCTTCTCCCCAGCCCAAGGCATCCAGGGAGACGTCCCCGTGAGCAACATCCTGGCGCTGCTGGAGGTGGCGAGGGAGGGAGGGTCGTGAGGTCGTTGGGTCGTAGGGAGGGGCCGAGGAGAGTTCGGCTTGGGTCCCTTACGTCCCTTCGCTAAGCGACCAAAGGGACGAAAGGGACCTAAGGGACCTAAGGTAGACCCTCTGAGGCCCCTCCCTACGACCCTACGACCCTACGACCCGACGACCCTACAACCTTCCCATACCACTCTTCGTGCCTGGACCTCCCGTTCAGGTAGGCGTCGCGGTGGGAGGGATCTGGGGTGATGGGGGGTCCGAGGCGGGGGGTGGCAGCATCGAGGGAGGGGAGGATGCCAAGGGCCTCCAGAGCCATCAGGGCGGCGCCTCTGCTGGAGGCCTCGGGCTCTTCGGAGGGGGTTAGGGGGCAGCCGAGGACGTCGGCCAGGATCCGCATCCAGGCGGGGGACGCCAGCAGGCCGCCGCCCGTGGCGACTAGCTCGTCGACGTGAGCGCCCGCGCCCTCGAGCAGCTCGTGGATGGCGGCGAAGCGGTAGGCGACGGCCTCGAGGCACGCGCGGGCGATTTCAGCCGGGGTCGTGTGCAGACTCAGCCCCGTGATGGTGCCGCGGGCCGAGCCGTGCCAGCCAGGGTTTCTTTCGCCAGCCAGGAAGGGCAGGACCGTCAGCCCATGGCCGTCCGGCTCCAATGCCCCAAGCTCCGCGTCCAGCTCGGGGCCCCACGGGATCCGGAGCGTGTCTCGCAGCCAGGCAGCGAGGTTGCCTCCGTTGCTCAAGGCGCCCCCGTAGAGGTAGCGGTTGGAATCGATCAGGTAGGCCCAGAGTCCCCAGGGCGGGCTGGGCACCCCCTCGCACCTCACCCACCTCAGAGCGCCGCTGGTGCCGACCATCAGCGCGGCACGGCTGCTGGAGGTG
>DASXUI010000117.1:0-16667 GCA_036504955.1 Armatimonadota bacterium
GTATTATCGTCCTACTACAGTAGTACGGATACCGAGGTGACCTGTGCAGATCCATATCTCTGAAGCAGATGGGGTGCCTATCTACCTGCAGATCGTTCAGCAGGTGAAGTACCTGGTCGCCTCAGGCCGGTTGGCCGAGGGAGAGGAGCTGCCCTCCGTGCGGGCTCTGGCGGAGCGGCTCGTGGTGAACCCCAACACCGTCGCCCGGGCTTACCGGGAGCTGGAGGTCGCCGGGGTTGTCACCAAGCGCCGGGCTACCGGGACCTACGTCAGCGAGTCCGGCTCCCCCCTGGCCCTCCAGGAACGGCTGCGCATCCTGACCGCGCGGGTGGACGCCCTGCTGGCTGAAGCCCAGCAGATGGGGGTGCCCGTGGAGGAGCTCCTGGCTCTGATCGGCGAGCGGGACCGGGTGATGCGAGACGGCGGCGAGCCCGCCTGACCGAAAGGAGCCCGGCCGCCTCGTTGGGGATGCCGGGCAAGGGATGTCTTTGCACCGTGCTGAGCGGCACCCGGGCGGCCCGCGGGCTGGTGGGGGCATTGGCAGCACACCGTTGAGGCGATGGTGCCCGACCCGCACCGCGCGCGGCGCTTGCGCGAAGTGCTGGACGCGGGCTTCCGCACGCTCTTGTAGGGAGTACAGCCTAAGGAGGCGACCATGGGTGGTCACGAAGCCGACCCCTCCGTCCCAGTGGTGGAGATTAAGGACCTCACCCGACGCTTCGGTAGTCGCGTGGCGCTGGACCACGTGAGCCTCGACCTCTACCCCGGCTCGGTGTTAGGTCTGGTGGGCCAGAACGGGGCGGGCAAGACGACGCTGATCAAGCACGTGCTGGGCCTGCTGAGGGCGCACTCGGGCTCCGTCCGCGTCTTCGGCAAGGATCCGGTCAAGGATCCGGTGGGCGTGCTGTCGCGCCTGGGGTACCTGTCCGAGGAGGAGATCCTTCCGCCATGGATGCGCGTCTCCGACCTCCTGCGCTACGTGCGCGCGCTCTACCCCACCTGGGATGACGCCTACGCGGAGCGCCTTCGCGAGCAGTTCGAGCTGAGCCCCGCCTCGGTCATCCGGAGCCTGTCCAAGGGACAGCGCGCGCGAGCCGGACTGCTGGTGGCCCTTGCCTACCGTCCGGAGCTGCTGGTGCTAGACGAGCCCTCCTCCGGCCTTGACCCCATCGTGCGCCGCGACATCCTGGCGGCCGTGATCCGCACCATCGCGGACGAGGGACGAACCGTCCTCTTCTCCTCCCACCTGTTGGGGGAGGTGGAGCGGGTATCCGACCGGGTGGCGATGATCCGCGAGGGGCGCATCCTCTTCTGTGACGACCTGGACGACATCCGGCAGAGCCACTTCCGCGTCACGCTGCGGTTCGCGGTGCCCGTGTCATCGCCGCCGGCCATGCCTGGAGTCCTTACCTGGGCCGGGTCGGGCCAGGAGTGGACTGCGGTGTGGAGCGGGCGAAACGGAGCTCTGGAAGCAGAGGCCACGGCCCTGGGCGCCCAGGTGATGGAGAAGCACGGCGCCTCGCTGGATGAGATCTTCATGGCCCGCGCGGGGGCCAGCCTATCTCCCGCTGGGGAGGACTAGCCATGCTCGCCCCGGCCTCCGCCCTCGCCTGGCACCTGTGGCTGCGCGCCCGTATCGGCCTGATCACCCTGGCCGGCTACCTCCTTCTGCTGGCCCTGGTCGCCCACATAGCTCCTGTCCTGCTTACCCCGGAGGGGGCTCGGGTCCTGTTCGTGGCCCTGCCGATGGGTCTGGGAATCCTGCTGATCTTGGGCGCCTTCACGCACGCGGACGCCGACATTGCCGCGCCGGAGTCCGGCTACCCCACCTGCCTCCTGGTGCTTCCCATTCCCTCCTGGCAGCTCGTCTTCTGGCCCATGCTGTACGGAGTGGTGTGCGCGACCCTCACCTGGCTCGCCTTCGCGATCCTCGTCTTCCGACCCCTGGGTATGGACGCTCCCCTGTGGTGGCCTGCGGCGACGCTGGCCGCCTACATGGTCTCCCTGCAGGCGCTGACCTGGATGCCCATGGGAGTCCCCTACCTGCGCGTTGTCACGATCACTGTGGCGATGCTGCTCCTGCTCTATGGCAGCCTGGTGGCCTCCATGAGCAGCGTCGCCCCCAGTACCATCGTCCAGACCATGCTCTACACCGTAGTGGCGGCGGCAGCGGTGGCCTACCTGGGCGTGAGGGAAGCTCGTCACGGACCCGGAGCTTCCAATGGTCCGGCGCTGGCGCTGCCCAAGCTGTCCGTCTCCTGGCCGGGCGACGCTCGACCCTTCAACTCCCCTGAGGAGGCGCAGTTCTGGTTCGAGTGGAAACGCAATGGGTGGGCCCTGCCGCTGATGACCCTGGTCCTGTGCATCGCCATGGCCATCATGGTTGCCCTGTATGACACCTATGGGTTCTTCGTGCTGGCGCTGCCCGACCTGGGAGGAGGCGTAGCAGGATTCCGCGTATATGCCCGGCTCTCCATCGTGTTTGCTTTCGCGCCCCTGTACCTGCTGCCGCTTCTTGGGCTGGTGCTTGGCGCGGGAATCAACAAGCTGGACACACGGCGGCGAGATCACAGCCTGCAGCCCTTCCTGGCGGCCCGTCCCCTTTCGGGCCAGCAGATGCTCTCGGCCAAGCTGCGTCGCATCACACGCAGCACACTGATCTCCTATGCCATCGCCCTGGGGTTTCTCTGCTGGGCCCTCCTGGTTCCAGGCCAGCTAGCGCGGGATGTTGGAGTGGCCTTCCCAGACGCGTCCGGGGCCACACTGTCAGGCGAGCCCCTGCTGTTTGCCCTTGCGAGGGGCCTCGACGCTGAGACGGGCAACTGGATACTGCTTTGGCTTCTCGCCCTGGTGGTGGTAACCTGGAAGAACCAGGCGCAACGCATCTCAGTGGACCTCAGTGGCCGGGAGTGGATCGTCCGTGGGTTCCCGCTCTTGATGGTCTTCCTTGGGGCCCTGTACCTGACCGTGCCTACCGCCATCCCCCAGGAGACTCAGGCGCTCTGGCCCACGGTGTTTGCGGCCGCTGTCCTTGAGCTGCTAGTAGCGAAGCTGACGGGTGCGGCGCTGGTTCTGCGGTGCCTTGCGCTGACGGGGGCGGCCTCCAGAGCGTCCTTGGTCAACGGGGTACTGGTCTGGGCAGGCGTGTTGGCGCTGCTGCTGGGCTTGCTCTACTCGCGCTCCAGCGAGCCACACGATCTGCTGATCGCCACCGGGGTGATCGTGCTGCTGCTCCCCGCCGTCCGCCTCGGGTTGGCCCCTCTGGCGCTGGAAGGCAGCCGGCATCAGTAAGGGCGGGTCGTTGGGTCGTTGGGTCAGGGCCTCAGAGGGTGAGGCATGGCGGATCCGGTGTCAGGTATGCCCAGCGGCCGTCCGCCCGGCGGTGAATCGCCGGGCTCCGAGGCGCAATCCCGCTGAACCGGGGTTCTGAACCAAAGCTGCACCTTGGGGTCAGAACCCTCCTTCAGGAGGATTAAGCCCCTGAGCCCGGGCGATTCACCGCCGGGCGGACGGCCGTCGGGCACCCACCCCCGCCGGATCCGCCATGCCTCACCCTCTGAGGCCCTGCCCAACGACCCAACGACCCAACGACCTAACGACCCAACGACCCGCCCTCAGGACGACCCGCCTTTCAGAAAGGACCTCCCAGGATGATGAAGAGAACGGTTGCGGTAGCCTGTCTGGGGGCCGCGTTGGTGGCGGCTCCGGGATGGGCGCAGGGGCCGTCCATGAAGGAGCCTCGGGCGGTCCAGACGGAGAAGGAGACCGTCATGCTGCTGCCCCCGGAGGTGGTGTCGGCGCCGCTGGTGACGCAGGTCGCGCTCTCGCGGAGCCAACAGTACGTGCTGGTGCTTCGTACAGGGACCCAGGCGCTCATAGACGCGATCAAGCAGGGCGCCGGCGCCGAGCAGCCGCCTCAGGGCGACTCTCAGCTCCTGATGTATGACGTCCGCAAGCGCGAGACGAAGGAGTTGTGGCGGTTCTCGACAGCAGTTGAGCAGTGGCAGGAAGCCGCGTGGCTGCCCGGTTCCGACACTGCCGTGGTGCTCCTGAACGAGAGGGTGCGCGACGAGAAGGGCGAGCCGGCCCTGCGGAACACCCTCGTCTGGGCCGCTCCGGGCTCGCCGCCGGTTGTGACCAACCTACCGTCCTCGGGGCCGAGCCAGAACTGGGACATCAGCATCTCCCCCGACCGCCCGGCGGCGCTGCTTACCAGCGTCACCTGGGTGCAGGGCGCCAACGAGGACCCCGCCCGCCCAGCGCAGCCTACGGTGAGGGGCTACCTGTACCCCATCGATGCCCGTGGCCACGTGCAGAACGGGGTGCCTCTGCCAGAGGGGTATCCCCTGATGGCCGTTCGCTGGTCGGTTGACGGCGTGCCGGTCCTACGGCTTGGCGGCCCCAAAGAAGAAGGCGGCAAGCGGGTGGGCCTGTGGGCCGCCTTCGACAGCGCCAAGCAGCAGATCAGGGAGCTGGAAGCCGCTCCCACCTTCGCGCAGCCGCTTGTCCCTAAGGACCCCAAAGCCCAGGACCCTACCCTGGAGGGGCTGAGGATCAAGCAGAGCTCGTCTCAGATCACGGAGGCGGGAACCACCGAGACTCTTGGCACCGCATGGCTGGAGACCACGACCAAGAGCGACGTGCCCAGGGCCCTGGTCTGCGCGGACTGCGAGGAGGCCCGGCTTCTGCCCGGCCCCGTGGTGCTCTACCGCTCACAGGGCGCCCTGTGGGCCACAACCGTGGCGAAGTTCGACCGGGCGATGCTGGACCGGGCACGGGAAGCCGCTCGGCGTGCCGTGCTGCTGAACAACGGCAAGCAGATAGCCGTGGCGCTCGTCATGGCAGCGGCCCAGGACCACCTGGATCTTCCAGATGCCGGCGATCCGAAGGGCTCGAAGCAGGCCTATGAGATGCTGGCCGCCAGGTTCCCCGGCGCGGATACCCTCAAGGGCTTCGTCTACACCTTCAAGGGAGGGGCCCTCGAAACGGTGCAGAGCCCCTCGGAGACGGAGTTCGGCTTCATCCCCGGCAAGGGCGGCCGCGCCGTGATCTACGCTGATGGCCACGTGGCCTGGATGAAGGAGTGAGGGCGGGTCGTGAGGCCGTAGGGTCGTAGGGTCGTAGGGTCGTAGGGAGGGGACTCAAGGGAGCCGCCAGAGGCGCTTGCTGGAAGGGCTATCGTCATTGGCGGGCAACAGCGGCCCCGCAACGCCCCTCCGAAGCAGATGGAGGGGTGTAGTGTCGTCGCCTGAGCGCCCTCCAAGGCTCCTAGCTTGAGTCATTCACTGGAGCGGGTGGAATCCCGCGCCGTGCATGACGGGCAAGCGCCTCGTGCATCGTGCGGGTTAGGTGGTCAATACTGGCGCTAAGGCGTCTGCTGGGTTATAGTTAGCCGGAGGGACGCGGGGCCGTGCGGGCTCCCGGAGTGCTCCAAGGGAGAGACCTCAGATGGTGAAGCCAGTGGTCGTGGCGATCTGCGTGATGGCTTCCGTAGGGACAGCGCCTGTAGGGGCGGAGGGCCGGCTCACCAAGGAGCCTCACCTGGTGACCGTGGGGACAGAGACAGCCATGGTCCTTCCCCCCGAGATGGTGGCGGCACCGATGGTCACGCAGGTTGAGGTCTCCCCGGACCAGCAGTACGTGTTGGTGCTGAGAACCGGGATCAGGCCGCTTCTTAGGTTCATGAAGCAGGGAGCTGAGCCCGCTCCAAAGGCAGAAGCGCAGCTCCTCCTGTACGACGTCCGGAGGGGTGAGACCGAGGAGCTGTGGAGGCCCGATCCCCCCACCGGCGGATGGCAGGAAACCACCTGGCTGACCGGCTCCAAGGCCCTCCTTGTGCTGCTAGCCGGGGATGCCAGGGGCGAGAAGGGCCAGTCCGCCCGGCGCACGACTACTCTCGTCTGGGGTTCGCCGGACTCTCAGCCGGTGGTGACACGGCTGCCCCTGCCGGCATCGGGGGAGCTCTCCTGGGGCCTTCATCCGTGCCCCAACCGGCCGCTGGCGCTGCTGACTGGGCTGCCGGCGCCGCGGACGGGCAAGGGAACCCCCACGCCACCCAGCGTCCTGTTCCTGGTCGATGCACAGGGGCACGTAGGCAAGGGCCTTTCTCTCCCAGAGGGCTACGGGCTCCTGGAAGTCCACTGGAGCGTCGACGGCTCACCCGTGCTTCGTCTCACTGCCCCGGGCAAGGAGGGCCGCGAGCCGGCACCCCTCTGGGCCACCCCCGATATGGGTCTGCAGCAGCTCCGCACCCTGGAAGCGCCCCCGACTCTGGCGGAGCCCCCCGCGGACGCGCAGCCGAAGCCCCAGGACGGCGCCCTGTCCGGACTCTCCCTGAAGCAGGGCACGGTCACCGCCACGGAGGCCGGTACCACGGAGACGCTGACAACGGTCTGGGTTGAGAGCACCACCAGAGGCGATCACCCCCGAGCCCTAGTCTGCTCCGACTGCGAGGAAGCCCGCCTACTGCCCGGCCCCGTGGTGCTGTACCAGGCGCTGGGCGCACTGTGGGTATCGGCGCTCGCCAAACCAAGCGCGGTAAGGGCTAAGGGCGGGTCGTAGGGGAAGGGCCTCAGAGGGTGTCCTTAAGTCTGTTACGTCCCTTTGGTCTCTTGCGTCTCTCTGCTGAAGTGACCTAAGGGACCTAAGGTGTACCCTCTGGGGCCCCTCCCTACGACCCTACGACCCCACGACCCTGCCCTCAATCCTCTCCTAACGAACCTGGAACCGGTAGCTGCCGGAGCCGGCCTCGTAGAGGGCGACGCCTTCCTTGCGCCCCAAGTAGCGAAGGCCTGGGGCGCGCTCAGCGGGCTTGCCACCCTCAAGCACCTTGGCCGTGGGGCTTGCCGGCACCGAGACGGTGGCCGTGGTGTTTGGTGGAATGCTCACCGCCAGGTCAAACCCCTTGCCGGTGACTCTCCAGGATGAGGAGATGAGCCCCCTGATGGAGCGGTAGGCAGCGGAGGCGTGGGTGAGCCCTCCGCCTGGCTGAGGCCGGATGAGGATGTGGCGGAAGCCCGGCGTCTGGGGGTCCGTGTCGATGCCGGCCACCGTGCCGTAGATCCACTGGTCCACCGCTCCGAAGGAGTAGTGGTTGAAGGAGTTCATCCCCGGATCCTGGAAGCCGCGCTCCGGCGTCCAGCCGTCCCAGCGCTCCCAGATGGTGGTGGCGCCCTGATTCACGGAGAAGCCCCAGGAGGGGAAGGTGGTCTGGTTCAGCAGACGGTAGGCCACGTCGGTGCGGCCGAAGCGGGAGAGCGTCGGGTTCAGGTACCCGGTGCCCACGAAACCGGTAGACAGGTGCCAGCCCTTCGCCTCGATGTCGGCCACCAGGTAGTCCAGGGCCTTGGACTCCAGCTCCTTCGGCAGCAGGCCCATGTGCAGCGCCAGAACATAGCAGGTCTGCGTGTCACCCTTGATGCGGCCATCTGGGGACACGTAGGCTCTGTTAAACGCCTCCTTGATGCGGTCAAACAGGTCGGAGTACCGGCTCGCGTCGTCGCTCTTGCCCAAGGCTGTCGCGATCCGGCTCATCAGGTCCGTGCTGTAGGCGAAGTAGGCGGTGGCCAGCACGTCCGTCGGTGTGTTGGCGTTGATGCTCAGCCAGTCGCCGTAGCCCTCGGCCGGGCGCAGCAGGTTGCTGCTGTGCTCCTCCATGAAGCGGATGTACCGGTCCATCGCCGCGTAGTGCCGCTGGAGGACCCGGGTGTCGCCGTAGACCTGGTACAGGGTCCAGGGGATCACGATGCCGGCGTCCGCCCAGGCCGCCGTGCCCTGGCCTCCCGCCACGGCGGGGGATACGTCGGTGAAGGCGCCGTCGCGCTGGGCGTCCTCCACGTCGACCATCCACTTGGTGAAGAAGGCGGAGACGTCGCGGTTGTCGCAGGCGGTGCGCACGAAGATCTGGGCGTCGCCCATCCAACCCAGGCGCTCGTCACGCTGCGGGCAGTCGGTGGGGACCTCCAGGAAGTTGCCCCGCTGACCCCACTCCACGTTGTGCTGGATCTGGTTCACCAGCGGGCTGGAGCAGGTGAAGCTGCCGGAGCGAGGGGCGGCACTGGTGAGGACCACGCCGGTGACGGCATCACGCCCGGGCCTGCCGGGATAGCCGGTCAGCTCCACGTAGCGGAAGCCATGGAAGGTGAAGCGAGGCTCCCAGGTTTCGACAGCACCGCCCTTGCATAGATAAGCGTCAGTGCAGCGCGCGCCGCGCAGGTTGGTGGTGTAGATAGTGCCATCGGGGTTCAGCATCTCGGCGAAGCGTAGCTGGACCCGCGTGCCGGCGGGGCCCTTCACCTTCAGGCGAGCCCAGCCGACCATGTTCTGCCCCAGATCGAAGACGAAGGCGCCGGGCTTGGGCTCCTTCACGCTCTTCGGCGCAAGCTCCATCTCCTTGCGGACCGTGACGCCGGGGTAGGCCTCAACAGCTCCAGACCAGGAGGCATGCACGGTGACGGGCTGCCATCCGGCGTCACTGCCGCCGGGCGTGTCCCAGCCCCGAAGCTCCCGGGCCGCGTCGTAGACCTCGCCCATCAGAAGGTCGCCCTCACGGATGGGCCCCTCGGTGGCGCGCCAAGTCCGGTCAGTGCCCACGGTCTGGGTGGTGCCGTCGGTGAAGATGACCTGAAGCTGTGCCAGAAGACGGGGCCGGCCCACCCCATAGCGCTCTCGGCCGCCGAGCCCCACGTAGCCCACCGCCCAGCCGTCGCCCAGGACCGCGCCCAGGGCGTTGCGACCCTGGCTCAGGTACCGCGTGACGTCGTAGGTGTTGTAGTAGACGCGCTTCCGGTAGTCCGTCCAGCCGGGAGTGAACTGGTCGCCGCCGACTCGGAGCCCGTTAATGTGCATCTCGTACAGGCCCAGGGCGGAGGCGTAGAGAACGGCCCGCCGCACGGGCTTGGGAAGCGTGAAGGCCTTGCGCAGGAAGGGGCTAGGGGGCAGCACGTGCTTCTGAGCGTCCGGCTCCGCGCTGTTCTCCAGGCTGATCCAGCTCGCCTTCCAGTCGGAGGGCTTCAGCAGCCCCATGCTCCAGAGAGCGGGAGGGCTGTAGGTGGAGGCGCGGCCGCCACGGTCCCAGACGCGGACCTGCCACCATGCGCGGTCACCGCTGGCGAGCGGGCGCCCTGCGTAGACTAAGTGCGCCGTGCCCGACGAGGCCACACGGCCGGAGTCCCACAGGTCCACCCGGCCGCTCAACAGGCGCTCAAGACTGCTGGCAACGCGGATCTGGTAGGCCGTCTGCTTCTCGGCGCGCTGAGCGGATTGCAGCTCCCAGCTCAGGCGAGGCTGAGTTACATCGATGCCCAGCGGGTTCTGCCGGAACTCGCAGCGCAGGTACCCCGGCGCCAGCGCGGCCCAAGCCGCCGACCCCATCAGCCCCCACGCGGCGACCGCCGCCAGCAGCACGGCCGGCAGCCACCCTCTATTCCCGTGATGAACGATTGTCATAAGGTCCCTTCTCCGCCTCCGCCCTCTCCAGAGCCTCGCCGTACCAGGCAGCACTACCCGACTAGTTCGACAGCCGGCCGGCCACGTCCGCTGAGGGGAGTGAGAGGGCTGAGGGGACTGAGGGGGCTGAAGGGGCTTAGGGCAAGGGCCTCAGAGGAACTCCGTGGGTGTCTACCCTGAGCCCCCTCAGTCCCCTCAGTCCCCTCAGTCCCTTACCCTTCGTGGCGTCACCTGTCCGGCGAAGGGCCCGCCGACGCCGGCCGCTGACGCGGAGAGGTTCGCCTCTCCAGCACCGGGCGCCGCTTCTGGAGGAAGGGAGCCAGGTAGCCCATCTGCGGGCGGTCCTGGCCCTTGCTGGGCTCCAGGGAGAAGGGGTAGTCCCCCCACCAGGCGCCGGCGGCCCACCAGGTGAAACCCATCCACACGTCGCGGTCGCGCTCCATGGCGGAGAGCATGTCGGTCAGCGCCTGGCGACCCTGCTCCGTGGCAGGCACCGCGAACTCACCCAGAAGTGCTCTCACGTGGTTCCTGCGGGCCCACTCCGTGAAGCCCTTCAGGCGCTCGCTGCCGATGGTGGGGCTCACTACTTCCTGAACGTGAGTGCCGGAGCTGTCGGAATCCAGATACTGGTGGACCTCGATGAGGTAGTTCCCGCGAGGGTCCTTCACCTGGGTCATCCACTGGGAGTTGGGCTCCCCGTACCAGTTGGCGGTCCAGGAGTGAGCGCCGGAGTAGGCATTGCCGGGCACCAAGATGAGGTTGGTAGCCCCGGCATCACGGATGGCAGCGATCGCGGCGTTGGCGGCCCTCAGCCACCGGCCGGTGGGCATCCCGTTCGGCTCGTTCACCAGGCCGAACCACACACGGGAGTCGCCCTTGAACTCCCTGGCCATCCTGCCCCAGAAGTCGGCGAAGACGTCTTGGCCCACCTCGGGGCCGCCCACGACCTTCCCGTAGTAGCGGGCATAGTTGTGAGGATCGAGGATGACGGTCAGCTTGCGCGACGTGGCCAGCTTCACCACATCCCTCAGGCGCTTGAGCTCCACCGGGGAGAGCGGCTTCTTGGGTTCGGGCTGAAGGACCTCCCAGTGGAAGGGGATGCGGAACAGGTTCATGCCCTTACCGGCGAAGTAGTCGAACTCCTCGGCAGTGGGATACACGTAGCCCTTGTTGTACACAGGCGGCTGCCCCGGCCCCACGCTGCCGAACTCCCCGCCAGCCAGGTTCACCCCTGTGTATGGCAGCGGCGCGGCCGCACAGAGGTCGGCGGGAAAGGCCAGGCAAAGGGCGGCCAGGGTGGTAAGCACCAGGGCTCGCCGTGTCGGCGGGAGCAGGATAACAGAGCGATGCATCGATAGGGACTCCTACTGACTATAGGTACTGACGGGAGGGCGAGAGGCTGCCTGTATGCGCCACACCGAGGGTTGGCAACGGCAATCCCCTTTTCTAGAGCACCGGAGATCCCGAGGCCCTGGTGGCGCGAGCATCCTGCTCGCACTCGGCGCGAGCGTCCCGCTTGCGACTCGGCCGCAGGCCGAGAAGGTCCATGGCCTGGAGCTGTCGCCAGCTTGCTCCCCGGCCACTGAGTAGCGCCCGCAGCAGCCGGTGGCCGGAGTGTCAGGCACCGGTAGGCTCGAACCCAGTTCACGACCCTCTCGGCCTGCGGCCGAGTCGCAAGCGGGACGCTCGCGCCACGGGGGACGGGCCGGAGGTGATGCATCCGTCGGGGACCGGACGACGCCGCGCAGGCGAGACGCCTGCGCCCCAACTGCCTTGGGTGCCAGTGGGAGGCCTGGGGGTAGGTGATCCCAGGTCTGGGCTGATACCTGCTCGGACTGTGGCTGGGGCGGCGGAACCAGGGCGCGACGCCTGGGGGGCCGACGCGATCTCGGTGCCGCGCGAGCGCCCGCCATCCACCTCACACCAGATCGCAGGCGTCAGCCGGCATCCAGTGAGCCTCTTGGTTACGCCACTTCACGTTGCAGCCGATGGGATTGGTGAGCGGAACGCTGATGGGCCGCCCCTCGGTCAGTTCGGTGAGGGCGCGGTCTAGGTCGTTCACCGTCATCTTGTCGGTCTCGCGAGGGTTGTCCACCCCACGGCCGGTGTAGACCAGCTTCCGGTCCTTGTCGAAGACGTAGAAGTGAGGCGTACGCAGGGCGCCGTAGGCGCGAGCCACATCCTGGGACTCGTCGCGCAAGTAGACCCAGGGGAAGAGCTGCTCCGCCATGCGGGCAACCATGTGCTCGAAGGAATCCTGGACGTAAGTCTGCCGGCTGTTGGAGTTGATCCCCACGAAGCGGACGCCCTGGGGCGCGAACTTCTCGGCCGTGGCGCGGGTGACCTCGTCGGAGCCAAGCACGAAGGGGCAGTGGTTGCAGGTGAAGAAGACCACCAGCACCGGCGCGTCCTGGAAGTCCGACAACCCGTAGGTGTTGCCGTCGGTGGCAGGCAGCGAGAAGTCCGGCGCCTGCTGGCCAATCTGTAACGTGAAAGCCATCTCACTCCTCCTTCCAACTCAGCCCGGGGGATCGGCAGCTGCAAACTGCCTAACCACAGAGACACAGAGGGCACAGAGAAGGCGGAAGAGGTGAACGGGCCTCAACGTAGTGGTACCTACGAGCCCAGGCCAACCTCGGAGGCCCGTTCACCCCTTCACCTCTTCACCTCTTCCGCCTTCTCTGTGCCCTCTGTGTCTCCGTGGCGGGGCAGTTCCTTGCCGCCGAATGGTAGCGCGGTATCCTCTTCGGCGCGGGCGTGGCACCTCATGCTAACAGGGGAGACGTGCGGTGCCGCTGAATCCCCTACCTGGGTGACCCGCCCACCCAGATGCGCACCGCTGCCTGGCCTATGCGCCCACTGGTGTGTCTCTGGGCGAACCTGCCTTGCCGTTACCTTGCCGTTACCTTGCTCTTCTCTGTGCTCCTCTGTGCCCTCTGTGTCTCTGTGGTAGGGCAATCAGCTGTCGCCAATCCCCTATGACCTCTGCCCCCATCGTACGGCTGTCTCGCGCGCGGATCTTCCATCAGAGCCAGATATCGCTGGACCTGGTGAGAAGCCAACACCCTACGCCTGAGGGGTGCGCCCTGCACACACACGAGTTCTCCGAGCTGGTCATCGTGCTGAAGGGGCGCGGGGAGCACGTCACTCCACGGGGCTGCCACGCTACCCGGGCGGGCGACGTCTTCGTGCTTCACGGCGACGAGGCGCATGGGTACAGGGACACCCGCGACCTGGAGCTGGCGAACGTGCTCTTCAGCATGGCGGAGCTAGACCTGCCCTGGAAACAGGTCAGCGCTCTGCCCGGGTTCCACGTGCTGTTCACGCTGGAGCCGCGCTACCGGGAACGCGACCGCTTCGAGAGCCGCCTCCGCCTGACGCCGGACAAGCTGTGGCATATCACGGGGCTGCTGGATGGGCTGGAGGGCGAGATTCAGCGGCGCACCCCGGGCTGGGAGGCCGCCGCGCTGGCGTACTTCCTCCTCATCGTCACCGACCTCTGCCGCCACTACTCCCAGGTCAGCGACCCCCACGTTCAGTCGCTGCTCCGTATCGGGCGCGTCATCAGCCACCTGGAGCAGCACTACACGGAGCGTCTCACGCTGGAGGAGCTGGCGGAGGTCGGCTGTATGTCCACTCGCACCCTCTGCCGCACCTTCCGCGATGCCTTCGGATGTCCGCCCATCGACTACCTGACTCGGCTGCGCGTGAGCCACGCCATGGAGCTGCTCCAGGCGCGAGGCAGCAGCGTGACGGACGTGGCGATGACGGTCGGCTTCGGGGACAGCAGCTACTTCGCGCGGCAGTTCCGCCGGGTCACCGGCACCAGCCCCCAACGCTATCGGACGGATCCCGCGGCGGCCGTCCCCTCGCTGCCGCCACGAAGCGCTGCGCGCGCCTGAGAAGGGTCGTCGTAAGGCGCACCCGAACAAGGGCTCGTGGCAAGATCGTGCTGAAAAGTGGCAGCATCGTTACGGCGTGGCTACCGGCACCGTGGTACCCTGAGACAACGCGAACCGTTCTCTGACGGTGCTCGGGACCGTTCACCGCTGCCCCGCGCGGCAACCCAGCCGACCCCACCCCATCGCTTTCGCCCCGCGTCCAGCGGGGCCACGGAGCGCGACGGCGCGCCGCGCCGGAGGATCGCCTATGAAGCTAGGAGCCAATTCCGTTCTCTTCGGCGGGCATGACCTGGAGACCGCCTTCCGCTGCCTCGCTTGGGCCGGCTACGACGGCATCGAGCTCTCCGCCATCGACGGCATGAGTGAGCACCTGGTGCTCAGTCGCTGGAAAGAGATCGCGCCGGAGATCCGCCGGCTCTCCCAGGAGTACAACCTTGAGCTCCTCGCCATGGAGCAGCCCTCCCAGGACCCCGCCGTCATGGAGACCGCCTTCCAGGCCGCCGCCGAGATCGGGATCCCCATCATCAACTGCGGGCCCGGCGGCACCAGCGGCGACGAGGCCAGCCTGCGGCAGAGCATCGACTCCCTGGGCCGGCTGTCGAACCTGGCCGAGAAGTACGGCGTCACCCTCTGCGTGAAGGCGCACGTGGGAGCCGCCGTCTACAACACGCCCACCACCCTGAAGGTGATGGAGGCCATCTCCTCCAAGGCCTTCGGCGTCGATATGGACCCATCGCACATCCACCGCGCAGGGGAAAACCCCGTGGAGGCGATCGCCGCCGTGGTCTCCCGCGTGAAGCACGTGCACATCCGAGACTGCAAGGGCACCCAGCAGGGCCCGGGCCTTCCGGAGCTGCAGGCCAACGGCCGGGGGGACATCGACCTGGTCGGCTACCTGCGCGTACTGCACCAGAACGGCTACGCTGGCCCGGTCGACCTGGAGGTGATCGGCGCCAAGGAGTACGATGTGGTCCGCTGCAGTATCATCGCCGCCGAAACCCGCGGCCACATGCAGGCCTCCCTACAAGCCTGCCACGCCCGGTAGAACTGGTATAGTCGGTGGCAAGAGCTTCACCACAGAGACACAGAGGGCACAGAGAAACACAGAGAAGGCAAGGCGGAGAGCACAAGCAGGGCATCCCTCAAAATCGGCTCGGTCTTCTCTGTGTTTCTCTGTGCCCTCTGTGTCTCTTTGGTGAAGCTCCTGCCACCAACTAATGGAGGAGCCCTTGATGGCATCGAAACGCCGACCCAACATCCTGCACTTTGGGATCGATTCCCTGCGGGCCGACCACATGAGCTGTTACGGTTACCCCCGCCACACCACCCCTCACATTGACCGCTTCGCCCAAGGCGCCACCCTCTTCGAGCGCACCTATAGCCCTCACGTCCCCACCACCAGCGGCTACGCCTCCATGCTCACCGGCATGGACTGCTTCGGCACCCAGGCCGTGGCGCTTCGGCACCGGGGGCCCCTCCGCGAAGGCGTGCGCACGCTGCCGGAGATCCTGCGGGACAACGGCTACACCACCACCTGCGTGGGCTTCGGCGGCAACCCCGCCTCTCGGGGCTTCGATACCTATCTGGAGTTCCCCGGCTGGGGCGCCGATGACTCCGGCCGCAGCCCCAAGGCCGAGAACCTGAACAAGGTCACCCTTCCTGAGCTCGACCGCCTGGCCCAGCAGGACGCCCCCTTCTACCTCTTCCTGCGCCACATGGACCCGCACACTCCGTACCTGCCACCGCCTCCCTTTGAGCGCATGTTCTACCACGGGAACGAGTGCGACCCCAACAACCGGTCCATGGACCCGGTGATGCAGTTCAAGCCCTTCTGTGACTACTTCGCGAGCTGGATGCCCTTCGGAATCAGCGACAAGGACTACGAGATCGCCCAGTACGACGGCGCCGTGGCCTACATGGACTCCTGCATCCAGACGCTGCTGAACGCGCTGGATACGCTGGGCCTGGCTGATGACACGTTGGTGGTCCTCAACTCCGATCACGGCGAGACGCTGTACGACCACGAGTGCTGGTTCGACCACCACGGCATCTACGACCCCACCCTCACCGTGCCGCTCATCCTTCGGTACCCCGGCGTCCTTCCCGCCGGCAAGCGGGTCAGCGGCTTCAACCAGCACAAGGACCTGGTCCCCACGCTGCTGGAGTTGGCTGAGATCGAGGTGCCTGGCTACGGCTTCGATGGCCAGAGCCTGATGCCGATGGTCCGAGGCGAGGTGGCCTCCCACGACCCCGAGTTCTACATCACGGAATGCACCTGGATGCGCAAGCACGGCTGGCGCACCCCGGAATGGAAGCTCATCATCGCGCTGGAGCCGGACTTCCACTTCAAGCCGGAGGTGGAGCTCTACAACCTGCTGGAGGACCCGGAGGAGTACAACAACCTGGCGGAGGCACAACCTGACGTGGTAGCCCACCTGAGGGCGCGGATGGAGGCCTGGATCGCCAAGCGCGAGAGGGAGACGGGCCTCACCAACCCCATGCTGACGCAGGGCGACTGGCACGGCCACGAGGGCCTGGGCGCCTTCACCAGCTCCCAGCAGGCCTACGACACCCTCCACATCGGCGACCCCGGCGAAGCCGCCCGCCTGCAAGCCAAGCTCCGCGAACAAGCCGGCCAGTAGCGCAACTGCCTCACCACAGAGACACAGAGAGCACAGAGGGGCACAGAGAAGGGCAACCACCAAGACACGAAGACACATTGAAGGGCCAAGCCTGGTCTTCTCTGTGTATCTCTGTGCCCTCTGTGTCTCTGTGGTGGGGTCCTCTGCCCAGGAGTAAGACATGGCACTCAAGGTTGGAATCGTTGGACTGCGTGGGATCGGGAACCAGCATGCCGATTGCCACGCGAAGGACCCGCTGGCGGACCTGGTGGCCGTCTGCGACATCGTGAAGGAGCGCGCGGAGGAGACGGCCAAGAAGCACGGCGTCCGGGCCTACACCACGCTGGCGGAGATGCTCCGAAACGAGGACCTGGACATCGTGGACGTCACCACCGGCGGCTACGAGAACGGCTCCTGGCACTACGAGCCGGCCATGGAGGCGATGGCGGCCGGCAAGCACGTGCTGGTGGAGAAGCCGATCTCCAACCAGGTGACCGAGGCCCGAGAGATGGTCGCCACGGCCGCCCAGAAGGGCGTCTACCTGGGCTGCAACCTTAACCACTTCTTCACGCCCCCCGCCGAGAAGGCGGACGACTACATGAAGCAGGGCCACGTGGGCGAGCTGGTCTACTGCCTCCACAAGATGGGCTTCTCCGGCGGTGAGGGGAGCTACGGACCCAACAACTCCTCGCGCTTC
>DASXUI010000118.1:0-12137 GCA_036504955.1 Armatimonadota bacterium
CCGCCCTGCCTTACGTGGCGGAAGGACGAGGGCGTAGATGGAGCCTCGGCCAGACCCATAGGAACCGGGTCTGCTGGCGTGGTCTTGGTCAGCACGGGGGCAGCCGCCGCGTAAGGCAGATCGGCGCCGGAGTCGCCGCACTCCAGACAGGTGGCCGCCCACGGGCCAAGTTCTGAGGCCCCTGCACCTCCTCACCCCTTCAGTTCCCTCACCCGACCTGGCTAAGCAGCCCCTTGGCGTAGGCCAGGTCCTCGGCGATCAGGCGGTCAACGGAGAACTCGTCGGTGTACTCGGCCGTAAGGCAGACCACGCCGGAGTACCGGCGGCGGCGCAGCTCGGCGGCGACCCGTGGCCAGGAGGCCAGCCCCTGGCGGCCGGTGGTCCAGTAGGGTTGCCACACCACGTCATCAGACTCCGGGCCGGTGGTCCTGCGCCAGTAGGCGCTTTTCAGGTTCACCATGCAGAGGTGGTCCCACACCAGGTCTAGTGCCAGCTCCGGCTCCTCCCCGTTCAGCGCGTTGTGCGCGGCGTCCCACACGGCGGCCACGTGTTTCCTCTCAAAGGGCTTCAGCAGCATCCGCAGCCCCTGCGCGTTGCACACGGAGCGGCCGCTGTGGTTCTGGACGCCCAGCGTCACGCCGTAGCGGTCCAGAAGCGGCACGAGCCCCTCGAACTCGTGCTGAAGGGCGGCCTCCGAAGCCAGGTAGCCCTCATCCCCGACGGCGACGCAGATGCGGACGATGGGGATGCCGGCTTGCGCGCAGGCCGCGAAGGTGGCCTCGTCCGTTGGGCCTGCCACGCTGGCGATGGTGAGACCGCGTTGGCGGAAGACCTCGGCGGCCTTGGGAAGCTCCACTTCCACGTTCTCTGGCGTAACCGGGTAGCTGGGACGGACGGGCAGCTCAACACCATCGAACCCGAGGGACTTCACATGGTCCGCCAGTTCCTCCAACGGCGCGTGCCACGGCTTGGTGAAGACACTGAAGCTGATCTGCATCGGGGATCTCCTGTACGTGGCGGCCAGAGCCCTGGCCCGGTAGTCTGGGGCCGTCGGCTTTCGCGGCGGGACCCGCCGGGAGGGCCTCGGCCATCGCCGGGGCGAGGCCGGCATGAAGCGGAAGGGCCCACGAAGCAGTGCTCCGTGGACCCCTCAATGCTGCGTTCACGCAGACGTGGCTCCTACACGAACTGCGTCTTGCCGGGCACCGCCATCGGCTTGATGGGCAGCGACATATCCCACGTCAGAGGGCTGGGGAACAGGTTCTCCTGGGACTTCATCATCTGGTCCCAGGTGACCTCCTGGCCGGTGTAGGCGGCCATGCGGCCCATGACCCCGCACAGGGTGCTGCGGGCCATCCTCTCGCCGTCGTTGATGGGCTGGCCGGAACGGATGGAGGCGAAAAGTTCGTTGTGCTCAACCTGGTACATGTTGGACTGGGGCCCGCTGTAGCGCCAGTTGGTGTCGGCGTGGATCTCCGGCGCAGTACCCTTGATGATCCCGACGCCCTTGGCGCCGTTCAGGTAGTCGGAGTTATCCGTGTGGGGTACGGCCATCTGGCGCTGGGCCATAGTCGCGCGGGTGCCGTCCTCCCACTCGTAGAACACGTCGATGTGGTCGTAGATGTTGCCCTCGTTGTTGGGCCAGTCCCGGCCGCCGGTGGCCACGCAGCGGACGGGCGGCGTGTCCTTCATGGCCCAAAGGATCTTGTCCACGCTGTGGCAGGCCTGCTCCACCAGGCCGTCGCCGGAGAGCCAGACGAAGTTGTACCAGTTGCGGATCTGCCACTCCGCGTCGCTCATGCCTGCGGGGCGCTCGGTGGCAGGCGGCATGGGTTTCACGGGGCCGGCCAGGTAGGTAGCATGGATGTGGCGGATGGGGCCAATGGCGCCGTCGTGGATGCGCTTGTAGAACTCCCGGCGGGCGGGGTCATAGCGCCAGCAGTAGCCGGCCACGAAGGCGAGCTTCTTGTCCTTGGCCATTCGGGCGGACTCGAAGACGGAGCGGACGTTGACGGCGTCGGTGCCGCTGGGCTTCTCCGCGAAGATGTGCTTGCCGGCCTCAATCGCGGCCCGGATCTCGCGGGGCCGGAAACCGGGTGGGGAGGCGAGGAGCACTACGTCCACGCCGCTGTTGATGACCTGCTTGTAGCTGTCCACGCCCACGAACTGGTTCTCGGGCTTCACCTGGACTCGATCCGCGACCTCAGCGGCCGTCTTCAGGTTCTCCAGGCAGCCTTTGATCTGTGATTCCAGAACGTCACCGACGGCCGTCAGCACCACGCCCTTGTCAGCCGAGAGGGCCTGAACGGCGGCGCCGGACCCTCGGCCGCCGCAGCCGACGAGCCCGATCCGGATCTGATCGCTGGGCGCCGCCCAGACGGAGGAGGAGAGCACCGTGGGCACGGCGATGGCCCCGGCGACGGCCGCCGCGCCTGAGGCCAGGAACTCGCGACGTGTGGTAGAGATTCCCTTGTTTGTGCTCATGCTGTCCCTTCCGTGAGGTGCCGGCCGCTCTCACCGATGCGTACTTCGGCGTGGCGGCGGGCCAACTAGCTCGTCTGGGCCCGTGCCCCAGTCGGGGCGAATGCTGCCAACCGCTGCTATCACCTAGCGCCTTCGCCAGCCTCTCCCCGGCTCCCTCCATGCTCGGCCGGCATGAGTAGCTCACAGTGCCAGTTGCACGGCGTTGTCGCGCCTCCGTAAGGGGCGAGGCGTTCTGGGGCCGGGCTGGGCTGCAGATCCGGGTCTCCGGATCGACGAGGGGCGGCACTGGCTGGCTAGAGTGCATCGGTTCGCCAGCGCCAACCGTCAGCGTGTCGCTCCGGGGGGAGGCGTGCGCACCTCCGTGGGCTCACCTCAGATGGGGTGCCCACCCGTGCCTGTGCCAGGTCTTGGTCGACGCAGGACGGCTGGCCGATCGCGGCCGCCTGCAACGCTTCGTGGGGGGCCCCCGTTATTGCCATGCCTGGAGGTCACATGAGGTCTGGACACGGTGGCGCGCGTGGCCGCTTGATAGCCACCGGCCGGAGCCTTCGGCTCTGCGCGCTCATCCTGCTGGCGCTACGGCCGGCTCTAGGAGACCCAACGAGCGCGGACACGATCCGGGTGTTCGCCGCGTCCTCACTGACCGATGCGTTCAGGCAGCTCGGGACTGACTACGAGAAGGCGCGCCCTGGCGACCGCGTGGAGTTCAGTTTCGCCGGCAGCCAGATTCTAAGGACTCAGATCGAGCAGGGAGCGCCCGCGGACCTCTTCGCGTCGGCGGACCTGGCCCAGATGGAGCCCCTGCGCGGTCAGCGCCTGGTGGAGGCGCCGCGGGTCTTCGCGCACAACGGGCTGATGGTCGTGACTCCCGCGGCTTCAGGCAAGGTGCGCAGACTTCAGGACCTGGCACGGCCCGGCATTCGTCTGGTGGTGGCCGGCCCCACGGTTCCGGTGGGCCGCTACACGGCACAGGTGCTAGGCAAACTGGAGGCAGCCATGGGACCAGGCTTCCGGAAGCGCGCGGCCGCCAACGTGGTGAGCCAGGAGCTGAACGTGCGAGCGGTGCTGTCGAAGGTGGCCCTGGGTGAGGCTGACGCGGGCTTCGTCTATGCCACAGACGCGAAGGCCGCTGGATCCAGGGTGCGCGTGCTTCCTGTTCCCTCGAAGTGCAACGTGGTGGCTGCTTACCCTCTTGCAGTAGTGGCGCGGGGGCCGGCAAAGGAGAACGCCAGGGTCTTCGCTGCCTTCGTACTGGGATCCAGGGGGCAGGCAGTCCTGCGGCGCTTCGGCTTCGCGCGCTAGCGGCCTGCCGCGCTGCTACTGGCGGAACGTTGGCGCGCGGGGGATGGACAGCCGCGCTTCGCGGAACGCCTGTGGCCGACCCTAGGGCTCGGCTACCCGTCGCCCGCGACCTGCTCCGGCTGGACCGCCATTCCTCTGATGGGCGCCCCCCGCAGGGCGCTGGCAAGGATGCCTGGCGTGGCCAGAAGCGCCACGCCGGTGGTGGCGTCGTGCATGGCGGCTGTCACCGCCTGCGCGGGAGGGAGCATCGGCCCGAGCTGATGGAGGCGCAGCGAGTAGATGAGCCCGGCCGTGGCAACCCCCACGCCGAAGCCCAGGTTTCGGGCCGCGGCCAGGATGGCTCCCGCTACGCCCCGTTGCCGCGGCGGCGCGGAGCCCATCAGGGCGCTGTTGTTGGGGGACGTGAAGAGGCCCATCCCGGCTCCCAGCAGTGCCAATCGCCAGACCACCGCCCCGGACGAGGCGCCCGCTCCTAAGCCCCTCAGCAGCAGTATCGCCAGGATCGCCAGCGTCATTCCTACGGTTGCCGGCAGCCTGGCACCTATATGGTCTGAGAGCCATCCCGCCGGCGAGGCCAGCAAAGCCATGGTGACTGAGGTGGAGATGAGGATCAGCCCGACGGTGTCCACCCGGTATCCGCAGCCCTGGATGAGGTAGAAGGGCATCAGCAGGCTGACGGCTGAGCTGGAGGTGTAGCTGAGGAATGCCGCGAGGCCGGCGGCGGAGAAGGCCCGGTTCGCGAAAAGGCTGAGGTCGAGGGTCGGGTCCGCCAGCCTTCGCTCCAGAACCAGGAAGGCCGCCAGAGCCACCGGGCATACCATCAGTGCCGCTGCTACGGGCGGGCTGACCCAGCCCAGTGAGTGCCCCTCGCTCAGAGCGAAGAGGAGGGAGGCCATGAACAGGGCCAGGATACCGGCTCCAAGGGCATCGAAGCGCTGCCGCCTGCCCGGCGCGCCGCGCGGCACTGCCGCGAAGGCGGCCACGATGACCAGCGAGCCGATGGGCACGTTGACGAAGAAGATGGAGCGCCAGCCCAGGTGGTGGGTCAGGAAGCCACCGAGGGCGGGCCCCGTGGAGAGCCCCAGGTAGGTCACCGTCGCCTGCATGCCCAGGGCTCGCCCTCGTTCCTGGGCAGGAAAGGTCGCCGTGAGCACGGCCGGCCCCAGTGCGAAGAGCATGGAGGCGCCAAGAGCCTGCAGTGCGCGGAAGCCGATCAGCGCCGCGATGCCCGGTGCCAGGCCGCAGAGGAGCGAGCCGGCCGTGAAGAGCACCAGGCCGCTCAGGTAGAAGCAGCGCTGCCCGAAGATGTCGGCGAGCCGGCCGAAGACCAGCAGAGTCGCCGTGACAGTGAGCAGGTACGCCAGGATCACCCACTCCAACACCGGCAGCGCCACCTGGGCCTCGCGACCGATGACTGGCAACGCCGTGTTGACCACGCTGCCGTCCAGCGCCGACATATAGGTCCCTGCCGCCACGACGGCGAGCGTCCACCATTTGGAGTTCATACGAGCGACACCCTGCACTTGGGGACTGAGGGGGTGAAGAGGTGAGGGGGTGAGGGGGTGAAAGAGCCCCAGCCTAGTAGCTCGGACAGGCACAGGCCACGTTCTGAGGCTCTTTCACCCCCTCGCCCCCTCAGTCACTTCGCCGTCTCCAGCGCTCGCTCCAGCCCGCCGGCGGCAATGCCATCCAGCTTCTGGCAGATCCGCAGCAGCGCTTCCATACGGCACCGAGTGCCAGGGTCCGCGAAGCGGGCGTCGCTGCGGTGGGGCCAGCGGTCCTCCACCGTGAACTGCCAGATGGCCCAGCAGATATCGTGGATGTCGTAGCAGCATCCAGCAGCATCGCTCAGGGGGGCATCGAGCTCCGGTATGGTTCCCGACACCCTGTCCAGGAATCCACCGCACCAAGCCCGCGCTTCCGCCAGCCTGCCAACGCTGAACCAGTGCGCCTCGTGCGCTTGGCGTAGCTCCTCCGGCCTGTCCAGGGAGTGCTGGTCCGGGTCCTTCAGGCAGCCCCCCCAGGCCTCCAGGGCCGCCTGGCCTGTAGGAAGGCCTCGTACCTGCTGGGTCCCCATCACCTTCAGGCCGAACCGAAGGGCATCGATGGCGCTCTCCCGCGCCGATGGGGCCGGTCCCCTCTCCGTGATGGGCATCACGCCCAAGGTGGTGCCGTACCAATCTCTCTTGCGGTACATGCCGTTGGGCTCGAAGCTGACGGTAGGGTCGTCCGCGCAGTGATCTTGAAAGAAGCTCCACCCTATCAGGGTGTCCCCACCGTCGTCATACCCGGTGATCAGCCCCGGCTCCGGGGGGCCGACTACCCCGAGCGCGACCACCGGCAGCCCCCGCTCCAGGCTGTCGCGGATCGCCGCCAGCATCTCCTCGCGACTGGTATCGCTGGTCTGCTCCAGACCCAGGGACGGGACTAGACTGGGCCGCGGCAGCAGCTTGGTCCGCCAACCCGCAGCGTTGAAGCCCCGTCGGAGGGGCTCCATTGGGTCTTCGGAGATGTTGAAGACGCAGGAGGCGCCAAGGCCTCCCCTGGGGGGCTGCCAGGCGCTGCGGAAGCCGGTGCCGGTGATGCCCATATACCAGACATGCACGGCGTGCCACGGGTTGTTCTCAGGCAGCACAAACGAAGGCGGGAACTCGGCCAGATACTGGTGAATTGCCGCCATGCAGGCCGGGAAGGGATCGTCCTGTGGTGGCGTCTTGCCTCCTTTGAAGAAGGTGACCTTGGGCACTGCCTCCAGAACCAGTCGCCGCTTGGGGTCAGCGTTGGCTTGCTGCACGGTGGTTCACCCATCCTTTGTGGTTGTTCGGACACTCCGCTCCCGGCAGGCCGCGGCGCGGATCGGGCCGGGCCATCCCCGGAAGGTCTTTGCCCCGCGGCACTAGGGCTGGTCGTAGTCCTTCAGTTCGCGGACCCAGATGTTGCGGTACCGGACCGGGTGGCCGTGGTCCTGAAGCGCGAGCGGACCCTTGGGGCCGTGGGGCGTGTAGTGGGCGAGTTGGCGGTAGACCATCGGTCCCAGCACTTCGGCGTGGTTGTGGACCACCACTCCGTTGTGGAGGACTGTCTCGTAAGCGGGGCGGATCAGCTTCTCGCCGTCGAAGCGCGGACCGGTGAAGAGGATGTCGTAGGTCTGCCACTCGCCGGGCTTGCGGGAGGCGTTCACCAGGGGCGGGTACTGACCGTAGATCGCGCTTGCCTGGCCGTCAGGGTAGGTCTTGGCATTGTAGCTGTCCAGAACCTGGACCTCGTAGCGGCCCATGATGAGCACGCCGCTGTTGCCCCTGTCTTGTCCCTCCCCCCGGGGTGGGTTGGGTGATGACCATTCCACGTGAATCTGGCAGTCGCCGAACTCCTCTTTGGTCGTAAGAGTGCCGGAACCGGCCTTCACCTGGAAGTAGCCATTCTCGACGGTCCACTCGGCCGGCCCCCGGTCACCGTGCCATTTGGAGAGATCCTTGCCGTCGAACAACACCACGGCGTCGGAGGGCGGCCTGCCCGGCTCCGCCTGGGTGCTGGCCGTGCCGGGATCCACCGCCTTGGGCTGCGGGCGGTCACCGTCGTGGACGTGCCACTTCCCACCGGGAAGCATGGGGGTGTCTTTGAAGCCCAGGCTCTGCTGAGCTTGAACGCTGAGGCCAAGTCCCACTGCCGCGGCAGCAGCGACCAAGACCAAGCGTCGGGGCAAACGTGTTGGCATCTTCAGGTATCCTTTCCTAAGGGCGGGTCGTTGGGTCCTTGGGTCGTTAGGTCGTTGGGGAAGACCCTCAGGGAGTGCACCCCTGTGGATCTGGCTGGGGAGGGTGCGCGGCGGCGGCCTGCCCGGCGGTGAATTGCCGGGATCCGAGGCTCAATCCCGCTGAACCGGGGTTCTGAACCACAGGTGCACCTTGGGGCCAGAACCCTCCTTCCAGGAGGATTGAGCCCCTGAGCCCGGCGATTCACCGCCGGGCGGTCCGCCACCGGGCACATCCCACCGCCAATGCCACAAGCCCCACCCTCTGAGGCCCTTCCCCTACGACCCTACGACCCAAGGACCCAACGACCCGCCTTCGCCCTCACGCGGACGCGAAGGCGGACTCGTCGAAGCGGATCCAGTTGTAGGTCACGGTCTCATCTCCGAAGCGCCAACGGCTGGGACAGGTTGTGGTCATCCAGTCGAGGGGCTCGCCGGGGGGTAGGGGGCGCGCGGAACGTCCGAGAGCCTCGCGAAGCGCCCAGCGCTGCTCGGGCCCCACGGAGTCTGAGGTCACGGAGACGAAGAGTGGTGTGCCGCTGCGAGACACCACGTCGAGCCACAGCCGGTTCATCTCCCAGGGGAGCGTCGGGGTGAAGCCCACGCAGTCCGCGTCCATGGCGTAGAAAGCATCGTGCTGAGGCATCCTGAAGGCGAGGGTGTTGATGCCCATCCGCCGGGTGCGCTCCCACTGCTTGCCGCTCGTGTCGTCGCCGGCCCTCTGGACCTCGAAGAGCCCGGCCCCCAGGTGCCCGATCGTGTTGCAGCCCAGCAGCATCGCCTCGCCGGCGGCCTCTCGAAGGGCTTGGTAGAGGCCGCAGACCACCTCGGCTGAGGTTCTGCTCCGGTCCGCGAAGGCCCAGCCTCCAGGCGTGATCTCGGGCTGCATTTGGAATCCCCAGCGACCGGTGATGTCGTAGGTGGTGAAGTCGAACTTCAGCAGTTCGTACCCCCAACCCACGAGGCGGCGGGCATCCGCCTTGACGCGCTCTAGTACCTCGGGCACCGAAGGGTCCAGGTAGCACCCTGGCACCCCGCCGAAGGGGTGGCCCTTGGGTACGCGCCAGGCGTCCGGGACCTTCTCGGTAGTCAGGAGGGGGCGGAACCAGATGCCCGGCCTGACGCCCGTCGCCTTCAGGTGCTCCGCCAGCCCCGGCATGTCGGGGAAGCCGGGGTGGCCCCGATCATAGGGCCCGCCCTCGCAGCCCCGGGCTGGGAACCAGCTTGCATCGATCACGTGGAAGGGCGGGTTGTGCGGGTCTGGGGAGAGATCCCGGATCAGGGCCGCGTCCGCCCGCACCGTCTTGTCGCTGATATCGCCGTACCGAGAGTACCAGTCGTTGCCTCCATAGACCGGCTGCTTGGGCAGCCTTGGGCTCGGGCACAGTTGCCGGCAGACGCGGCGCGCGAAGGCGAAGGGCGACTCCCCCGCCTCCGAGGAGAGCCAGCGGACGGTCGCCGCGCGCAGAGCACGGTCGCCCAGCCGCACGCCCAATCCCCCGCAGCGCAGGTCCAGTACCAGAGACACCCCCTCGTTGTCCAGCCGCCAGGACGCAAGGCTAGCTCCTCCGGTCTCGACCCCAACGGCCTGCGAGGAGCCATCGGCCGGGCCGTGGAGGATGGCGTACCATGGCAGGGCGCGCTCCGGAGACAAGCCGCGCCACTCCAGATCGCCGTAGCCGCGCTCCCAGTGGTCGCCCAGGACCCGCGTCCCCAGGGGGATCGGCCGGTCCCAACGGAGGACTAGGTAGGTTAGCGCGGAGCCAGGAGCCGAGAGCGCGATGTCCAGTGTGTTGGGGCCCCGCTGAGCGAAGCTGACCTCTGCCGCCTTGTCGTTGCGGCCTTCGTCGGTCCAGAGAGCGAAGCGGTTGGGAGAGCCAAACTGCATTGGGCACGCCTCCAGGGGATGGGCAGGAGCTACAGACCCTCTTTCCGGGTCCCGGAGCCCATCTCCCGCTGACCGTCGGTCGCCACTGGACACATGGTTGAAGCCTGAGCGAAACGCCACGGTAACAGCTTGGGGGTAGAAAGGAGTTTGATAGAGCCCTTGGCTTTCGGATGTCGCCGAGCCGCCCTGCGCGCCGGTGGAAGGAGACGTAGTGCCATGCCTCACGGTTTCCTGATAGACATGGATGGCGTTTTGTACCGGGGATCGGAACTGATCCCCGGCGCCTCGGAGTTCCTGAACCAACTTATTGACCGATCCATCCCTTTCTTGCTTCTTACTAACAACAGCCAGCGAACCCGTCGCGACGTCGCCCTTCGATTGGTGGACCTGGGCATTCGAGTGCGAGAGGAGCACGTCTTCACCTGCGCCATCGCGACCGCCCGCTTCCTGGCGTCTCAGAAGCCGGAGGGGAGCGCCTACGTGATCGGCGAAGGCGGGTTGCTGACCGCGCTTCACCGCAACGGCTACGCCATCAGCGAGACGCGGCCGGACTACGTGGTTGTTGGCGAGGGGAGGACCCTCACCTTCGAGGTCGCGGAGAAGGCGCTGCGCCTGATCCAGGCCGGAGCGAAGCTCATCGCCACGAACCCGGACCCGAACTGCCCCACGGAGAAGGGCCTGCGGCCCGGATGCGGCGCGATCGCCGCTCTGCTGGAGGCGGCCTCCGGCATCAAGGCCTTCAGCGTGGGCAAGCCCAGCCCCATTATGATGCGGATGGCGCGCAAGGAGCTGGGCCTGCGGACCGACGAGGTCACGATGGTGGGAGACACCATGGAGACCGACATCCTGGGCGGCCTGCAGATGGGATACCGAACCATCCTTGTGCTGACGGGCTCCACGTCGCTGGAGCAAGTCACGCGCTACCCCTACCAGCCCAGCCTGGTAGTTCCCTCCATCGCCGAGATAGGCGCCCGCCTCGACGACCTGGCGGGGTTGGCGACCTGGGGTCCGGCCACGGCTCTGGGGCGTGCAGGGAGCCGCGCTCTGGCTGGGGCCGGAGTCTCATAGCCCAGGTGTGCGGGGACGACGGTCACGCGGTTGCGCCCTCTCACGCTGCCGCGGTGCCGGGGAGAAGGGCACTACCGGTGTGGACTGGCAGTGCCCTTCCGACGCTTCCTGCCGCGGCTAGCCGGGCAGGTCCGCGAAGACGTAGTGGTCCCCCAGCTTTGGGTCGGAGTAGGGCACCCGGAGGAGCTCACCATCAGCTTGGGGGTGCTTCAGCAGCCATTCGCGCGCCCAAATCTGGTAGCCCACGATCAGCCCGGGCTCGCCGGCGTACTCCGCCGCCACGGGGATGCCCGCGCGAGTCGAGAGCACCACGTCGGTGTTGATCTGCTCTAGGGGGCCGGCGCGGCCTTCGGCGGGCAGCTCCACGGACCGAGATCGAAGGCCCCTGTCCGCGCACCATGCGGCCCAGTCATCGGGGCTGGGCGCATCCTGTACGACGAAGCCGAAGGGGTACTCGAAGAAGCCCTTCAGTCCGCTCCGCCAGCGCAGGCGTGGCCGCTCTGGGGACGGGATAGGCTCGGGGTGGGCGACCTCCTCCGGGAGCGGAGGGATCTCGCGCGCGGGGGTACCCATCTCCAGCAGGCCCTTCTCGAGGAGCGCGTTCGCTTCCGCGTCCAGGTAGCGGATCAGGCGGGCAATGCGGCCCAGTTCCCTCCGAAGCGCGGGGTCCTTCAGCCGGTCGTCGCCGCCGGGCCAGTGCTCCGTCGTGCGCCAGAAGCACCAGACCAGGTCGTGGATGACGCGATAGCACTCCGCCACTTCGCCCAGGGAAGGGGAGGGTGAGGGGATTTGGTCGAGGCACCATCCCAGGAAGTCGTTGCCCCAGCACCGGGCCTCCGCCAGCATACCGGCGAAGAAGCTTCCCGCCTCGGGGAGCTTCTCGGCAGGGACTCCCCCGCCTTCCAAGGCGTCGACCCAAGCGTCCAGGGCCCGCAGGCCGGTGAAGGCGTCGCCGACGCCCAGCGTGCGCTGGAGGCGCAGGCCCCAAGCCACCGACTCCCGCAGCACGTCAACCACCTGCGGGCGCTTCGTGGGGGCACCCACGAGCACGATGCCCTCGGTCTCCTCGAACCAGTCGCGCTTGCGGAAGTAGCCGCTGGGCTCGAACTCCAGGCCGGGCTTGCCCTTCTCCTCCTCCTGGAAGAAGCTCCAGCCGAGCAGCACGTCTCCGCCCTCATCGAACCCGGTGATGACGCAGCACTCCGGCGCGCCAACCACCCCGAAGGCAAGGACCGGCCGATGATCCTCCGCGATGCTCCTTAGGATCTTGGCTCGGTACTCGGCCTCGTCGCTATGTCCCTGGGACTTCAGCAGGATCTCGCACCCAAGCCCCGCGGCGCAAAACGCCCGCTCGATCCCCTCCGTCGGATCGGCGGTCATGTTGCGGACGCCCTCGACGAAGCGGTACCCCTCAGTGGGGAAGAAGAAGCGGTAGGCTTCCCCGGAGGCGCCCATCAGGTAGATGTAGGTCGCGTGCCATCCTGGGTCACCCCGAGGCAGCTTGGAGCCGTCGCAGGTGGTGCCCAGGTACTCCATCACTGAGCGCAGGCAGGAGGAGAAGCAGGAGACCTCCGGGCTCCAGCCGGGGAGCAGGTTGTGAAGGTTGAAGCTGATCAACGGCACGCCCTCGAGGGCCTGCCGAAC
>DASXUI010000119.1:0-6437 GCA_036504955.1 Armatimonadota bacterium
CATGCCGGACATGAGCGGGATCGACCTGGTGCTGGCGGCCCGAGCGCGGGGCTACCAGGGGCGAGTGGTGGTGCTCAGTGGCTGGGGCGCCTCCATCGAGAAGGAGGCCTTGGCCGCTGGCGCCGACCAGGTCCTCTCCAAACCCGTCTCCCTCTCCGCCCTCCTCGCCGCACTGGAGGCCTAGGCACAGGGAAGAGGTCGAGGGGGCTGAGGGGGTGATAAGGCCTCAGAAGTTGGCCTGTGTTCATACGAGTGACCAGGCTGAGGCCTTATCATCCCCTCAGCCCCCTCAGCCCCTCAGTCCCTTCAGTCCCCTCCCCGTGCCCCCGGTGTCTCCGTGCTGGGGCCCTTGGCCGCGCTGTGGTATACTACGCAGGTGCTTCCCCGTCACGAATGAGGTATGGCGTTTGAGATTCACTAAGATGCAGGGCTGTGGTAACGACTTCATCCTGGTCAACCGGCTGGAGGAAAGGCTGGAGGACGAGGACCTTCCGGAGCTAGCCAGGCGGTGGTGCGACCGCCACTTCGGCGTGGGCGCGGATGGCCTCGTACTCGTCGAGCCGTCCAAGCAGGCCAACTACCGGATGCGAATGCTCAACCCGGACGGCACCGAGAGCGAGATCTGCGGCAACAGCATCCGCTGCTTCGCCAAGTACGTCTTCGACCGCCGGCTGCACGCGGACACCCTTCTGAAGGTTGAGACCAACTCAGGGGTGCGTCTGCTGAAGCTGCGCACCAGGGGGCGGGAGGTGGACCAGGTCCGCGTGGATATGGGGATGCCCATACTCGAGCGCCGGGACATCCCCCTTCGCGGCGATGGCCCCAGCCCTGTGGTCTCGGAGCGCCTTCAGGCAGGCGGACGCAAGTTTGAGGTCACTTGCCTCTCCATGGGCAACCCTCACTGCATCGTGATCGTGGAGGACGTGGACAACTACCCCGTGGAGCGGTACGGGCCGGAGATCGAGACCCACAAGCTGTTCCCCAAGCGCACCAACGTGGAGTTCGTGCAGCCCCTCTCCAACTCGGAACTGAAGCAGCGCACCTGGGAGCGCGGCGCCGGGGAGACCTTGGCCTCGGGCACCGGCGCCAGCGCGGCCGTGGTGGCCTGTGCCCTCACCAACCGCACCGCCCGCCGCGTCACCGCCCACCTCCCTGGCGGCGACCTCTTCGTGGAGTGGACCGGCGACGACCACGTCTACCTCAACGGCCCCGCCGCCGAAGTCTTCAACGGAGAGCTCTAGCCCCCGGCCCGAGGTCGGACCCCCACGGCTCCCCGGTGCCCCAGAGGTACCTGACGCTTCCCAGCGACGGGCCTACCAGCCCGGCCGCCATCCCCCCCTCCAGGACCACTGGCTCAGCCTTGGTGGCGCGGGCGTCTCACCCGCAACTCGGCCGCGGACCGGGCAGGTCTGCGGCTTGACGGCGTCACACGCCCATTCCCGAACCACCAGGCGACGCCCAGGCAGTTGGGGCGCAGGCATCTTGCCTGCGTGGCGTCGCCCAGCCTCCGGTCGATGGTCCACCACCGACCCGTTCCCCATGGCGCGAGCAAGAGGCTCGCACTCGGCGCGAGCGTCCCGCTTGCGCCTCGGCCGCAGGCCGAGCGGGTTCGGACTCACTGAGTTGTCGCCAGCGCACCTTGGGTCAACACGCGGTCCTCACCGAGGTTGGGGCGCAGGCGTCTCGCCTGCGCGGAGTAGTGGGCGCTGAGACCAACGGCCGGCTACCCAGACCACGCCAGGTCAGTGGGGGAGCCACGGCGGCGTAGCAAGTCCAGGGCCGCGCAGGCGAGACGCCTGCGCCCAAACTGCCTCGGCCGTGTGTGGGAGGCCAGGGATGGCCTGGCAGGAGGATGGGTCAGGGCCTGCTCGGTCCGCGGCCAAGTCGTGCGCGAGACGCCCGACCGCACGGGAGTAAACTCCTCGGGCTAGTATCGAGCCGTCCCTCGGCGAGACGGCCAGGCCCCAGGAGTCAGGCACGCCCCCTCACGGCGATCCACAGGCCGCGGTACCGTCCCTCGACGGGACGGGGCGAATGTAGCCCGAGGGGTTCAGGGGCTGCAAGAGCACTCCTGCGCAGCAGGCAGACAAGCCCTGTATATGAACATCGCGAAACGTGACTAGCCCATATATCGTGCTCGTCTGTCTGCTTCTGCTGAATTCTCTTACAGCCCCGTTCACTCCCCGGCGGCAGGGCATCTTGCCTCGTGCCCTGCGGGACGGTACCGCGGTCTGCGGATCCAGGAAGGGCGGCCCTGCGATCCCTTACTGAGGCAGGTTGGCGCCAGGGTCGCTGTTGCCCGTGATGGCGTAGAGCGGCGCGTTCAGGTCGCCGCAGTATCCGGGCGGGTAGTAGCCGTTGCCCGAAGGCATCTTGTAGGAGTAGGCGAAAGGCCCCTGGCCGACCTGGTACCACTTGGCGGAGCTGTCCGCGAAGGCGAACACCTTACCCTTGCCGTGCGGGTAGGGGTAGTTCTGCTTCTTCATGTCTGCCTGATCGGCGCCCCACATCTGGTAGAAGTCCTCGCCACAGGCGTCTCCGTTGAACCCCAGCTCCTGGCTGCCCTTCTCGAACAGCAGCACCGTCTGCGAAGGGTTCCTAATCTCGCCCAGAGCCATGCCGGAGACGTTGCGGGGCATCGCGTAGGAGCGGATGACAGTGCCGGCCGGGAGTCCTTGAGCGTTTCGGGGCTCGTTGCTCGGACAGGTGAAGACACCCTTGGTCCTGACCTGCGGGAACACCGCTACGTCCCACGTCTTTCCCTGGGAGTCCTGCCACGGGGGCAGGGTCTCGTCAAACTCGTTGCTGTACATGCTCATCGCGAGGCCGAGCTGCTTCATGTTATTGATACAGGTCGTCCGCCGGGCGCTGTCGCGCGCGCGGGCAAAAACCGGGAACAGAATCGCGGCCAGGATGGCGATGATCGCGATCACCACCAGTAGCTCGATCAGGGTGAAGCCTCTGCTTCGTTTCACTTGGCACGGTCCTTCCTGGGGCGCACTTCTTTCCCCAACAGGTAGGACTGGTACCGGCTCCCCCGCGTTCCCTGATGGCTGAGCTCTGCAGGGCATACGGACGGCTGAGTGGGGCAAGAGAGGGCGCGGTGAGGAAGGTCAGGTAGTGGGGGCTGAAGACGGCGAAAGGCCCAGAGCGGGGAGTGGTGCTCTGGGCCTTCTGCAGCTAGACGAGTGGTGCTGCCAAACGAAGCCTTAGTTCGGCAGGTTCGCTCCGTTGTTCTCGAAGTTGCCGTCGGTCGCGTACAGCGGGCTGGTGCCGCCGCAGTAGCCTACCGGCCACTTGCCGCCGCTGGAGTTCGAGTAGGCGTAGGCAAAGGGGCCCTGGCCTACGGTATAGAACTTGGCCGAGCTGTCGCTGAAGAGGAAGACCTTGCCCTTGCCGTGAGGGAACGGGTAGTTCTGGGTCTTCATCGCCGCCTGGTCCGCACCCCACATCTGAAGGAAGTCCTCACCGCAGGCATCGCTCGGAGCCCCCAACTGCTGGGCGCCCTTCTCGAAGAGAGCTACGGTCGCCGAGGCATTCTTTATGTCACCCATGGAGATCATGGAGACGTTGCGTGGGAGCGCGTAAGATCGGATGACCGAGCCAGCCGCGACGTCCCCGGGGTTCTTGGGGGAGTTGCTGGGACACGTGAAGGCCTGAGGCGTCTTCACCATTGGGAAGACCATCTTGTCCCAAGTCGTGCCAGCGGTGTTCTCCCAGGGGGGGAACATCTCGTCGTTGACGTTGGAGTACATCTGCAGCGCGATGCCGAGCTGCTTGACGTTGTTGATGCAGGTCGTCTTCCGGGCGGAATCACGTGCTTTGGCGAAGACGGGGAAAAGGATCGCCGCTAGAATGGCGATGATAGCGATTACTACAAGTAACTCAATGAGCGTAAAGCCCTTCCTGCTGCTCCTCACTGATCCTGTCCATCCTTTCGCACTGCCCCGGGGTCAAGACGGCAGGCGTATTAGCATCGGGCCTGTGGTCCCTCCGTGAGGGCCTGGTCCTACGACCGTGGGTGCCACTCTCAAGCCCCCTCCGGGGGCGCAAAGGCAGAGGAGATACAACACTCCTAATATCTAGGACGACGGCAACCGGCCGCGTGTTCCAGGATCCGGGGTATCTGCCGGAAAGCGCTGTCCGGTTCGTCTGGTACGCGGAAGCCGCGCCCCCTGCGTTTGGAGGTGCCTGTACACTTGGGTGAATCCGGCTCGGGAGGGTTGTCGCTCCCTCCGGGACGCGACGAAGCTGTCCCGCCGGATACAGTGACCCCGCGTATCCATTATAACGGTTTGCGGAGGCTTAGGAAGTGGGGGATTCAACGGACATGGATGGTGATATAGAGCGTCCGAACGCCGACTTGGAGCTTGAGCTCCTTGAGATCCTGCCGGGGCGGGCCCAGGAGGGCGGCGCCGACCTGCGGTTTGTGACTTCTCTTGGCACTCTTCAGGCGCGCTTCTACGAGGCGCCACGGCCCCGCGTTGGCGCTCTGTGGCTGGTGGAGGCGCCAGTAGCGGGCGGCTGGTCGGAGCTCGCGGGCCGCCTGGGTCGGGGGCTCGCAGGACGGGGCGTCAACTCCCTGTGGCTCAGCCCGCGCGAACTCGGCTCGGCCTCGGAGGGAGTGGTGGACGCGGTGCTTGGGCTGGAGTTTCTGGCGGCGGGAGGCGCTGATACACTCCGCCTCTGCGGCTGGCGCCGGTGCGCCTCCTCGGCCTTGGCGGCCGCCGCTCTCCACGAGCGTGCCGCGGGCGTCGCGGTGGTCAACGGGGGAACGGCTGACGACGGCCTGCTGGAACGCCTCGCGCCCCGCCCGCTGCTGGTGGTCCGGGCGAACGGCGGCACCGATCCCTCCGGGTGGGCGGCCAGGGAGCTGTACGAGCGGGCCCAGGGGCCCAAAAGGCTGGTGGACCTGAGAGACGCCAGCCAGGGCATTGAGCCGGCGGGAGAGGATCTCATCGAGCTTCTGATGTCGTGGGCCGCCGAATAGGGCACGGCCTGTCGGCTGCCTTACTGCTTCGTTGACCGTCCTTTTGGCCCTGTGGTATGCTCCAAATATAAGCGTGTTAACGGCCGCTGGCCCCATGCTGCGCGCCACGATCCCGTGGCTCCCACCCAAGCCTCCCGTGGGGGCTCTGCCTGGGGGATCGTGGTCGGTTGCCGCGTGTCGGCAGCGCTATGCCGCCCATCTCGCGCTAGCGAAGAGCGCATCCCCGCCATCGGGGTAGCCTACTGGAATGGACGTAGCAGTGACTCGGTACCTCAAGTGGGAATCCCAGGTCCATGGACGGACCGCTCTGAGGGAGGGAGTGCCGCGCGGGACTGATCGCTCCGGGCAGGCGCGTTCGCATGGCCCGGCGCGATGAGCTCCGGCATGACCTATCGGCGTACCTGCGAGCGCTGTGGCGGCACCTTCTTCGCGCCGGACCGCAAGCTGAGCGTATGCAGCAAATGCGCCAAACGGCTGGGCGTTGCCCGGCCAGCGCACACTTCCACCCACCCTCCCCGTTCCGTCTCCCCCGGCACCCAGCGCCCGACCGGTGCGCGTCCCACCAACCGGCCTTCGAGGGGCCCCACAGCCCAGAACCACCCGCCCCCAGGCGAAGTGCTCACGGACGAGGTGAGGCAGGCCATCCGCCAAGCGTACGACCCCGACGGGCGGCACGCGGGGCTCTCCGATAGCGCCGCCAACGGCCGCATCGCCTGCGATCTGAAGGTTCGCCGCGGCTGGGTGGCGGAGGTCCTCGCCTCCGTCAGGCCCCCAGACCCCTCGAGCCTGCCCCCTTCAGAGCCTGTGTGCCAGGAGATCCTCCGCCGCTACCAGGCCTACGTGGCGTGCAACGAGAGGCCCCCAGGAGGGCGACACCGGACCATCGCCAGGGAACTGGGGCTCTGCCAGCGTCAGGTCTCGGCGGTGCTCCGCGCCTGGCGGCAGGAGGAATCCGGCCGTCTGAGCCGCCAGCAGCGGTTCGATATCGAGCGAGCCTTCTGGGAGGCGGCTGGTGAGGGGCTCCGCTGGCGGGAGCTGCTGCGGCGCGTCGCTGATTCCACCAGCCAAAGCCTCTGGTCCGTGACCCTGTGGCTGGATCAGCTTCTTGAGGACCCCAAGGCAGCCGCCCCCGCCGACAGCCTGAGCCCAGAGGCGCGCGACGAGGTCGAGGCGTTCTACCGCCGCTACCTGCAGGCCGACCACCCCCCGGAGGCCAGCCTGCACGAACTGCTGGCGGAGCGTCTTGGCGTGGCCCCCAAGCAGGTGTTCGCGGCCCTGGTCGCCTGCCGCCTGCGCTACCGACCGGCGGGTACCGGGATAGCCGACGAGCCCAGCAGGCCGTAGTACCTGCCCATCCAGTAGGGCAGCAGGTAGAAGGCTCCGTCGTCCTCCTCCAAGCCGCCGTTCCCCGTATCCATCTGGTATGGGTTGCTGTTCCACTTCTGCG
>DASXUI010000120.1:0-2303 GCA_036504955.1 Armatimonadota bacterium
CCTTACGTCCCTTTGGTCCCTTAGGTCCCTGCAGCCAAGGGACCTAAGGGGCTAAAGGGACCCAAGGAACACCCTCTCAGGCCTGCCCTACGACCCAGCAACCCAATGAACTCGCCTGGCTGGCCTGAGGTTGGGCCTATGGGGGTTGACGACCTTTCGCCTTCCGGCGACGTCTCCTATTGTGTGAGCATCACTCCCTGAGTGCGCGACGGCACGCGCGCGCAGGGGCCAAGGACCGCGCCAGGTCGAGAACAGGGGCAGGATGTCCGAAGCCGGCGGGAAGTCCATGGACCAACTCGTGCGAGGCAGCGGTCCGTCGCTCTACGCGCGGATGCTGGCGATGACGCGCGGCTACCGCGTCGCCATCCTGGGCGTGCTGCTGCTGGAGCTCCTCTCCACCCCCCTGGCGCTGTTGGCGCCCGTGCCCCTTCAGGTGGCCGTGGACAGCGTGCTTCAGGGGCGACCGATCCCCCACTACCTGCGCGGCGTGCTGCCCTCGCCGGATCGCGGGATCGAGACCCTTCTTCTGGCGGTCTGCGCCTTGTCCGTGCTCCTCGTGCTTCTCAGCCAGCTTCAGAGCCTCGCCAGCAACCTGCTGACCACCTACACCGGCCAGAACCTTATCCTGGCGCTCCGCACCCGGCTCTTCCGGCAGGCTCAGCGGCTGTCCGCCAACCACCACTCCACCCTGGGAACGGCGGACGCCATCTATCGCGTGCAGACCGACGCCACGGCGGTCGAGTGGATCTTCATCGACGGCTTCATCCCTCTGGTCAACGCCGCCTTCGCGCTTATCTCCATGCTGTACGTGATCCTGCGGCTAGACGTGAAGATCGGCAGCGTGGCGCTGGCGGTGTCCCCCGTTCTCTTCCTGCTCACGCGGATCTCCCGGCCCGTGCTGCGCCGCCAGTCGCGCGAGGTGAAGCGGATGGAGAGCGTGGCCCTGGGATTCGTGCAGGAGACGCTGAGCATCCTTCGAGTGGTGAAGGCCTTCGGGCAAGAGGCGCGCGAGGAGCGACGTTATGTAGACCAGGTGGCCCGGTGCATCCGGGGCCGGCTGCGGGTTACGCTGGTGGAAGGGGTGCTGGGGCTCTCCATCAACCTGGTTCTGGCGGTGGGCACCGGCTTGGTGCTCTACATCGGGGTGGGGAACGTACTGGCGAAGACGATGAGCCTGGGGCAACTGCTGCTGACGCTGAGCTACGTGGCACAGCTCTACTCTCCGCTGAAGACCCTCAGCCGCAAGTGCGTGAGCATGCAGTCCCAGTTCGCCAGCATGGAGAGGGTCTTCGCCTTCCTGGACCTGCCACCCGACGTGCCGGAGCGCCCCGACGCGCGACCCCTGCACCGCGCCGAGGGGGCCTTGAGCTTCCAGGACGTCTCCTTCTGCTACGAGCCTAACCGGCCGATTCTCAAGCACATCAGCTTCGAGGTGGAACCCGGCACGCGCGCGGGGATCGTGGGTTCCACCGGCGCCGGGAAGACCACGCTGACGAATCTGATGGTCCGCTTCGCCGATCCCACCGAGGGCCAGGTGCTGCTGGATGGCGTCGACCTGCGGGATCTGCGCCTGGCGGACGCGCGAAGCCAGTTCTCCATCGTGTTCCAGGAGCCGGTGCTCTTCGCCACCTCCTTGGCGGAAAACATCGCCTACGGCTGTCCGGGGGCAAGCCGGGAGCAGATTGAGGAGGCAGCCCGCGCCGCCGACATCCACGAGCAGATTCTTCGCCTTCCGGACGCCTACGCGACCCTGGTGGGGGAGCGCGGGCTGAAGCTCTCCGGTGGAGAGCGCCAACGCATCGGTCTGGCCCGCGCCTTCCTGCGGGACGCGCCCTTCCTCATCCTGGATGAGCCTACCAGCTCCGTGGACCTTCAGACGGAGGCGACCATTTTGGAGGCGATGGAGCGCCTAATGCGAGGGCGCACCACCTTCATCATCGCGCACCGGCTGAACACGCTGGTTCACTGTGACCTGCTGCTGCATCTGGAGGATGGTTGGCTCATGGAGGTAACCCGGACCTCCCACCAGTGCGACTCCGCCCTCGCGAGGCTGCAGGAAGAGATGGCCGGGCCCCAAGGTGCGTAGGTTGCGAAGATAAGTTACCACCAAGACACCAAGAAGGGCTAGGGGACTTGCCTGCCATATTCACGAGAGCGTGTGGAAGCCCGCGCCATGCACGACGCGCAAGCGCCTCGTGCACTATGCGGGTTAGGGGGCAGAGGGCAGAGCCTAGCTGCCGTTCGAGGCCCTTCCCCTAGCCCCCTGAGCCCCTTCAGCCCCCTAGCCCTTCTTGGTGTCTTGG
>DASXUI010000121.1:0-17751 GCA_036504955.1 Armatimonadota bacterium
CCTGTGCGGAGCCTTCCCACGCCTATGTGCGCCTCGCGGATCTGCTGGCTGAGGGGCGGCGGCTTCGCTCCTCGGGCGACCGCCTTGCCGAGGAGCGGGCGGCGGGCATCCGCCCGGAGGACCTGTTCACCCTCATCTACACCTCAGGCACCACGGGAATCCCCAAGGGCGTGATGCTCACCCACCAGAGCATGATCTCGCAGGTTCGGCTGGTGCCCATCACGGTGACGCCGAGGGACCGCGCCATCGCCATCCTCCCCATCTGGCACATCCTCGAGCGCGTCTACGAGATGATCCTGATTGCCGGAGGAGCCTGCGCCTACTACTCCAGCATTCGAACCCTAAAGGAAGACTTCGCCGAGGTCCGGCCGACCCTGATGGTCTCCGCGCCGAGGCTCTGGGAGAGCGTGTATCAGGGCATTCTGGCACACGTGAAGAAGCAGCCCCCCGTCCGTCAGGCGCTCTTCAGTGCCGCCTACTACAGCGCGAGGAAGGTGCAGACCGCCCGGCGTTATCTCGCCGGCCGCCGCCTGAAGCTTACCTGTCCGCCGGCGCACCGCGTGTGGCTCGGGGGTCTGTGGCACGGCGTCGTGTTAGCCGCGTTCCTGGTGCCCTACCTTGCCCTGGATCCCCTGGTTCTGCGGAAGCTGAGGGCGGCCCTCGGCGGCCAGCTCCAGTCCACGCTCTCCGGCGGAGGGGCGCTGCCCAGGCAGGTGGACGAGTTCTTCAACAATATCGGTATCCCGGTCCAGGAGGGCTACGGGCTCACGGAGACCTGCCCCGTGCTCTCCGTGCGTACCGGAAGAGGCATGGTCATCGGCACGGTCGGACCGCTGATCCCCCAGACTGAGCTGCGTCTGCTGGACCTGGAGACTCGGGAGGTGATCTACCCGCCCCGCCGGGGGGTGATGGGCGAGGTCCACGTGCGCGGCCCCCAGGTGATGGAGGGCTACTACAAGGACCCGGAGGGGACCGCGCGTGTTCTGAGCGACGGGTGGCTGAACACCGGCGACCTGGGCATCGTAACCCACAACGGCTGCCTGAGGATCGTCGGTCGCTCGAAGGACACCATCGTGCTCCTTGGCGGCGAGAACGTGGAACCGGCCCCCATCGAGAACACCCTGAGGGAGTCCCCCCTCATCGACCAGTGTATGGTCGTTGGCCAGGATCGCAAGACCCTCGGCGCGCTGGTGATTCCCCGACAGTCGGCGCTGCAGGCGTACGGCGAGGACCTCGAAGCGCTGGCTCAGAGCGAGGAAGCGCGCCAGGCCGTGATGCGCGATATCCGGCGCCTCGTCAGTCGCGCCAACGGCTTCAAGGGCTTCGAGTTGGTCACCAACTGCCGGCTGCTGCCCAAACCCTTCGAGGTAGGGGACGAGCTGACCAACCTCTTCAAGCTCCGCCGCCAAGTAGTCGCCGAGAAGTACGCTGCCGAAATCCGTTCCCTCTATCAGTGACCGAGGGCGCTGAGGCCCATCAGAGAGGGCAGGGGACTGAGGTGTACGGGGCACCGCCGGGCGCCGTGGGTGTTACCCATGGCTGGCATTAGAGGCGCCCCTCCGGGGCTGAACCCAGGCCGGCATACCGACGGCCTTGCGGCGCCCCTGACCGTGGTAAGCTCCGGAGGGGCGCCTCTACGTCAGCCGGAGATCGCATCCCCAGCGCCACCGGCCGCTCCCTCTCCTCCCCTCAGCCCCCTAAGTCCCCTTAGCCCCCTTAGCCCCTCAGCCCCTTGCTCCTAGCCGTCTACAGCAGTCCCGTCTTGAGCCGCACGGTGTCGCCTTTCTTAAGGCCGCTCTTGACGGCGGTGTAGCGGCCATCGGAGAGGCCGGTCTGGACCACCGTGTCCTGCCACTTCCCATCGCGGAGCACGCCAACCACGGTCCGCCCTTCCCGGTCCTGGGTGACGGCCTCGGAGGGCACGGCCAGTGTGTCCTTCACCTCGCCCGTCTTGATGGACGCGGTGGCCTTCATTCCGGGCTTCACCAGCCCCTCATCGTTGCGGAACTCCACCAGGACGTTGTAGGCCTGAGGCGTGGATCTGCCCTTCATATCCGGCGTCATCAGCGCGACCCGGCCTTGGAACTCCCGGCTTGCCGCCTCCTGGACCGTGACCACGGCCGGCATGCTCTCGTGGACCACCGTCGCCTGCTCAGGCGAGATCGCGGTCTGGACCTGGACCTTGCTCAGGTCCACGATGGTAGCGACCGGGGTCTTGTCGTTCTCGGTGCCGATCTCCTTGCCGGGCTGGGCGTTCATGGTGAGTACCGTGCCCGCGATCGGCGCGTGGATCATTCCCTGCTTTCGCCCCACCTGGGCCTCCTGGAAGGCGGCCTTCGCCGAGGCCAGCTGTTGGCTGTAGGGCGCCAGGCTGGACTGGTACTGCTGTTGGGCCTGCAGGTACGCCTGCTCCGCCGCCACGCGGGCCTGGGTCGCCGTGTTCAGGTCTGCGCCGGGCTCCTGTACCGTAACGGGAGGTGCTGCCTCGGTCCCATCGCCCGTCGCGCTGGCGGGCGGAGGCGTGGCCTGGGCGGTGCCCCTGGCCGCACGCTCCGTGGCCCGCGCCTTCTCCAGTTGCTGGCGCGCCGCGGCCACGGCGGAGCCCTCATTCCTCTTGGTCTGAGCCAGGGCGTCTTCCGCCGCCTTCAGGTTCTGCCGTGCCTGGTCGTAGGCTGCTTGGGTGGCCGGCTGGGAGAGCTCCAGCAGCACGTCGCCCGCTTTGACCTTCTGACCCACGGCCACTAGCACCCGAGCGACCGTGGTCTGGTAGGGGGCCATCACGTCCGCGCGGCCGCCCGCCGGCGCGATCGCCTGGCCCTGAAGCGGCACGTACCCCACGATGTCCCGGCGAGACACGGCGGCGGAATCTGGGCCCTGGTTAACGTAGGCCCAGATACCCCACGCGATCAGCGCCAACAGAAGGATCACCCCCGCGACGATCCAGGGCATGTTTCTGGACTGCGGTCTTCGTTGTGCCTCTACCATCTCGCTGCCTCCTGACGCTCGCCATCCCTGCATACTGACCACCACCCGTGGAGCCTCAACGGAGGAGAGCCCGACCGGGGGCTAGAGATCTAAGCAAGGGTATGCCTCCCAGCCTAGCCCGCGCTACGCGCGAGACGCCCGCCCGCGCCCAGCAGGGCGCGTGCGACCACAGGCCTCCCATAGGCCCTTCAGACCAGGGGGCTTCGCGTCTTTGCACTGTGCATCGATCACATACCGCTTGTCGGGCGAAGGGAAACCTTGATGCCGGGCACCGGTGCTTCCTGATGCCCCTGGCGGCGGACGGAACCTGTTGGGCGGGATGGTCGTCCCACTGGTTGAGTCCCGGCGATCTTCCGTGGGGTCGATCGCTTGTCAGCCTGTGTGGCCTGTTGTCCAGAGCAGAGCCGGCAAGGGAGCTGTGGAGGTACAGGCAAGCGCAAGGAAGGAAAGTGCCACCCAACGCGGGAAGGGTTCCCAGGGGATGGCGGACGTGGAGTCCGGCAGGGGAGCGCGGGCAGGGGAGGGGATGCTATGGCGTGCGAGGTGTGTGGTGCACCACTGCAGGCGGACCAGCGGCTGTGCGCGGCCTGCCAGGTAGCGGGCGGCGTGAGGCCGCCGGAGGCACCCAGGGACCATCGCGCCAGTCTTCTGGCGGGCGGAGAGACCTGGGAGGCGGTTCAGGAGCGCTTGACCCCCGGCCTGCCTCCTCCGGGGATCGCGCCCCAGAACCTACGGCCCCTGGGTCGTCCCATGGAGCGCGCGGACTACTGGAGCTGGGACGGCGCGGGCCGGCGGTGGCTTCTGGGCCTGATGACGGGCCTCATCCTGCTGCTCGGGGCCATGGCCTGGACGCTGCGCCCCAGGCACGTCTCCGTTCGTCCGCCGGTCAGGCAGTCCAGGGCACTGCCTGAGGCGCCGAAGCAGACCGCATCGGCGCCGCTGACCGTGGACGTGAACCAGACGGCGAAGCTACTCCCACCGCCCAAGAGGCCGTCGGCTCCACAGAAGGCGAAGGTGACGGTGCGGGAGGTCGGCTTCACGCGGCGCCACCTGGCCCGCGCGGCCCGAATCCAGCAGGCCAGAGTGGAGGACGACTCCCCCGCGCTGGAATGGATCTTCATCGTCTACGCGGCATCCCAGGACCCGGAGCCCGAGTACATCCCCGACGAGGAGCAGGTTGTGTCCTTCAACCACCCCTCCCGCCCTCAGGACCCCGAGTCCAACTAGGGTCCGGCGGGGGGCCCAAAAGTGGGACGCTCTGGACACGCGACCGAAGACGTGGCGGCTGCCCCAGCCTCGTGCCTAGGGGATCAGCCGTTCTCCCTGTGCCCCTTTGTGTGCCTCTGTGCCTCTGTGCCTCTGTAGTGAGGCTTTCCCGGTCCCGCCGCGTCGTCAGTCGATCCCGTTGTAGGCGGTGCCGAAGCGCCACTTCGCGTGACCGTCCAGGAAGAGGATGTTGGCGCCGTTGTCCCCCTTGCTCCAGAAGTTGGAGCCTACCTGCTTGCTGTAGTGCCAGGCCAGCCCGTCACGCACGATGGGCAGCTCCGAGGGGTTCTTGAAGGAGTCGATGGCCTGACCCGCCACCCCGGTTCCGCCCGGATCTCCTCGGTTCCCCTTCCACTGATAGCTGCTGCCGTAGTAGTCGAAGTACTCGGCCACCGAGGCCTGGCCGGGCTCGTGGTAGCCCGTGTCGCTGGGGCAGCGCCAGACCTGTTTGGTCTTGAGCTGCGGCGCCAGCTTGTTGTGCAGATGCCTGGGATCCGCCTTGAGCTTGTCGGTGCCGCCGCCCACCTGGTCGATGGTGCCGGCATCGACGATGGTGCCGTCGTACTCCTCCGTGTACTGTAGGAACGCGACGCCAATCTGTTTCTCGTTGTTCAGGCAGGTGGTTAGGCGCGCCTTCTCCCGTGCCGACGCGAAGACGGGGAAGAGAATGGCGGCTAGAATGGCGATGATGGCGATCACCACCAGCAACTCAATGAGCGTGAACGCGCGATGTGCCCGCCGCATGTCTGCCTCCTTCAGGAGACCTGACTCAGAACCGCATCGATGAGTGCCGCGCTGCCCGCTCGCACCAGCGGCTTCCTCGGAGCCCCAAGTAGGCTCCTCTGACGGACCATAAGCCTTTCCCTGGCCCGCGAGTTCCCACCAGTCGGCCCGCCAAACCCGCGCCGCGTACGATGCGCCCTTGCTCCGTGAATGGCGTGTGACGCCGCGTGTCCGTGCCGCTGAACGCCGGCAGAGGGCCGTGGATCCGCGCGAATCGGCAGCGTGTTGGCTCCCCCTTCGACGGCTGGGCACCCGCTCCTCTGTGGGAGGGAGCGGCCTGACTTGGCCTGTTGCGCCGCCCCCCCGGACCACCCTGGAGGTCCGGGGGAACCTGGGCCAGGGAGGGCCCTCAGGCCGGCGCCCTCGCGGTCCATCTGCTTCCGATTGCCTCGCCAAGAGGGCTACCCGGCGCTGCCCAGCTCCCTGATCGCGTCGCCCGCACCCGAGAGGTTGTCTAGCCGCATCTCCGAGTACTTGCGGGAGAGCACCACGCCGTGCGCGCCGCCCTGGAACGCCGCCAGCACCGCGTCGCGGACGCCCTCTCGCGAGCACTGTGACTGCCCCTCGCCGGTGGGGATGTCGATGTCGATGCCGGGGCAGACCAGACAGCCCTCCCGCGCCTGCGCCACCGCGCGCTCCGTCTCCCGACGGACGTAGTCTGCGCCAAACCCCTTCGTGGGCAGCTCGGCGAAGGTGGAGGCTTCATCCTCGGCGTAGCCGAGGAGGTCCATCATCACCGGATAGGTGTCCTCGGGAGAGCAGTCGGCCAGGAACGCCCGGTTCAGGCTCTGCTGGTAGCCGTGGTAGCGCGGGCCGGCGCAGTTGTTGTAGGTCACCAGCTTCAGGAGGTCGCAGTACTGAGACATCTCCGCCAGGTCCTCCGTCGCGCGGTAGAAGGGGCTCCAGCTCACCATGTGGCAGAGGTGGAAGCCGAACTGGCGCTTGGAGTCGATGGCCTTCACCGTGCCCCACATCTCTCGGAGCATCTGGTGCTGCCCGTCCGCCCACAGCTTGTCCCACGCCAGCACCTCCGGGTAGCTCAGCAGGATGCGCCAGAGGGAAACGAAGTGCCCGTCCGGTGGCCGCTGACCCTCGGCGGCGGCGCGCTGCCACTCCAGCAGCTTCAGGAGGCCGGCGCGCGCCTTCTCGGGGTCAACCCCGCGCTCCCGAGCGGCCTCGCGGCAGTGCGGGCAGAAGCAGGTGACCTTGCTGTCTCCGAAGTTGCCGCGGGAGCCGTTCAGTACGCGCGTGAGCGGCCCGCCCTTCTCGGAGCACCACACCACGCCGTCGATGGGGTGGCTCCGCAGGTAGTCCTCGATGATGGCGCCCCACCAGGCGACGTACGCGGGGTTGCGCATGCAGGGCGTCTGGACCTTCCGGCCCAGAACGTCCTGCTCCCCCATCGACGCCCATCCATCGATCAGTCGCGGCTGGGGGCCGTAGGCGGATTCCTCCATCCAGGCGTAGGTCCGGAGCCCCCGCGCCCTGGCACTGGGGACCACCTCCTCGAAGAGGTCCCAGTCGCCGTGCTCCCTCGCCCGCAGTCCCCGCGCCAGCCGGGGGTCGGGGAAGTAGCGCTCGTGGACGGCCGTGTAGCTTCCTCCGAGCCAGTCGAGGTCATACTCCTGAGCGCCGTGATCCGGAAGCGGAACTCCCGGGATCTGACGGCCCCCGGTGCCGCGCGTCCACGTAGGCGTGGCCAGCAGCAGCGCGTTCACGCCGGCTCGCTCCTTGAGGACGTCCAACACGGGCTCAACGCCCTCATCCACGAAGGAGACCGCCCCCACCTGGATCCCTACGAATCGCTCTGCCATGCCTTCACCTCCGATGAGTGCAGCCGCTATGTGTGCAAGAGCACGGGCGACCTCGGTCGCTGGTCATCCGACGGCTGGCCGTCTGCCAATGCCAACCCTTGGTTCGGGTCACCGCCGCGCCAGCGATGAAGCAGTGGACCTGGCTCCAGGCCTGGCCTGGGACACCGCCTCTGGAGTCTTGGGCTCGTCCGCCCTTTCCGGCGACCCGTAGACCACCTCGCCCTGGGCGCCGAGACAGAGTTGCTCGCCCGCGCCCTGCGGGACTTGGGCACTCACGGGCCCGTCTTTCCGATGGTACTTCTGGTGAGGGCCGATGCCAGCCCTCCTGTCACGTCTCAACCCGGCGCCTGTGCGCCGCGTAGGGCAGAGGTCTACGCGGGCCGGCATGGTTCGCGCGGGCCAAGGCCAAGCTCTCTCTGACACAGGACCACCCAAACAGGGCTCCGGTGGCGCGCCGGTACGGGGCGCCCAGGACAGAGGACCATGTCCACAGACTCTAGTCACAGTAGCAGGGGTCGTCGCGGCGGCGCTGGTAGCGCGGACCTGCGACGGCGGTCACGCCCCTAGCCCTCCTTCACCGGTGGATGGGGCTGGCCCCGTCCGCTTCTCCCTCGCTTCGCCACGGTGACCCCAGACCCGGTCGGTTCCGCACGTCTGGTCTGACCTTCCGCACGCCCTGCCGAAGGCTGACCAGGATGTCCACGCCCGATCATTGGAGTAGCCACCATGGCGAGGATCTCATCGTGGCAGCGTCTGACTGCCAGCCGCCTGTTCATCTTCCTTGGGGTCCTGGGACCCGGTCTCATCGCCGCCAACGCGGACAACGACGCCTCCGGCATCTACGGCTACTCCCTGGCGGGAGCGCGGTACCGCTACGCCATGCTCTGGGTGCTCGTTGTGTCGACGGTCGCCCTGGGCGTGGCGCAGGAGACCTGTGCTCGCATGGGGGCCGTCACAGGTAAGGGGCTGGCGGACCTGATTCGCGAGAAGTTCGGCGCGCGCGTGACCCTGGTGGCGATGCTCACCCTCCTGGTGGCCAACTTCGCCACCACGGTGTCTGAGTTCGCCGGCATCCTCGCCGCGGTGCAGCTCTTCGCGGGGCCGGCCGCGCGCCTGTGGGTCCTGCCCCTGGTGGTCGGCGCCATCTGGGTACTGGTAGCGCGTGGGTCCTATCAGCGACTGGAGCGGGTGCTGCTGGGGGCGTCGGCCATCTACCTGTTCTACATCGCCAGCGCGTTCCTGGCTCACCCGAACTGGGGCCAGGTCCTCAAGGAGACCTTCGTGCCGAACTTGAGGGCCGTGACGCCGCTCAGGGACTACGTCTTCATGGTGATCAACGTGGTGGGTACGACCATCACGCCGTGGGGGCAGTTCTACATCCAGTCCTCGGTGCGCGACAAGGGGGTCAGGCCAGAGCAGTACGGCGGCACCCGAGTTGACGTGCTCTTCGGCGCCTTCTTCACCAACCTGGTGGCCTACTTCATCATCGCGTGCTGCGGAGCGACGCTGTTCGCCGCCGGGATACACCAGGTGAACGACGCGGGTCAGGTGGCCCGCGCGCTGACCCCTCTGGCGGGGCCGCTGGCGGCAACCCTGTTCGCGATCGGTCTCTTCAACGCATCCTGCTTCGGCGCTATCGCCGTGCCGCTCTCCTCCGCCTACGCGGTGACCGAGGCCCTTGGCAGTGAGTCGGCCCTGGGCCTGCGGACCCGTGAGGCGCCGCTCTTCATCGGCACCTTCACGCTCACCATCGTGGGCGGAGCCGCGGCCGTCATGCTGTTCCCCGCCCACCTGGCTCTGCTGATCATACTGCCGAACATCGTTGGCGCGGTGCTGCTTCCCATCATACTGGTGCTCATGCTCCGTCTGGTGAACGACAGGAAGCTCATGGGGCAGTACGCCAACAGCCGCGTCTACAACGCCATCTCGTGGGCCACCACCGCCGTGCTGATCGTTTTGTCCCTCGTGCTCCTCGTCACCACGCTCCTGCCCACCTGAGGTAAGCCGCCCGATCGGGGGTCCGGTGGGGTACGCCACGCACTCCGGTGCAGCCCAAGAGGTGATCGGGACGGTCGCGCTCGAACGGGGATTTGGTGCATGCTTTCGGCAATCCCGTAGCGATGGCCTGGACGCGCCGCGCGGACCGGCTCGGCCGGCCCTCTGGAGTTCGCCGACACTCACCCTCCGTACGGCGCGGTCGGGCTCGGCCGACCGCCCACTGATGGCCAACGCCAACCTTCAGTGCGGCGTGGACAGCCTCGGCCCGCGGCCTCAGGCGGCAAGACGCCAGCTTCCCGTGCGTCGACCAGGGGAGGCGCCCACCTGCGTGGGGCTGGGCCAAAGCCGAGCGCATCGCCACAAGATGGCCTTTGACTGTGTTACCGGGGCTCAGTCGCGGAACGATGAGCCCGTACCGAGGAGGTGAAGGGATGGATGCGATGCTCGGGGTGCTGCTGGCGGGGGTACTGGCGTGCGGCGTGACGGCAGTGGCTCATGGAGACCCTGAGCCTGTACCCCGGTGGTCACCCCCTGAAGCGGCCCTCTCGGAGGCTAGGCCGATGGTCCTCAAGCCCCAGGCGTTCGGCCACTACGTGGAGGAGCTCAACCGGAAGGACACGGAGGAGCCTGCTCTGCTGGTGCCCAACCGGCTCGCGTGGGACTGGACGCGGCGGAACGTCCCCCTCTTCGAGTGCCCGGACAAGGAGATGGAGCGCACCTACTACTTCCGATGGTGGACCTACCGCAAGCACCTGAAGCAGAGCCCGGCCGGCTACGTGGTAACGGAGTTCCTTCCGGACGTCCCCTGGGCGGGGAAGTACAACACCATCTCCTGCGCCGCCGGACATCACTTCTACGAGGGCCGCTGGATCGCCGACTCCGGCTACCTGGATGACTACGCCACCTTCTGGTTTCGCAAGGGTGGGGACCCGCGCCGCTACAGCTTCTGGGCGGCGGACTCGCTCTACAGCCGCTACCTGGTGGATGGCGACGCCCGAGGGCTGGTGGCGCTGCTGCCGGACCTGGTATCCAACTGGGAGGCGTGGGCCAAGGAGCGCCGGGACCCCAGCGGCCTCTACTGGCAGGAGGACGGCCAGGACGGCATGGAGGTCTCCATCGGCGGCAGCGGCTACCGTGCAACTATCAACAGCTACCAGTACGGTGACGCGCTGGCGATCGTCAGGATCGCGGAGCTAGCCGGCAAGCCAGACGTCGCGGCGCGCTTCCGAGGCGAGGCGGCCCGTCTCAAGGAGCTGGTGCAGACCCGGCTGTGGGATGAGTCGGCCGCCTTCTTCAAGGTGCTGCCCCGCGGCGAGGGGGCCGGGTTGGCCGACGCGCGTGAGTTGCACGGCTTCACCCCCTGGTACTTCGGCCTGCCGGACGCGCGCTACTCGGTCGCTTGGAGGCAGCTCACGGACCCCCAGAGGTTCTCCGCGCCCTACGGGCCCACCACCGCCGAACGTCGGCACCCGCGCTTTCGCTTCGCCAACGCGCACGAGTGCCTCTGGAACGGCCCAAGCTGGCCCTACGCCACGTCAATCACCCTGACTGCCCTCGCGAACCAGCTCAACCGTCCGGGCGAGCAGGTGGTAAGCAAGAAAGACTACCTGGACCTGCTGACCACCTACGCCCGGTCCCAACGCCTCAAGCGGCCGGACGGTACCGTGGTGTCATGGATCGATGAGGACCAGGACCCCGACACGGGTGAATGGGTCGCCCGGAGCATTCTGGAGAAGCAGGGGGTGAAGGACCGTGGAAAGGACTACAACCACTCCACCTTCTGCAACCTCGTCATCACCGGGCTGGTGGGCCTTCGCCCCCGTGCCGACGGCATCGTCGAGGTGAACCCGCTGGTACCCGAGGACGCGTACGACTACTTCGCCCTGGACCAGGTCCGCTACCACGGCCACTGGCTGACCATCCTGTGGGACGGTACGGGGAAGCGCTATGGCAAGGGGAAGGGGCTCCACGTCTACGCGGATGGGCACCCGGTCTGCTCCTCCGAGCACCTGGCCCGCGTGACGGGGGAGCTTCCCGACGTCCGCCCTCCGGAGCCGCGAACGGGCGCCGGCGGATGGATGAAGCATCCCGGCAGCCCGGTGCTGGGCGGCAGCCTGGGCACCTGCTTCGACCTCACGGTGCTGAAGGAGGGGCCGACCTACCGCATGTGGTTCTCCTGGCGCCCCAAGAAGAGCCTGGCGCTGGTGGAGAGCACGGACGGAGTCCACTGGAGCGAGCCGCGCATCGTGCTGGGCCCGAACCCCGGCACCGATTGGGAGGAGGACCTGAACCGGCCCTCCGTGGTGAAGCGGGAGGATGGCTACCACCTCTGGTACACCGGGCAGGCGCGGGGCCAGTCCTGGATCGGCTACGCCACCAGCCCGGACGGGGTCACCTGGACGCGCCGGAGCGAACGGCCGGTGCTCTCGCCGGACGCACCCTGGGAGAAGGCGGCGGTGATGTGCCCCAGCGTGCTGTGGGACGAGAAGGCCCGCCTCTTCAGGATGTGGTACTCCGGCGGCGACCAGTACGAGCCGGACGCCATCGGTTATGCCACCAGCCCCGACGGCGTGACCTGGACCAAGCACGCGGGCAACCCTGTGTTCAAGTCAGACCCGTCCCTGGCCTGGGAGGGGCACAAGGTCACCGGCTGCCAGGTGATGAAGCGGGGCCGGGAGTACCTCATGTTCTACATCGGCTTCCGGGACATAGACCACGCTCAGATCGGCCTGGCCCGCTCACGGGACGGCATAACCGGCTGGCAGCGCCACCCCGCGAACCCCATCCTCCGCCCCGGCCGTAACGCCTGGGACCACGACGCCTGCTACAAGCCCTACGCCCTGCTGGACGGGGACCGCTGGCTCCTCTGGTACAACGGACGCCACGACTCCCTGGAGCAGATCGGCCTGGCAGTCCACCAGGGCCGCGACCTGGGCTTCGGTGCGCGGGCCCAGCGGTCACTCCCTAAGTGAGGCCTCCACGGCTCGGGCGAACACCGGAAGCACGGCACTGAGGCGGCCCAAGAGGTCGTTCAGCGTGATGCGCCGCTGGCCGGCGATGTCTGACAGCCGTCGCATCACCGCGCCAGGGTCCTGCTCAAGGAATCCGCACAGGAGGTCGGAGGGGTGGATTGCCTCCAGGCCCAGGGGATGCAGCGCGGAGCTGGAAAAGTGACGCACGTTGAAGGTGACGATGCCTGCCGCCCGGATGTGCGCCCCTGCCGCCGCAACGTGCCGGTCTCCGGGATGGTTGGTGCAGCCCTCGATCAGTGATTCGTAGCCGCTGACAAGCGCTTCTGGGAAGGCGCTGGTCACCTCCTCACGCCAGTACTCGGCTAGATGGGCTGGCCAGCCGAGCTTGCCTACCTGAACTCTCCGCACTTCGTCCAGGATCTGGGCCGTCCAGCGGGGCGAGTAGAGCCGGGGTTCCTCGGCGAGTCTGAGCAGCAGGTCGCACACCAGGGCTGGCGCCAGTACGTTGGCATCCAGGACCATCACTGGTGCGCTTGCCAAGGCGCTAGCGCTCGAAGCGGTCGTAGACGCCGGCCTCGTCGATGGCTCGGGTCAGTGCGTTGAGTCTCTGGTGCCGGTCTCGGTCCCTCTCGGCCTGGAAGGCGCGCAGATCCCTCAGCAGGATTCGCCGGTGGGTGCCGACTCGGTGGTAGGGTATCTTCCCCTGATCGAGCAGCTTCACGAGGTAGGGACGAGACATGCCGAGCATTTGGGCTGCCCGCTGGGGAGTCGCAGCGGCCTCCTCGGGTGACAGAACTAGAGCGTGTCCCTGCCTCATGGACTCCACCACGTAGGCAAGAAGCCCCTCTAGAAGGGGTGGCAGAGGGACTCCGGCTCCCAGCACGTGGTGTCGCTCCCGCACAGCCTCCGTCAACCGATCCAGCTCGTCCTCGGTCAGGGCTGATGGGTCGATCCGCATTTCCTTCAGCGTGTCCATGGCACTACTCTAGCCGCTATCTGCAATAACTGCAACGTGACCGAGTGTCCACATGCATTCCGCCTCCATCGGTTCCCAGAGACCCTCACTCCCCTGGGTCTCCTCTCTGTGCCCCTCTGTGTGCTCTGTGCCTCTGTGGTGAGGTCGTCGGCAGCCGATCTCATGGCAGGCGCGACTGGAAGTGGTATGTGCCGGACTCAAGCCTATACACCGCGACGCCCTTGGCGCGGCCGAGGGGCCTCACCCCCACGGCGTGGGCGGCGGGCCTGCCGGACTCGGTCACGGACGCGGGGCCGATGGCCGGGAGGTAGAGCGTGGCGGAGGTGTTCGTGGGGACTGTCACCTGAAGGCTGAAGCGGTCGCCCCTCCGCTTCCAACTTGTCTGGTAACGGCCCTGGAGGGAGTCGTAGTGGGCGGAGGCCCAGGTGAGGTTGCCCACCGGCGTGGGTCGCAGGATGGCCCTCGCGAAGCCGGGGGCGGCGGGGTCCGGCTGGATGCCCGCGACGTCTCCGTAGAACCACTCCAGGATGTGGCCCAGCATGAAGTGGTTCATGGAGGCCTCCGGGCCGCCGTCCCACCGCTCCGTCAGAGTCGTGTTGCCGCGGGCCAGCATCATGCCGTAGCCGGGGTGGTCTGAGCCGCTGTTCATGTCGAAGATGACGTCCGACCTGCCGCCCTCGGCCAGGGCGCGGAGCAGGTAGCGGTAGCCCACGTCTCCGGCGGTGAGGGCGTTGCCTCGGCCGCGGACGTCCTTCACCAGGTTGTTGAGCACCCTCGGGCGCCAGGCCGGCTCCGGCATCCCCAGCACCAGGGCCATGGCGTTCGCGCACTGGGAGCCCGTGGCGTACTGCCCCGTGTCCGGGTGGTAGAAGGCTCGATTGAAGGACTCTCTAATCTGGCTCGCCAGCCGCGAGAGCTCCTGAGCGTCCTGGCGCCTCCCCAGCAGGGCTGCGACCTTCGCGGTGATAGCGGCATCGAGCTGGTAGAAGGCCGTGGCGGTAACCGACTTGGGCGTGAGCTGCGCCTCGCCGGGCGGGTTCGGGCCCACGTCGAACCAGTCCCCCAGGCCGTGCGACACGATGTCGTCCTGCGCCTTTGTGCCCAGGTAGGCTACGTAGCGCTTCATCATCGGGTAGGCGTGCCGCAGCACCTCTCTGTCCCCGTACCACTGGTAGAGCTGCCAGGGCACCAGCACGCAGGCGCTGCCCCACTCCGGGGAGTCTCGGAAGCCGCCATCGAAGCGGACGTACTCCGGCGCGATGTCCGGCACCAGACCGTCCGGTTGCTGGGAGTCCGCCATGTCGCCGGCCATCTTCGCCATCAGGGTGGGCAGCTCCAACCCGTACATCAGCGAGGGGCCCGCCAGGTGGGTCTGCTCCAACCAGCCCAGCTTCTCCCGGTGCGGGCAGTCCGTCAGGATGCTGACCATGTTGCTCCGCGCGGCCCAGTCGATGATCCGCGCGGTGCCGTTGAAGAGAGCGCTGGAGCACGAGAAGCCGCCCGAGCGCTCGGCGGAGCCGCACACGAAGAGGCCTTCAACCGATGTGAGTGCCGGCACGCCGGCCGCCGGCCCCTGATCGGCGGGCTCCGCGCCCTCGACCCGCAGGTAGCGGGCGCCCACGTACGTGAAGCGCGGCGACCAGGTCTCCGTGGCCCCTGTCCCCTTCAGCGTGTAGCGGAAGCTGGTGATCCCGCTGACGCCGCCCGCGAAGCCGCCCTTGGCGAAGGTCTCACCGGCGTTGATGGTCACGCGAGCGCCCGGAGGGCCCTTCACGGAGATGCGCGGAATCAGGGAGCAGTTCTGCCCGAGGTCGTACATCCACACCCCCGGCCTCAGTTGGGTCCGGACAACCGGCTTGAGGGTACGCATCCGGAGAACCGGTGGAGCCGATTGGCTGGTGCCGGTCAGCTTCCCGCCCGGCCCCTTCACCTCGGCGGCGGGCATCCAACCGGTGCCGCTGAAGCCGGGACGGTCCCACCCGGCCTGCTCCCGGCGGGCGTCGTAGTCCTCCCCGCCGTAGACGCAGGAGAAGGTGATGGGGCCGGGCGCGGTGCTCCAGGAGGAGTCGCTCCCCACGACTTGGGTGCGGCCATCCGGGTAGGTCATGTGGAGTTGAGCGATCAGCTCCGGCGGCCCGAAGCTTCCGGTGAACTTCACGTACCTGCCCCCCGGCACGTTGTACATCCCGTTGCCCAGCAGAACGCCCAGCACGTTCTCCCCGGCCCACAGCTTGTCCGTCACGTCGTAGGCGCGGTAGAGGCAGGTCCTGCTGTACAGGGTCCAGCCCGGCTCGAAGAGCGCCGCGTCAGCGAGCAGTCCGTTCACCCGAACCTCGCTGGCGCCCAGGCCGCACAGGAAGAGCAGCGCGCGCCTGGGCCGCCGGGTCAGGGTGAAGGCACGGCGGAACAGGGGGAGCGGGCCCTTGGGGTCGTAGCTGGGAGCCGCGATCCATCTCGCCCTCCAATCGCTGGGCGAGAGCAGCCCCATGGTCCACGAGCTCGGGTTGCTCCAGGCGGAGGGTCTGCCCTGCCGGCTCCAGGCTCGGACCCTCCAGAAGCATGACTGAGCCGATCGCGGCCGCCTGCCGGAGTAGGGTATCTGCGTGGTCCACGAGGACCTTGTGCGGTGGGTGTCCCACAGGTCGGCCCTGCCGGCCGCCAACAGGCTCGGCGAGCTTGCCACCTGGATCTGGTACGCGGTCTGGCGCTGCCCCCGCTCCGGCGAGGACACGATCCAGCTCAGGCGCGGGCGCGCGGCATCTACGCCCAAAGGAGCTTCGCGGTACTCACACCGAAGCCGTCCCACCTGCAGCCCGGAGGCTCCCGATGCCGCTACCGAGACCAACAGCAGAACCGTCCCAAGGATTCGCTTCACCCACGCCACCTTTCCCCACTCCCGGGCCGCCACGGGCACTGAGCCGTGCCGCCGACCCGCTCAAGATCAGTCTGGATCGCGTTCCCTGTCCGCTCCGAGCAGCCCTGCATGAACAGGCTGCGTGCAGCTTGGCGACAGACCGCCGATGGGAACGGGCAGGCGCATGGGTGTTGGGTCGTAAGGGAAGGGCCTTGGAGGGCGGGTCATAGGGTCGTAGGGGTAGGGCCTCAGAGGGTGCGCCCTTGTAGCGCCGGCATGAGGGTGATGCCCGGCGATTACCGCCGGGCGGGCGGCCTCCAGGCACCCACCCCTGGCCATGGCACTGCGCTGTCCCCAAGGCTCTTACATTCAGACAGGTCTGACCGGTCCGACTCGTCCGACTGATTCCCAGCCCCCCACCCTCCGTGGCCCCTCCCCAACGCCCCCACGACCCGACGACCCAACGACCCGCCCTCAGCCCCTGAGCACCTGGGCCAGCCGCTCAATGCCCTCCTCGATGCGCTCTGGTGACGTGTTCGAGAAGTTCAGCCTCATGCAGTTCTCGCCGCCGGGCAGCGCGAAGAAGGGACTGCCCGGGACGTAGGCGACCCGCTGCTCGATGGCCCTCGGCAGGAGCTCCGTGGAGTTGGCCCCTTCAGGCAGGGTGACCCACAGGAACATGCCGCCCTCCGGTTCCGTCCACTCCACCCCCGCGGGGAAGTGGCGGCGCAGGGCGCCTACCATCGCGTCCCTCCGGCGGCCGTACTCCCGCCGCAGCCGGCCAAGGTGGGAGCTCACGTCGCTGTCCGCCAGGTACCGATACAGGGCCCTCTGCACCAGGGTGCCTGTGTGTAGATCGGCGCCCTGCTTCGCCAGTACCAGCTTCGCGAGGAGCGACGGTTCCGTGGCGATCCACCCGAGCCGCAGGCCAGGCGCGACGGTCTTGGAGAAGGTCCCGAGGAAGGCGTGGGGTGCGTCGCCAGCGAGTGAGGAGAGTGGCGGCATGGCGGTTCCGGAGTACCGCAGCTCCCGATAGGGCGAGTCCTCCAGGAACGGGACGTCCGCTTCGGCCAGCACCTTCACTAGCTCAATCCGCCGCTCCAGGCCCAGCGTGGTACCGGTGGGGTTCTGGAAGGTGGGCATGAGGTAAGCCAGCTTGGGGCGGTAGCGGCGCAGCGCCTGCGCCAACGCGGCCGGGTCCATCCCGTAGGCGTCCGAGGGAACGGGGACCGCGCGGGCCTGGTAGCTGTTGAAGACCTGGAGGGCGCCCAGGTAGGTGGGATTCCCTACGAGCACGGCGTCGCCCGGGTCGATGAAGAGCTTGGCGAGGAGGTCCAGCCCCTGCTGGGAGCCGCTGGTCACCAGGATCTGGTCCGGCGCCGCAGGGATATCCATGCGGTTCAGGTAGCCGGCGATCCACTCGCGGAGAGGGGGGTAGCCCTCCGTGGTGCTGTACTGGAGGATCGAGCCGTCCTCGCCGCCCAGGGCCGCCTTGGCCGCGAGGCGCATCGCCGGGAGGGGAAAGAGCTCCGGTGCCGGAAGCCCTCCGGCGAAGGAGATCACCTCCGGCTGCTCCGTAACCTTCAGGATCTCCCGGATCACGGAGCTCTGCATGCCGCTCACGCGGCTGGCGAAGCTGTAGGACTGCATGGGGCTCTCTACCTCCCGGGCCTGCCGACGGAGGAGCTCGGCGACTCAGGCGCGTCGAGCCCGCGGGCCCATCCCCATTGTCCTCCAGTTGGAGCGGAAGTGTCCACCCCCGGAGGTCTGGGGCCGCCAGGGCGTGTCTGGCGCGAGGGCCCGCTAGGGTGGGGGCAGGCACGAAAAAGGGCCGGCGCCACAGGCCAGAAGGTCTGTGGCGCCGGCCCCAACTGGTGCTTCGGCGGTTAGCGGGTAGCGCGCCGTCGACGCAGCAGGCCGAGCGGGGCCAGGCCGGTGAGGGCCAGAGCCAGGCTGGCGGGGTCCGGGACGACGTCCGCGTAGCCCGACCACACCTTCTTGTTGTCGGTGCCCGTCAGGATGGCGGAGACCGACTTCACGGCGGTGGCACCCGTTAGGGTGATCTGGCCGGTGAAGGTGTCGTTGAGGCCCGCGGTGGCGGTC
>DASXUI010000122.1:0-3368 GCA_036504955.1 Armatimonadota bacterium
AGTCGGTGGGCGGTGGTGGGTCCGGGGGCGCGGTCAATGCTTGACCAAGGGATGGAGGGTTTGGCCGCCTCCTGGGCCTCCTTCAAGGCGCCCAGTGGGTCCGGCAGAGCCAGAACGGCATCCAGGGACTGAAACCGAGACGGGTCCGCGGAAGTAAGGTCGAAGATGCGGCCTTCCTCGATGAACCCGAGCCTGGCCCCAAGGCCCGGAATGCAGAAGCGGCATATCCTCATTGGCACCTCCCAGTGCGTGAACAAGTGGGGCAGGATCCGGCAACGAGCACTCCCTCAAGCCCCCTCTCCTCTTCGACGAGCCGGCCCTGCCTCCTGGAAAGGCGGGTCGTTGGGTCGTAAGGTCGTAGGGTCGTAGGGTCGTAGGGAAGGGCCTCAGTGGATCCCCTTTGGTCCTTGGGTCCCTTACGTCGCTTAGGTCCCTTCAGCCGAGGAACCAGAGACCAACCTCTGAGGCTCTTCCCCGCGACCCAACGACCCTACGACCCGCCCTTCCAGGAGCCCGGGCGGGCGGGCGCGAAAGAGTGGTTGTCCCATGTACGTACTGCTGGAAGCACAACCACGTCTCTAGGCCTAGAACTGCCACCGGGTGTCTCGCCTCGTATGCCCCACGCCATCGGTCTCGAAGGTACGGCGCCTCTGCTCCCACGGTCCACGTCGTGCGGCTCCCCGGTTGGCTTCAGATATGTTAGTTCTGGTGTGGAGGCCCTCCCCGCCGGGTCTTGGCGACTGAGGGCCCACTGGGTGCGGCCCTCGGTGGCATCCGGCCCGCGTCTCGTGCTTGGCGCGGGCTTCTACACGGTCTCGTGAATAGTTCAGGCTAGGTAAGGCAAGGAGTTCGGCAATGCCCAAGTCCGTGATGATCCATCCCCAGGAGGTGAGGCAGAGCGGCCATCTGGAGTTCGCCCCCATCCCCCTCAACCAGTACCGTAGAACTCTCTCTGAAGAGCTAGACCGCTTCTCTCGCGATGATCTTGTGCGTATCCACAGGGATATGGCCGTGATCCGCGCCTTCGAGAGCATGCTCAACGAGGTGAAGGTCAAGCAGAGCTACGGCGGCATCGAGTACAACCACCGAGGGCCCGCGCACCTCTCCATCGGCCAGGAGGCCTCCGCGGTTGGCCAGGCCTTCCACCTGGGGGTTGAGGACCACATCTACGGCAGCCACCGCAGCCACGGCGAAATCCTGGCCAAGGGCCTATCGGCCATCCAGAAGCTGGATGACGCCACCCTCCAATCCATCATGAGCACCTACATGGACGGCGCCACGCTGCGGGTGGTGGAGAGGGACGCGCAGGGTTCCGTGAAGGACCTCGCGCTCGACTTCCTCCTCTACGGCGCGCTGGCGGAGATCTTCGGCCGGGAGCCGGGCTTCAACAAGGGCATGGGCGGCTCCATGCACGCCTTCTTCACCCCCTTTGGGGTCTACCCGAACAACGCCATCGTGGGCGGGTCGTCCGACATCTCGGTGGGCGCTTCCCTCTTCAAGAGGGTGAACCACAAGCCGGGGATCATCATCTGCAACATCGGCGATGCTTCCGCGGGCTGCGGCCCCACCTGGGAGGCCCTCTGCTTCGCCACCATGGACCAGTTCAAGGAGCTTTGGGACGGCGACCACAAGGGCGGCCTGCCGCTCATCATGAACTTCGTCAACAACTTCTACGGCATGGGCGGCCAGCCGGTAGGCGAGACCATGGGCTTCCGAGTTCTGGCTCGCCTGGGCGCGGGGCTGAACCCCGAGCAGATGCACGCGGAGCGCGTGGACGGATACAACCCCCTCGCGGTCATCGACGCCATCGCCCGCAAGAAGGCCATCCTGGAACGCGGAGACGGCCCGGTGCTGCTGGACACCGTCACCTACCGCATCAGCGGTCACTCCCCGTCCGACGCCTCCTCCTACAGGGAGAAGGCGGAGGTGGACGAGTGGCGCCAGGTCGACTCCCTGCTGACCTACGGCGAGGAGCTCCTGAAGTCCGAGCTGTGCAGCCGTGATGACCTGGACCGCACCCACGCCACCGTGGACGCCGCCATCCTCCGCGCCTACAAGAGGGCCATCGACCTGGAGGTCTCCCCGCGCGCGGACCTGTACGCCGTGGGCAGCCTGCTGGAGCAGGTGATGTTCTCCAACCAGCGGGTGGAGTCACTGGACACCACCCGCCACCCGGAGACGCTGCTGCCCAAGGAGGAGAACCCCCGCGTCAAGCAGATGGCCGCCAAGAGCCGCCATGGGCTAGACGACGACGCCAAGCCCCTCCCCAAGAGCCGCTGCGTCGGCATTCGAGACGCCCTCTTCGAGGCGATCCTCGACCAGTTCTACGTGGACCCCACGCTGGTGGCCTATGGCGAGGAGAACCGGGACTGGGGCGGAGCCTTCGGCGTCTACCGTGGGCTGACCGAGGCCCTCCCCTACCACCGGCTCTTCAATAGCCCCATCTCCGAGGGCGCCATCGCGGGCAGCTCCGTCGGCTACTGCCTGGAGGGCGGCCGCGCCCTGGTGGAGCTGATGTACTGCGACTTCATGGGCCGCGCCGGAGACGAGATCTTCAACCAGATGGCCAAGTGGCAGTCCATGTCGGGCGGACTCCTGCGGATGCCACTGGTGATGCGGGTGTCCGTGGGCTCCAAGTACGGAGCCCAGCACAGCCAGGACTGGACCTCCCTCTGTGCCCACATCCCTGGGCTGAAGGTAGTCTTCCCCTCCACGCCCTACGATGCCAAGGGCCTGATGTACTCAGCACTGCTGGGGACGGACCCGGTTGTCTTCTTCGAGAGCCAGCGCATCTACGACCAGCCGGAGCTGTTCCAGGCGGGCGGGGTGCCGGTCGGCCCCTACGAGATCCCGCTGGGCGCGCCCGATATCAAGAAGCCAGGTCGTGACCTGACGATGCTGACGGTCGGAGCCACCCTCTACCGCGCCCTGGAGGCCGCGAAGGAGCTGGAGTCCACCTACGGGCTCTCCTGCGAGGTGATCGACGCCCGCTCCCTCGTGCCCTTCGACTACACTCTCGTGCTGGAGTCGGTGAAGAAGACCGGCAGACTCCTCCTGGCCTCCGACGCCTGCGAGCGGGGAAGCGTCCTGCACACGATGGCCTCGAAGGTCACCCAGCTCGGTTTCGACGACCTGGACGCGCCGCCGGTGGTAGTAGGTGCCCGAAACTGGATCACCCCCGCCGACGAGGTGGAGGATGCCTTCTTCCCCTTCCCGTGTGACATCCTGGACGCCGTCCACGAGCACATCCTGCCGCTGAAGGGCTACTCCGTGAAGCGCCCCACCAACCGCGAGGAGCTGCTGCGCCGCAGCCGTCTCGGCATCTAGAGACCGAGGGGGTGAAGGGACTGAGGGGGTGAGCGGGTGCG
>DASXUI010000123.1:0-19162 GCA_036504955.1 Armatimonadota bacterium
TAGTGGACGAAGTAGCCCAGCGCGACGATGCTGAGCAGGCCCAGTCCGCTGCTGGTGAAGATGGGCGCCCTCTCGTGCTCCCACATCTCCTTAAGAATCGCGAAGAAGACCACGTACAGGAAGCTGCCGGCCACTACCCCAAGCAACAGGCCCAGGCCTTGTGTGCTCAACCCCTGCAGCAGCAGCCCCACAAGAGCGCCAAGGCCCGTCGTCATCTCCACCAGGAAGGTCAGTCCCAGCGACCGCGCCACGGTGAAACCGGACATGCGACAGACCGTCATCAGGGCCATGCCTTCCGGGACCTTGTGGTAGCTGACGGCCACGAAGATGAGCAGCCCCAGAGAGCGGCTCGCGGAGGGCAGATGCTCCGAGGCGCTGGCCAACCCGCCGGCGCTCATCGCGATGCCGTCCGTGATGCTGTGAAGCGTCATGGCCACCAGCATCAGGATCCCCAGGTTCAGGTAGCCCTTCTCCTGGTGGGTCGCGGTGCAGGCGGGGCACACCACGTACAGGAACCGCCCCACCGCCCAGAACAGGGCCATGCCGCCGGCCGCATAGACGATGGCCGGAAGCCACCCGGCCAACTCCGCGGCTTCAGGCACGATGTGCAGCAGAGTCACCCCCAGCAAGCCACCGGCGGCGAAGCTGACGAGGGAGCACAGGAGCCGATGGTTGTGACTCTTGGCGGGTAGCGATACGAGGGCTCCCAGCATCGAAGCCGCGGTCGCGCCAACTACCCGGAGCGCCAGCAGCGTTCCGAGCGAGGTCACGAGCGCACCGGGCCTGGGGCTGGGAGACGTAGAAGACGCATGCCGTTTAGTATCACCAGTAAGGCGCTTCCTTCATGCCCGGCGACCCCCAAAGAGAGCCTCAGGCCGCGAATGAGTGTAGTTCCTACCAGCAGTGCAACAACCAACAGTGCGAAGACAACGTTCTGCCTCACGACCCGGAGGGCCTTGCGGCTCAGGCTGAAGGCCTCGGGAAGCTGAGCCAGGTCATCTCCCATCAGCGCGATGTCCGCGGTCTCCAGGGCCGTGTCCGTTCCGGCCGCGCCCATGGCCACCCCCACCGTGGCGGCGGCCAGAGCGGGGGCATCGTTTACTCCGTCGCCCACCATGGCGACCCGGCCGTACCGAGCCGTCAGCTCCCGAACGGCATCCACCTTCTGCTCAGGAAGCAGGCCGTGGCGGACCTCATCGAGGCCAAGGGCCTGGGCGACCCGGTGAGCCGCCCCCTCGCTGTCGCCCGTCAGCATCACCAGGCGGGACACGCCAACACGCCGCAGCCCGGCCAGGGCCTCCGCCGCGCCTTCCCGCACCTCGTCCTCCAGGGCAAGCAGCCCCAGAAGGCGGTCCTCGCGAGCCACGCCGACTACCGTCCGTCCGAGGTCCCGCCAAGTGTTAAGCTCCTCCGAGGCACCGGAGAGGCCCACGCCTGCTCCACGCAGATACTCTGGGCTGCCCACTCTTAACAGCGCCCCGGAAACCCTAGCTTCCGCTCCCATCCCGGGCAGCGCCCGGAAGGCCTGAGCCTCGAACAGCGTTACCTCCCGCCTCCGGGCCTCGCGTACCACCGCGTCGGCGAGGGGATGCTCGGAGTGGTGCTCCACGGTGGCGGCCAGAGCCACCAGCTCCTCGGCGCTCACCCCCAGGGGCCGCACCTCGGTCACCACGGGCGTCCCCCGCGTTAGGGTGCCCGTCTTGTCGAAGGCAACCACCGAGATGCCGCTGAGAGCCTCCAGGTGGGCGCCACCCTTGATCAGCACGCCCTGCCTCGCGGCGCGGCCGATGGCGGCCGCCACCGCCACCGGCGTCGATATGACCAACGCGCAGGGGCAGGCGACAACCAGTAGGGTGAGCGCCCGCTGGATCCAGGAGTGGCCGGGGCTGGGGAAGGCCCAGGGAACCACCACCGCGCACAAGACGGCCAGCACGATGACGGCCGGAGTGTAGATGCGGCCAAAGGTCTCGGTGAAGCGCTGCACTGGCGCCTTCTGTGCCTGTGCCTCCTCCACCAGGTGCACGATGCGCGCCAGGGCCGTGTCCTTGTAGCCCTTCGCCACCCGGACCTCCAGGGAGCCCTCCTGGTTCAGGGAACCCGCGAAGAGCTGGGAGCCCTCGGCAACTGAAACGGGCACCGCCTCGCCTGTGATGGGCGCCTGGTTGACCCACGATTGCCCCCGGTGTACCACGCCGTCCAGGGGAACCGCAGCCCCGGGCTTAACGCGAATAACCTCGCCGGGAAGGACGGTCTCTACCGGCACCTCCAGCTCTCCGCCATCCCTGAGGACCTGGGCCGTCGGCGGAGCGAGGCGCATGAGCGCATGTATGGACGCCCGGGTCTTCTCCGTCGTCAGCGACTCCAGCGCGTTGCCCAGGGAGTAGAGGAAGACGACCATGGCGCCCTCGGCCCACTGTCCGAGAGCCGCGGCGCCCACAGCCGCGACCAGCATCAGAAAGTTGGTGTCGAAGGCACCCAGAAGCAGCGCGCTCACGGCGCCGCGAGCCATGTAGTAGGCGCCGCAAAGGATGGAGGCCGCGAAGAGAACGCGACCGGGCACACCAAGGCCCCACGCCCCCGCCAGGTAGCCTGCCAACAGCAGGGCTCCCGAGGCGGCGGTGCTCACCGTGACCTTGTGCCGCCGCCACCACTCCCCAGGCCCGGCCGCTCTGGCCCCTCGGACCGGCCCCTCTATGCCGTAGCCCAGACCTTCCAGGCGCTTGACGATGTCGGGTACGCCCACCTGCCCGGCCCGGTACTCCACGAACATGCGAGCGGCAGCGAAGTTCACTTCCACGCTGAGGACCCCGGGCAGCCTCCCCACCGCTTTCTCAATCTTCAGGGCGCAATCGGGGCAGTCCATCCCCATGAGGTCCAGCTTCTCGTGCTGGATGGTCTCGCAGATCTCCACGCCTATCCGCTCCGCGCGGCGGCGCACTTCCTCCAGTGCCAGCAGGTTAGGGTCGTAGACGAGGGTGACCTGGCTCTCCTCCGGGTCCACCCGCACGGTCTCCACGCCCGCGATCTGCAGGACGGCGTCCTTCAGCCGATCCAGGCATCGGGCGCACTGGCCGTTCTCCGGCAGGGTCACCGGCATCTGAAGCACCCTGGTCTCCATCCGAACTGCCGTCCCTCCCAACCCACGTCGGCGGCGCCCTTCGCGCCTCAACACTGACGTAGGGAACTCAGCGTGGGATCCCTTGCGTCCCGCTGCCCCTGCCACGCCCGCCTTCGCGCCAGGAAGCCCAGGTGCCATGCGGCAGGGCCCGCTCGACGAGGCCACACAGCCTGTCTATCGCGGCCCGGCCCCACTACCGGCTACGCCCCCTCCCTTGCCGAGAGAGCTACCTCCAAGCGGTGCTGGCAGAGGGCCGTAGTCACGTCACCACGGGTGCGCTCCAGGATGCCGCGCATCGCGTCCGCCGTGCGCCGCAGCCCTCCCGTCACCCCTTCAGGATAGTCGAACTGGGTGAGCGCATAGTGGATCTCATCGGCGATGGCCAGTTTGGCCTCCGCCTCCGCCGCGTCGCCGGCCCGGATGCGATCAAGAATGTAGCGCCTCAGTTCCCCAACCGTCTCTCCCAGGCCGTTGAGGTAGGCGGGGGACTCCACGCCAAGGTCGGTGGGGCTCGGCAGCGGGTTACCAAGCAAGGTGGCGACGGTACACGCCGCCTCCGTGTACTCCTTCTGAGCATCGTGCACGTAGCCGGGATAGCTCAGGTCCAGGAAGCGGCCGGTCTCGCCGCGCATCCGGCGCACCAATGACTCCGCCTGAGCCAACAGCTTGTTGGCTGCCTCTACCTCGCCCCTGTGAATGTTCCGAATCGTGTTCGCGGAGGTACGGATGATCTCCCTAGATAGAGAGAGCGCCGCCTCCCGGGCCGCGTTCCGCTCCTCAAACTCCCTCCGCAGCGGAGCGCACACTGCCTCTAGGCTGCCGTTCAAGGCCTCTCCCATCAGATCAACCCTCGCTTCCTCATGCTGACCCACCTTCGATTGCCAAGGATCACGTGGTCCAGAACCTCGATCCCCAGGATTCGGCCCGCCTCAACCAACTGCTTGCTGACCTCCACATCCTGCGGACTGGGGGTTGGATCTCCGGAGGGATGGTTGTGTACAAGAATGACGCTGGCGCAGGCGGCGCCAACGGCCGCTCGGAAGACCTCACGCGGGTGCACCAGACTCGAGTCCAGGGTGCCCACGGTGGCGGTCACCACCTTGAGGACGTGGTTCTTGGTATCCAGAAGAATGACCAGGAACTGCTCCTGGGGCTCATGCTGAAGGCGTGACATCAGGAGCCCCGCCACGTCGTCCGGCTCGTGGATCACTGGCTTCACCGCGTCGCCCTCAACAAGGAGACGGCGGCCAAGCTCCACCGCTGCCTTCATCTCGACGGCCTTCACGGTTCCGATGCCCTTCACCTGAGTGAGCTCGCGCGGTTCCGCGTTGGCGATGGCCGGAAGGCTGCCCATGGCGGAGAGGACTCGCTCGGCAAGGTGAACCGCTGACTCCTGTTTGGTTCCGGTGCGGAGAACGATGGCAAGCAACTCGGCGGCCGAGAGGCTCGAGGCGCCGTACTTCAGCAGGCGCTCCCGGGGGCGTTCGTCCGCCGGCATGTCTCGTATGGCGAGGTAGGGGCGTGGCTCCACGGTCACAGCATATCAGCCCCCCAGCCTAGCTGGCAAATCCGCCGGGGCCATGGCCCCCGGGTGCGAGCGTCGGCCGCGTAGGATCGGGGTTCCACCGGCGCCCGCGAGGCCGGGGGCGGCACCAGTCCAGCCAAGCAGGACCTTGAGCATACAAAGGCCTAATACCTAGCCTGGAGGCCCAGCCTGCGCTGTTCAGGAGAGCGCGTGGAAGCCCGCGCCGGGCACGACGCACAGGCGCCTCGTGCACTATGCAGGCATGGATGGGCCGTAGTATCCATGCTGCCGCGTCCCGCCATCGCTGCCACGCAAGCCGAAGGTGCCGGGTGGAAAGGCTGAGCCAGGATTGCCGAGGGTAGAGCTACTGGGGGGTCTGCGGATTCTTGGGCAGGACACGGCCGTGGACCGCTTCCCTACCCAGAAGACCGCCGCACTCCTCGGCTACTTGGCCTTCCATCTGGGCCGCCCCCAGGCACGAGATGCGCTGGTAGACCTGCTGTGGCCCAATAGCGACCTATCGGCAGGCCGCGGCAGCCTCAGCGTGGCTCTGTCGGCGCTCCGCCACCAACTCGAGCCGCCAGGGACCCCTGCCGGTGCGGTGCTCGCCGCGGACCGGTCCAAGGTCGCCCTCCGGGCGGAGGCGGTGACCACCGACGTCCAGGAGTTCGACCAGCTTCTCAAGGCCGCCGCGGCGGCCAGGTCCGACGCCGGCCGGCAGCATGCGCTGGCGGCCGCGGTTGCCCTGTACAAGGGGGAGCTTCTGCCCGGCCACTATGAGGACTGGGTGATGGTCGAGCAGGAGCGCCTGGCGGGCTCCTTCCGGCTGGCCCTGCGGCAGCTTGGGTCTCACTATCACCAACTGGGAGACCTCCCCCACGCTCTGGACTGTGCCTTCCGGGCGGTCCGCGAGGACCCCCTGAACGAGGAAGCGCACTGCGACCTCATCCGGCTCTACCTCGAGTCCGGCGACCGGTCCTCGGCCAGACGCCAGTACTACCTCATGGCTGAACGGCTCTCCCAGGAGCTTGGCTCCAGCCCCGGCCCGGAGGCCCGGGCGCTCCTCCAGAGAGTTGAGTCGTCTCCGGCAACGGCGCCCCTGCTGCAACTGGCCGTTCCTAAGGCCGCCTCCCGTACCTTCACGCTCCCAGCCGGCACGATCTCCGTACTCGGCCTAGAGGTGGACTGCTCCCTCGGCGCCGAAGGCGGGCGGAGGGAGCTGGATGAGCCCTGCCAGCGTCTGGAATCCCTCTGCGCCCACGCGCTGCGGCAGCACGGCGGCCGGCCCCTTCGAAGTGGGCCAGGAGCCCTATCCGCCCTCTTCGCCCGTGCCACGGACGCGGTGGCCTGCGCTGTGTCGGTGCATAGGGCCCTCGCCGGGCACCGGTGCGGGAGGGGTGTGGAGCAGTTCCATGTCCGCGCCGCCGTGGGAACCGAGGAGGTCGCCGAGGGCGTGAACTGGCAGGACTGGAGGAGCGAGAGCGTCGCCTCGCTGCTGGCGGCCGCTCACAGCGGGCAGATCCTCTGCTCATCGGAGACGATGGGCCTCGTTCGCCGAAGCCTGGAGCCGGGGATCGGGCTTCTGCACCTGGGGGCCTACCACCTGGCCGGTAGACCGGAGGCCGAGGCGGTGTTCCAAGTAACCTACCCAGGGATGGCCCGGCGCAGGTTCCCTTCGCCCAAGGCCCGCGCCTCCGGCCCCGGATCCCTGCCGCTTCAGGTGACCCGTTTCATCGGCCGCGAGGACGAGCTGGCTCTTGTGTGCTCCACGCTGCTTCAGGTGGAAACCTGGCTCCTGACCATCACTGGTCCGGGGGGCTGCGGCAAGACGCGCCTGGCAGCCGAAGCGGCCGACCGACTCAGGGAGCTCTTCCCCGGCGCCGTCTGGTTCGTGCCGCTCGTGGATGCGCGCGACCCCGCTTCGTGCTGGGAGGCACTCAGGCGGTCCCTGGACCTTTCGGAAGCCGAGGGTGACCTGGAGGCATTGCTCTCCGCGGCGTCGCAGGCGCTACTGGGCCGCCCCTGCCTGGTGGTGGTGGACAACACGGAGCAGGTGGTCGACTGCGTTGCCGAGGGGGTGATGTCGCTCCGTAGGCGGCTTCCCCAGCTCAAGCTCCTGGTTACCTCGAGGCGCCCCCTGGCGGTGGAGGGGGAACGGGAGATCGCCCTTGGGCCGCTGGGAGTGCCCCCCCGCGAGGGCCTTCCTTCCCAACTCGCACGATACGAGAGCATCCGGCTGTTCGTGGATAGGGCGCAGGCGGCACGCCCAGGCTTCCAGCTCACGGCCGCGAACTCGGCCGCCGTGGCGGGTCTCTGCCGGCGGCTCGATGGGTTGCCCCTGGCCCTGGAGCTCGCGGCCGCGCGCTCTCAGGTTTTCACGCCTTCGCAGATGCTTGCCAGTCTGATGCAGAACCTCGACCTACTCGCCAGCCACCGGCGTGACCTTCACCCCCGCCACCGCTCCCTGCGCGCCGCGCTGGACTGGAGCGTGGACATGCTGCCTCCCCACCTTCGCGCCTTCTTTCACAGGCTCGCGACTCTGAGCGGGAGCTTCACCGCGACGGAAGCGGAGACGGCCCTCCAGGCGCCACTGGCACTCGACTGGCTCTTGGAGCTCCGCGACCACTCCCTCGTCACCATCGACGACGCTCTCACCGACGAGCCTTTCTCCAACCCCACCGAGGCCCGCTTCCGCTTACTGGACACCGTGCGTCAGTACGCCGCCGACAAGCTCCGAGAGCCCCTGTTGGGCCCCCGCGCCGCCTAGCCTCTACCAGCCCTCCCCCACCCACCCCGGCCACCGCCCGGAATTCGCCGCCCAGCGGCTCCCCGGGAACCGCCTGGATGTACTCCTGGCAAGTGCAGCCAAGGAGTGCTCATCGGGATGCCCCCAGCGTGCCTACGGCCCTTTTCGAGAACGTCGGCCAGTGTGGGAAAGGTGCCTTACGGGTGGAACGGCGCCCGCCCGTCGCGGCCCGATCGGTTGAGGCCACGGGCACCCAGGAGGCCCCTTGCGCGGGCCGGAGCTAGGGATAACTGGAGCTCACCGGATTTTGGAGTTCCTTAAGATTGGGGCTCTAGACTCTTTGTGGATGAGTTACGGACGGCGCTCTAGGTGGGTATGACCTTCTTGTGAGAGCAGGGTAGCAGCCAGGTATTCGTCCGTGGACGAAGGGTAACGCGGCCTCCGCGACTAGCGGGCAGGCAGGGAGGAGACAGATCATAGTGAGCTTCGTCGGTGGCCCACTGGCGGTGGGTGGGAGAAGTGCGACCACCTATGACCTATCAAACCGTGGGGGCGCCCTGCCCCGAGCCCTGGCCCTCACTGAGGAGCTGGGGCCCTCTCTGACCCCCGAGCGTCCCTCTGAACCCATCGCCATCGGCATCGCTGGGTTCACCGACGCGGAACGGGACGCCCTGTACGCCGAGCTTCAGCCCCTGGTACGCCGTCTGACACGTCAGTACGGCGATAGTTACGAGATGCGCCAGGACCTGGAGGGCGAAATCTACTTCCGTTACTGCCAACTGCTGGCCGCCTACGACCCGGAGCGGGGCATCCCCCTTCGAGCCTATCTGGTGCGCAAGCTCATCTCCTCCGTCTACACCTTCGCGCGCAGCCAGTGGCGGCGGCGCAACCATGAGGTCAGCCTGGACGGCGACTCCGAACTGGCGGAGCAGCCGGACCCCAACGCCTCCGGGAGCACTTGGGACCAGGAACTGCAGAAACAGGAGCTGCGCAAGGCTCTGCCGGCCGCCATCGCGGGTCTCCCACAGAGGCAGCGCCAGGTGGTGATCTGGCGTTACTACGAGTCGCGCTCCTTTGAGGAGATCGGGGAGATGCTGGGAGTGGTTCCGGCCACGGTCCGGTCCCTGCTGCGCCATGGACTCAACAACCTGCGTCGGCAGGTGAACCTCACACACCTGGCGCTCGAGTAGCCGCGCCCTTCCTCCCATCGCGACCACTCGGCCTGCCCTCTGTTCGAACAGCCTGAGGTGCACAGCGACGTGCCGCGCGCGGGAGCCCCGTGGGTACGCGGGCTAGGGCGAGGGAGGCGCTGCCTGGTGGTCGTGCAGAGCGACCACCGGCTGAGGGTGCCGGTGCGTGACCGTACCGTGCCGGTGGCTGAAGGCGTGGATCAGGTTCACCGTTAGCAGAAGTTCCGTACTGGCCAGCACCTCGTCGGTAGGGGCATCCTGGGCTAGGTGATGGGCTTCGTCCAGAACCAGAGCCCGGTCTGCCAGGTGGGGAAGCAGCGTCAGATCGTGGGTGGCCGTGATGAGCGTCATGCCGGCCTGGTGGAGCTGGTTGAGGATCTCGAGCAGTACGGACTGGCTTCGGGGATCCAGGCCCGCTGTGGGCTCATCCAGCAACAGTACCGAGGGCCCCATCACCAGGAGTGAGGCCAGAGCTACCCGCTTCTTCTCGCCTCCGCTGAGCGCCTGAGGCGACCGGGTGCGCAGGTGGCCTATCTCCAGCAGTGCCAGCGTCTCATCCATGCGCTGGAGCACCTCTTCCTTTTGAAGCCGGAGCTGAAGCGGACCGAAGGCGAGCTCCTCCTCTACCGTGGCGCAGAAGAGCTGGGCATCGGAGTTCTGAAAGAGGAAGCCGACCTCTTTGCGGAACCAGGGCCCGAAGGTCGAGTCCTCCACCGACCGCTCGGTGAGCTCCCTGCCCCCAGCCCGCACGATGCCGAGAGTCGGGAAGTAGAGCGCGTCCAGCAGGTGAAGCAGTGTGGACTTGCCGCTGCCGTTCGCCCCCAGTAGGGCAACCCTCTCGCCACTATGGAGGCTGAAGCTTACGTCCTCCAGGCACCGAGTACCGCCCGGATGGCTGAAGCTGACTCCATCCACCTCGAATAGCGCGCTCGATCCGCTTACCAGGGCCATCCGCATCCGCTCCTGTCTACGGGCACCCATGCGCATAGTGCGCGAGGCGCTCGCCCGCCGTGCGGGGCGCGGGCTTCCACACGCTCACGTGAGTAGTTTAGGCTAGGCGCCCCCCTCTCACTTCGCCGCCCGTCCGAGGACCTCCGGCAAACGCCCATCCCCTACACCGCCCGCCTGACCAGAAGGCTCGTGCCGCCTGCGGCCAGCAGCAGCAGGAAGGACACGGCCACCACCGTCGCCGAGGTGGGAAGATCCCAGACGAACGACAGGTAGAGACCCACCGGCAGGGGAATCGCGCCGACCAGCATCGAGACTGCCGCAGCCGTTCGCATCCGGCGGGCCAGCAGTAGGGCGGTCACCGGCGGAAGGACCAGGGCTGAGAAGGTCATCAAAACGCCCACGGCCTGGATGCTGAAGGAGATGGTAAGCCCCAGCGTGGCGTAGAGCAGGAGGTCCCAGAGGCGAGCCCGGTAGCCCATGGCCGCCACCGTATCCGGATCGAAGGAGACGAAAAGAAACTCCTTGGCGAAGAGTAGGTGCAGCAGCACCACGCCCCCTAGAACCACTCCCGTCCGCCAGATGTCGCCCGTGGTGACGGTAAGAATGTTGCCGTAGATCAGGTCCAGCATGTGGGACTCGCCGGTGGCGCTCTTGGCGACCAGTAGGATGCCCGCCGCCGAGGCTACCGCCCAACCGATGCCGATGAAGCTCTCCTGCGCCACCTTCCTCGGCGACCATCGAACGGAGAACAGGCCGACGCCAAGTAGCATCAGTGCCAGGCTTCCCACCATCGGGTTGAACCCCATCAGCAGCGCCAGTGCCACCCCCGTGGAGCTCACCTCCGCCAGCGCGATCCCCAGGAACACGATGCGGCGCAGCACGACGAAGAGGCCCAGGAAGCCGCAGCCCAGGGCAACCACCAGCCCCACGGCCAGCGCGCGTCGCATGAAGTCGATGCGGAAGACCTGTTGGGGACTCCGATGCCCCTCCAGTGACGCACTGTCAGCCTCCTCCTCAGTGGGCGCCCCGCTGCCGACCCCCAGGCCGGCCTCAGGCTTGGGTCCGCGCTGTTGGACCACCGCGTGAGGCGACAAGTGCCCCTGATGAGTGTGGCCCGCGCCCTGCCCCTTGGCACCCGTTGGGCTGACGGCGACGGTCGGCGCCTGCCGCGGCCCAGACCCGACTGCCTCCGAGGGTGGCGCGGGAGGCGGCGTCGCCACTCGGGTCCCGCTCCCTTGCGAGGAGGAGGCTGGTGCCGATGGGCCCGGGAGCGCCTCGCCGGGCGGCGGAGGCGGGGGCGGAAGCCCTGCCCGAGCGGACACAGGGGGACCCAACAACAGGCAGGCCCCGAGAGCGGGTAGCGCCACCCAACCGACCAGTCTTGCCCCGGTCCTCATAGGACCACCCGCTTGCCTTCCACCTCAAGAACCGAGAGGGGCAGCCCGTACAGGTCAGTCAGAGGGGCGCTCTTGACGAGCTCATCAACCGGCCCCATCGCGAAGCGCCTTCCACCCAGCATCACCACCTGGTGGACGTGATTCACCACCACGTTCAACAGATGGCTCACCATCAGCACCAGCAGGCCGCGCCGGGAGTGCAGCTCGTCCACCAGCTCCATGGTGGCGTGCTCGGCGGCCACGTCCATGTCGTTGGTCGGCTCATCCAGCACCAGCACCTCCGGCTCCGCCGCCAGCGCGCGGGCCATCAAGGCCCGCTGCTTCTGGCCGCCGGAGAGGTCTCGGAAGAGCCGCTGGGCCAGGTCCACGATGCCTACCTGCTCCAGGCATCGAAGCGCCATCTCCCGGTCGGCGGGCCCGGGCCTTCTGAGCGGCCCCAGACGAGGGTACCTGCCCATCAGCACAACCTCGAGCACGCTCACCGGGAAGTGTTCCCCCATCCGCTGGATCTGGGGCACGTAGCCGAAGGAGACCGTCCCTCGGGGGTACCGAACGGCGCCTGACTGGGGCTTGAGGCTCCCCAGGATAGCCTGGAGCAGTGTCGTCTTGCCTGCGCCGTTTGGACCCACGATTCCCACGTAGTCGCCGGCTCGCAGCTCGAAGCTGAGCCCTGAGAGCACCGTGTGGCGCCCGTAGCCGAGGCTTGCGTTCTGGAAGGAGATTAGGGAGGGCGCCGGATCGAGGCCTCCGACGAGACCGGAGCTCTGGGCTCCGGTCTCGTCGCGCTGGAATGACATCACTGCAGTGCCTTCCTGACCGAGGAAACGACCAGGTCCAGGTAGCCTATGTAGTCCTTCGTGCCCAACGACCCCACGGAGTAGGGTACGCGGGCAAGGCGGGCGCCGGTCTCCCGTCCGATCATCTCGGGGAAGCGAAGAGGGTAGATGCTGGGGACGATGACGCACTTCACCCCAGCTTGCTTCATGCGCGAGATGAGACTGCTCACGTGGCTGCCGCTGGGCGGGATGCCCGGCTTCGGCTCCAGGTACCCGAAGGGCACAAGGCCGAAGCGCCGGTAGAAGTAGGTCCACTCGGCGTGGTACGCGACGACCGGCTTGCCCTTGTACGGCGCCAGGTCCCGGGTCCAGGCCGCCAGCCTCTGGTCGATCTCCTGGCCGAAGCGGGCGTAGTTGGCATCGTAGGCCTTGTAGCCCTGAGGGTCCACCCGGCGGAGACCCAGCAGGATCTCGTAGGCGATGACCTTCGCGTTGCCGGGGTCGTACCAGTAGTGGGGGTTGCCCAGCACGTGGATATCGCCGGAGGCGCCGGAGATCTGCCCAGAGGGTACCTCCAGCTTCCGGATGCGAGTGGAGCAGTCCACGTAGCCCGGTCCACCCTTGGCGACCTTCGGGTTCCGGGCCGAGTTCAACAGGGCGTCCGCCCACATCTCGAGGTCCATCCCCACCCGCACGAAGAGGTCGGCGCGCGAGACCTGCACCACGTCGCTGGGACGGGCCTCAACCTTGTGGTAGTCACTATCCGGGCGGGCGAGGGATGTTACGTCCACCCGGTCGCCACCGACGGACTTGGCGATGGAGGCCAACTCGGGCGTTACAGCCACGACTCTGAGGGCGGCCTGGGCTGGTTGATCAGTGCCCATCGCCAGCATTCCCGCCAGGAGAGCCCCAAGTAAGGTAAGGCGATTGCCTCCGATCGGAGCAAGGGCCCGGTAGGCGGGGGCTCGTCTCATATCGGCACGGGAATCGGCGCGGGATTCGGCGTCGAGCACCCGCGATTTGGTGCGTGTTAGGGTCATCGTGCTTACTCCAGGTTGTGGGTGTGAGGCCCAACGCCCCAGACCCACTGGAACCAGAGCTCACTGAAGCCGCGCTTTCCCGGCCGGTCCCCATGTATGAGCTGGGCGCGCAAGTAGGTCTGCTCGGTGAGCTGTCGCGTGAAGATGGCGGAGACGGAGTTGGTGCGCAGTCCGGGCGCGTAAGGGTAGCCGCTGTGGTCCCACATCAGGCCCACGCCGCTGAAGGAGCTGAAGCGCTGGTCCGCCAGTAAGTACCATCCATCGGCCGTGCCCCGGTCCAGGGGCGACGAGTGATGGTGGCTCACGTACTCGCCTCTCAGCAGCAGGCGACGGTTCGCGGTTCCGAACCGCCGGTAGCTGAAGTCCGCCCCAAAGAGGCGGACCCTCGGACGGTCGAAGACGCCGGAGTCCGCGGGCAGTTGGTAGGATTGCCCCCTGCCCCAGGCGTGGCTGAGACCGAAATCCAGCTCGCCGTTGCCGGCCATGGGCAGCGACGACCAGAGCCGCGCCGTGGAGAAACGGTCCGCGAAGGCCGCCCCGGAACCCTGAGGCACGCCAACTGGCGCCACTCCAACAGTCCCGACTGGGTCGGGGTTGTTCCAGACCCCGGCATCGAGTTGCAGGAAGAGCTTGCCACCGGTGGGCACAAGGTAGCTGAAGTACCCGCCCTGCCCCGTGAGGCTCTCCGGAGCCACCAGATTGCTGAGCGGCGCGGGCTTCACGATGTAGGGGTAGGAGTGAGGGTGAAGCTGGTTCGTGCGCCCAAAGGGCACCTTGGACTTGCCTAACCTCGCGCTGAGCGGGAGCTTGCCGATCTGCTGGACGGTGAGATAGGCCTCCTCCACCGCGGCCGTATGCCCGCTCTCGAAGGGCATGGTGATGAAGGCGTCCGCCTTGATGCCCGGGTAGACGTAGCTCTGAACCCCCAGTTCGGCCTCCCCCAGGATGAGCCGGTTCCTCAGCGTGTCCCGCCGGTCACTGGAGAGGTGGCCGATGAAGGTGCCGATGAGGCTGATATCCGGCAGCAGTAGGGATCGGCCTCCCCCACCGCCCGAAGCCGGGCCCGCTCCGGTGCCGGGGGCCTCGGGAGCGGGCGGCGCCCCCTCCTCGCCCGGCTCGCTCTCGACTGGCGGCGGAGGAACCCCCTCGGGCTCCGTCAGAGGAGTCACCGGGACCGAGGGAGTAGGGGCGGCCGGCGCGGGCGCGAGCTGGTCCAGCCGCTTCTGGAGGGACTGGACCAAAGCCTTCAGGTCCTGGACCTCCCGGCGTAGCTGCTTCACCTCATCGCCCGCGGGCGCGGTTGGGCCTTGGCCGCCCGGCGAAGTGGTGGGCGCGACAGGCGCCGCGGGTACCGGTGGCGCGGAGGGCTGGGCCTCGGGCGCGGGGGGCTGCGACTCAGTGGGGACTGGCTCGACGGGAGCCGGCGACGTCTCATCCGGCGGCGGCGGCGGTGGCGGTGGCGGTGGGGCCTCCGCGTGGGCGGCGCCATAGAGAGACACGGCTAGAAGCAGTGAAGCCACATACGAGATGAGGTGCTTCATCCATCCTTCTCCCCCGCGTGCTCGGCGCGGGCCCCAAGGCGCATCTGGGGGCCCGCCGCGCCGGCGCGCAGGCTAGGGCAAGAGACCTCCCGCGAAGCGGCTTGGGCCCGACGCCGCGACTGCTCCTCACTAGCGGAGGGAGCATCGGGCGTGGGTAGCCAGACTGAACGCGGGCCGGGAGTGCTCCGAGGGCGGCCAGGGCACCGCCCGTCCACTAGCTAAGTGCCATGGACAGGCGCGATTGGTTGGCCGGCGAGCGGAGCCAGATTGCCACTAGGAGAAGCAGGGGGGAGCTCGTGTGGAGGGGGCCAGGGCGCTTCGGGATTCTGAGAAGCTGACCTCTTCCGCCAGCAGGCGCGCCCTCTCGGCACCGGGCGCGGCCAAGGGTTCACCGCGGACAAGATCCGCGCTGCCCTGTCCGCGATGGCTGGCACAAAGCGGGCAGGCCTGCCCACCGTCGGATAGCTCGGGGGGACCGGAATGCCATTGGTCGGAGTTGGTGGCACACGGGTGCGGGGCCTGAGCTGCCATGTGAGCGCCCAGATGGGCGAGGCCGCCGAAGGGAGACAGCATCCAGCAGAGAGCTATCCACAGGCACCACCTGGTCCGAAGCCGCGAGGCGGGGCTCCTCCGAGGCCTGCTGGCGCGGACGGACGCCCCAAGGCCGCTACCGTGGCCCCGGTGACCGCACGTGACTGGCTGGAGGGTTTGCTGTCGCATAGGCTTCCTGGTGGAGCTGGGGATTGGGCTGCCTTGGAGCAGAGGAAGGCGCGCCGAGCAGGCTTCCCCACCCCTGACGCGAACAGCGCGGGCCAGGCGGCTGCGCTAGGACCGGGCCAGTAGTGGCACGGCTCTACGGCCGCCCCGAACTCCAAGGGGGGGACACCGGGTGGACAGGACCGGTTCCCGGCTCCATCCACCCAGCTCACAGATACAAACGACCCCCAGTGGGCGGGAGTTCCGGCTTGGGTGGCAAGGAAACCTTGACACACCCTATTGCCCTGCGTGTAGCCTGCCATAATGTGGATAGCAGAGGACGGCAGGCAAACACGTTTGCTCGTTAAGGGCATTTAGGAGTGACAGTCCCCCAAGCGAGTGGTATAGTGGTAGGGACTTGCTAGTGAGAAGGCTCACGAGTTCCCAACAGCTCTTTCTCTTCGGGCCTTCCGAGCCACTCAATCTGGCACGTACATTGCTGACTCATGGCCTGGAGCACTGCCCAGCGGCGAGGTTTCGCCGCCCGAGTCTTGGGCTGCTGCAGAGAGGAGCCAGTTCACCGCGATGAAGGTGTATCAGCCCGACATCCTAGAGACCCTGGTAGAGGCCACGGAGCCCGCGCGCTTCAGCGTGCTGCTGCGGACCCCCGAGCAGCTTCGCGAGTTCGTCGAGTGGTGCCAGCGCAGCTACGTCGCCTCGGATATCCTTCGGCAGAAGCAAGATGTCCTCTGGCGCTCCGGTCCTATTAGCCTTGATGGCGGCGACCCTCTTACCCTGACCCTGGACAGCGTTGAGGAGATCCTCCCCGAACTGGTGGCGGAGTACGAGATGGAGAAGCTGCGGAAGCTGCTGGCGCAGTAGCGGCGGTCCGCCCTTCTAAGCCAACTATCCCCTCACACCCCCTTCTGTGGCCGACGTGCCTAGCGCGCGCCGGCCTTCCGTTTGTCCCAGCCGCGCATGCCGCTGCGCCCGGTGCCCCATCCCCTCAGTCCGCCTGGCCCCCAGCCGCGCGATGCCCGAAGCTCCCGCGAGTGATGCGCCCCCGTGATAGGCAAGGCTTGGGGGGAGACACAAGCGAACCTTTGGCTATTGCCTCTGGGCCCCTGAGTGCGCCACACCAACCCTGGTAGTCTTCGCGTGAATCGCTTAACCACGCCTGGCTCTGCCCGGCGAGGAGCCCCTAGCCCCATGAAGATCCACGAGTACCAGGGTAAGGCCCTGCTCCGCAACTACGGCATCCCCGTCCCCGATGGAGAGGTCGCCGCCACTCCTGAGGAAGCCGGCGCCATCGCTGAGAAGCTGGCGGCTCCCGTGGCCGTGAAGGCGCAGGTTCACGTGGGAGGCCGGGGCAAGGCCGGCGGCATCCAACTGGCGCAGACGCCGGACGAGGCGCGCGACGCGGCGTCACGGATCCTGGGGATGAACCTTAAGGGCCTCGTCGTGGAGAAGGTCCTCGTGGAGCGGGCTGGCACCTTCCAGGGCGAAACCTACCTTGGGATCGCCCGTGACCGGGCCTCGAAGGCGGACGTAATCATCCTCAGCGCCTCCGGTGGCGTAGACATCGAGGAGGTCGCCGAGACGAGTCCGGAGGCCATCGCCCGCATACGGATCGATCCCCTCCTGGGCCTGCAGGACTACCAGGTGAAGTGGGCGCTCTACGGCGCCGGTATTGACCATCCCCTGATGGCCGAGGCCGGGCGAATCCTGAGGGCGCTCTACCGCTGCTACGTGGAGTGCGACGCGGAGCTGGCCGAGATCAACCCCCTCGCGACCCTCCCCGATGGCTCGCTGCTGGCCGCCGACGCCAAGGTGAACCTGGACGAGAACGCGCTCTTCAGGCACCCAGAGCTGTCCGAGTGGCAGGAGGCCAGCGAGGAAGACCCCCTGGAAGCGGAGGCGCACCTCAAGGGCCTGAACTACGTTCACCTGGGCGGCGAGATCGGGGTAATCGGCTGTGGGGCCGGCTTGGTGATGGCGACGCTGGACGAGGTGAAGCGCGCGGGTGGCAACCCTGCGGACTTCCTCGACGTGGGCGGGGGCGCCCGTGCCGAAGTAGTCGCCAGCGCCCTGGAGACCGTGACTCGGGACACCCAGGTGAAGGGCCTCCTCCTGAACATGTTTGGCGGCATCACCCGCTGTGACGAGGTCGCCCGGGGAATCCTGGACGCCGTCGCCCGCCTGGACCTCCAGCACCCCATGGTGGTCCGCCTCACCGGCACCAACGAGGAGGAGGGCAAGGAGCTCCTGCGCGGGACCTCCATCCACCTGGCGGAGACCATGGAGGAGGGCGCCGCGCTGGCGGTGGAGCTGTGCCGCGGCAGATAGCCGGGTGATGAACCGGGTCTCGCACCCCCTCAGCTTGAGCAGCAGCCAGTCCCGAGGAGCAAGGAGAGTAGATGCCCATCCTGTTAGGTAGCTCAACGCGCGTTCTGGTGCAGGGGATGACGGGGCGGGAGGGGGAGTTCCACTCCCGACAGATGCTGGCCTACGGCACGCAGGTGGTGGGTGGCGTGACGCCCGGCAAGGGCGGCACCCAGTTTCTGGACCTGCCCGTGTTCGATACGATAAGGAGCGCCGTCCAGGCCACCGGGGCCGACGCAAGCTGCATCTTCGTGCCGCCGCGCTTCGCCCAGGACGCCATCCTCGAGGCCGTGGACGCGGGCATCCGCCTGGTGGTCGCCATCACCGAGGGTATCCCCGTGGCCGACATGCTGAAGGCGGCGGCCTACGCGCGGCTCCGGGGCGCAACCCTCATCGGCCCAAACTGCCCTGGCCTTATCACCCCCGGCGAATGCAAGATTGGGATCATTCCGGGCCGTATCTGCGCGCCGGGACCGGTGGGCGTGGTTTCCCGCAGCGGAACCCTAACCTACGAGATCGTGAACGCTCTCACCCGGCAGGGCACGGGGCAGAGCACCTGTGTCGGCATCGGTGGCGACCCGATTCCGGGGACCACCTTCGTGGACGTGCTTCCCCTCTTCGAGGCCGACCCCCAGACGCGCGTGGTAGTCTTGGTGGGCGAGATTGGCGGAAGCGACGAGGAGGCCGGCGCCGAGTACGTGAGGGGCATGACGAAGCCGGTGATCGCCTTCATCTCCGGGCTCAGCGCGCCTCCGGGCAAGCGCATGGGCCACGCGGGAGCCATCATCTCCGGGCGAACGGGCACACCTCAGGCCAAGGTGGAAGCCCTGACCGCCGCGGGGGCACGGGTGGCCGACGCGCTTCACCAGATCCCCTCGATGGTGCGCGAGGCACTGTCCAGCACCTGATCCCGGACCCCGGCCACGCTCTGAGTGTACGGGCTGACGGCGGAGCACACGGGCCTCGGGTCCCCACCAAGGGCTCGGAGAGGTTATGATAGAGGGGGGCAACTGGTCCCCAATCCTCTCCGCGACACCTAACCTGCACTCTGAACCGCAAGCGTGTGAGCCCCGCGCCATCCTCAGGACCCAGGCGTCCTGGAAAACGCGCGGGCTAATGTGACGAAGGGTTGGTCCAGACTATGAAAGTGAGCATCGTAGGCGCCGCCGGCCGCGTCGGCTCAAACGCGGCCTTCGCCATTCAGCTCAGCAACAAGGTCAGGGAGCTCCTCCTGGTGGACGTCTTCATGGCGGACGCCGCCGCCGGAGAGGCGCTGGACCTACGCCATGGATCCTCCCTGATTGGACGCTGTAAGATCCACTCCGGCGGCTACGACGCCATCGCCGGATCCGACCTGGTGGTGGTGACCGCGGGCCTGCGCCGCCGCCCGGACGAGAGCCGACTGGACCTGATCAACCGGAACGTCCAGATGTTCAAGGGCCTGATGGGCGAACTCAAGCCCTTTCTCACCCAGGACACCCTGGTCTGCGTCGTCTCCAACCCCATCGACATCCTCACCTACATCGCGGCGCAGGAGAGCGGCCTGCCGGATGGCAGGGTCTTCGGCTCGGGTACCTTCTTCGATACCACTCGCTTCCGCAGCACCCTGGCCGAGTACTACGACGTGGATCCGCTTCAGGTGGACGCGCTGCTGCTGGGTGAGCACGGAGACAGCATGGTGCCGGTGTGGTCCCGCGCCGCGGTGGCCGGCATCCCGCTGAAGGACCTGCCGGGCTACGACCAGGCGAAGATGGAGGAGATCTTCCAGCAGACCAAGACGGCGGGCGCCGAGGTGATCCG
>DASXUI010000124.1:0-42928 GCA_036504955.1 Armatimonadota bacterium
CACGGGCAGGCTGAGAGTCTGAGCGGAACCGTTGGCCTTGCAGGCGGCGCTGCCCAGGGAGACCAGCTTGGAGGGCGTGAACCGCTGGATGCGGTTGGCGCCGCCGTCCGACGCATAGAGCGCTCCGCCGGAATCCATGGCCAACCCTCCGCCGCTCAGCACCTGACCCACCAGGGGGCCCTGAGGAGCCACGGTTACCCAGCGGCCTTGGGCGTCCCTCTTCTGGATGCGTCCTGGACTCGACTCCGCTACATAGAGGCCCCCCTCGGGGTCCACAACCAGTCCGTAGGGGTCAGCCGCCTGCCCTAGCTCCGCCCCTGCGGCCGCCACAATCGACCACTGGTCTTGCGGGGTCCGGCGCACAACACGGTGGTTGTCCCGGTCCGATAGGTAGAGATTCCTCTCGCTGTCGGCAACCATGTAGTGAGGCCAGGACACCTGGCCCAGCTCGGCACCCGCGTCCGCCAGTTGTAGGGGCTCGACAGCAGTGTCGGGGTACCATGCCGCAAGTCCGCGTCCCCCTGCAAGGTACAGCCCACCATCGGGGCCGCACGTCACGGACAGAAGGTCGGGGAGTGGCACCGGGTTGGCGCCCTCCATCACCGTCCAACGCCCCTGAGAGTCCAGGTGCTGTAAGCGGTCATGCTCAAGCACGTAGAGGCCACCGGAGCCATCAGTGGCAAGACTCACAGGCGAATCCACGTCGCCCGGCGCGTTAGTTGGCTCGGTTACCATGGACCACGCTCCCCCGGAATCCCGGCGCAGAACGCAATCGTTGGCGTGGTCCGCCGCGTAGACGGAGCCTGCGGCATCAACCCAGATCCCCCAGACCTCCCTTCTATGGCGGCCAGGTATGCCCGTGACGGCCAAGGTGGACCACTTGCCCTGCACATCCCTGAGTCGGAATTCACTCAGGTCGCCCACGTAGAGGTTGAGGTCGCTGTCCACCCACAGGCACCGGAGCTGATAGATCTCGCGCTTGGAGGTGAGTAGGGACCATGCTCCCTTGGGGTCCAGCTTCTGGACTCTCCATTGCTCGCCAACATAGAGGGCCCCGGCGCCATCCACTGCCAGGCTCACCACCGTCTCCACCTGCCCCACCGCGCTACCCGACTCCGCCACCACCGTCCAATGTCCGGAGCTGTCGAGGTGCTGCACTCGGCCGGCCTCGGCAAGGTAGAGGCCGCCGGCTCCGTCCGGAGCGCACGCCACGGGATGAATAACCTGCCCGGGACCCGTGCCCCTTGGGGCGATCACGGTCCACTGCCATTGCGAATCGCGGCGCCGCACCTGATCCTTCTCCCGATCCGCGACGAGAAGCCCGCCCTCTTGGTCAATGGATAGGGGAGAGGACGCGTAGGACGAGTTGGCTATGACCTCCCACTCTCCCGAGGCGTTGCGATGCTGGATCTCGTAGTCAGAGGCGACGTATAGGTTGCCCTTGCCGTCCCCCACAACCCCCACAGGATTGGAGGGCTTGCCAGGCCCATAGCGGCTTCCAGTAACCACGCTCCACTTGCCGCCGGGGTCCCTACAGACTACCCGCCCAAGAAACTGGTCCGACGCGTAGAGGACTCCGGATTCGCTGATTGCCAGGGCGCAGTCATTCACCATCTGGTCCGGTGCCGTACCGAGGGCTGCCAAGACAGTCCAGCCGTCCTGGGGATCGCGCTTCAGCACCCTGTTTGCGCCAGCATCGGCAACGATCAGGTTGTCTTGACCGTCCACGGCGAGACTCAGCGCCATCCTAACCTGCCCCATACCGTGTCCATAGCCGGCGACCAGGGTCCAGTTGCCTTGTCTGTCCCGCCGCTGGATCCCCTGAACGTCGGAGACGAAGAGGCTGTCCTGGCTGTCAACCGCGACGGCGTAGGGCGAGGTCACCTTGCCCACCTCTCGACCAGAGGCGGCAACCACGGTCCAGATGCCAAGGGCATCGCGTGCTTGGACTCGGTTGTTGCCCCGATCCGCTACGAAGAGCGTCCCATCGTCACTAACCGCTACTCCATAGGGCCTTTGGACCTGCCCGGGACCAGTTCCGGCGGAAGCCACCACTGTCCAGTTGCCAAGGGCATCGCGGACCTGGGCCCGGTCATTCCCGCTGTCGGCCACGTACAGATTGCCCTGGCGGTCTGCTGCATAGCCTTGGTGGTTGTGGAACTGCGCGAGTTCGGTTCCCGAGGTGGCAGACAGGGACCAATGGCCCTGCGGATCCCGCATGAGCCTCTGATCTGAGTAGGGGAAGGTTGCGTACAGCCGGCCGGTAGAGTCCACTCACGCTCTCAGGCCAACGGTCCTGGGTCAGCCCATCGCCACTCGGAGCCACGGCGCTCCAGTGACCCAGAGGGTCGCGCATCTGAAGCCGGAAGCCGGAGTAGTCGGCCACGTAGAGGTTGCCGGCGCGATCCACCGCGATACTGGTTGGGAACTCCACCTCGCCGGGCTTCTGAGGTGAGGTGAGCACCTCCCAGGTCCCTTCACTAGCGGCAAGAGCCGGGGCACGGACGCAGAGGAGGGCTAGAGCCAGCAACAGCGGGAACCCGTGAACTCGGCGGGATGAGGGCATGTGTTCTCCTTCGGGGTGAGCCCGGCAACCTACGCAGACTCGACTTGCACCTGGGTGGGTGTTAGCCGATAGAGGGACCCAGCCAACCGCGGCCCTGTGTCACTGGCCTAACGCGGCCCTCAGCACCAGCAGCACATCCTGTCTGGGGTAGCGCGGGTTCGGGTGCCGCCGGTGAGGGGAGCGGCAACTGCCATCCAGGCTCACGGCAACGGGCGGCTTCCACAGGGTACTGAGCGAGCCACCGATCAGGAGTTAGGGGTCCGCTAGCTGGATCCCTGCTTGCGTTCTGGAGCAAGGTTGTGGCGAGGGCGAGCCGTGGGCTCTAGGGGGCCTGGGGTGCCCTGCCCACTGCCAGCAGGCGGGACTGAGTCGTGTGCCAGGGGCGGCGGGCCGGGATCGGCTTCCTCCGTACCTGGTGAGGAACGCGCGGGTGGCGTCGGCTTGCACCAACCGGGGTAGTGCGAGGTGCGAAGGGCTAAGCGTGCTCCGCCGGGAGTAGGTGAGGGAAGGGGAGCGTCCCGGAACCCGCCCCGCGAACTGTCGCGCCCAAAGCGGCGCCCGCGGGCCGGGCCCAGAGCATCTCTCGTCCCCTCACCCCACCCTACTTCTGGCCTGGGCCCCCACGTTAGCTCGTGGGGTGGGCGAGGGCTAGCGCCGTCGCCGGAGAAGTAGGCCCAGAGGTGCCAGGCCCACCAGAGCCAGGCTCAGGGTTGCGCCATCAGGGACGCTGGAGACCTGGCTGAACTGGACGTTGTCGATCCCCACGTTCCAACCGCCGGACCTCGCGGAGTTGTAGACGATGGTGAGCTTCTCGGAGGTGAGAGGGCTCCCGCTGAAGTCGAAGCGAGTGTGGGTCGACCCCGTGCCCAGGATCGTGGCGTCCGGCTGGTCGTAGAGAGCTACGCCGTTCTTGTCCAGTACCTTCACGTAATCGATGACATAGGTGCTGGTCGGCCACCCCGCCATGTCGAAGTGGTCCAGCGACACCAGATAGCCGGGATCCGCTTCCAGCGTGATGCTGAGGCTGGGGTAGCCCGGATTGTCCGGATAGATGACGTTGGTCAGGTCGCCGTAGCCGCTGTGCCAGCGCTCCACCCCTCCGGTGGGGGAGGGTGAGCTGTAGCTCACGACTGCATTGGGCGTCCAGCCGCCGGCGGCCCCGTAGATGAAGTCGCCCTCGGGGGTGCTGGCGGCACGGCTCCCATAGCTGGGGGCCAGGTGATCGTAGTCGCTGAAGGGCGACACCGTGTCGAAGGTGAGCTCGGTGGCGCGGACAGGAGAGCTAGACACCGCGAAGATGCCTAGTAGCGCGGCAAGAAGGCATAGGGGCGTACGTCTTACCATGTACGTGCTCCTTGGTCCCAGCCGGAGCGGCGCGAGCGCGCCAGGACTGGGGTAAGCGCTCCTGGTGGAGGCGCGAGTGATCGGCACGGGGACGGCGGCGCGGCCTCGTGCGCAGTACAAGATACGCCGGCTCCCTGACGGCAAGCTGACAGCCGTCTGACACCATGGTCTACAGCAGGACTTCCGGCTTGTCCCTCACTGACAGCGCTGTCTCTTCCCCAGGTACAGCCAAGCCTGGCATGGAATCTGCTACTGTACTTCCTCGCCAGGTATGTCTGAGCGGGCCAACCGTCACGGGGCATGAGGCGCTTCCGTGTCCTGCCTGGCGCGAGCTTCGGTCCGCTCCACGTGCATAGCACGGGGTACGGCTTGGCTCTGTCGCTCTGCCGGGTACCGAGGAGACAATCCTCTGAAGGGTGTCCCAGTCCGACGTCCAATATGGGACAACTAGGGGAGCCTACGCCCTGCCCCGCTGGAGCTTTGCGCCGGGCCATGGGTACTCCGCTGGGTGTCTGTCGGGCCACAGCCCCTTGGGTGAGTGTTGGGCGTCGTTCTGGGCTCGCCTGGCCAATCAGTGCGTGGTGAGCGGTGGTGGCAGTGCCGCGGCCGAATCGACGGCCGCTAGGAGCGGTTCTCCTGGGCTTGCGGAGGAACGCGGGTCCGGGACCGAGGGAGGCGAACCATGATGTCTGAGCAGAGGCGGACTGAAGAGGCGCTTCGAGACACTGAGGCGCTGTACCACTCTCTAGTTGAGACCTTGCCTCAGAACATCTACCGGAAGGATACGGAGGGGCGGTTCACCTTCGCCAACCAACGTTTCTGCGCCGGGCTGGGTCGTACGCTTGAGGAGATCCTCGGCCGCACCGACGCCGATCTCTTCCCTCCGGACATGGCTGTGAAGTACCGCGCGGATGACCTCAGGGTGATGCGCGAGGGCGTGGTGCTGGACACGGTGGAGGAGCACGTGGGCTCCGATGGGGACGCCACCTACGTCCAGGTCGTCAAGACGCCCATCCACGACCACCGCGGCGGCATCATCGGCACCCAGGGGATCTTCTGGGACGTCACCGACCGGAAGCGAGCGGAGATGCGCCTCGCCGCCCAGTACTCGGTGGCCCGGGTGCTGGCCGACTCGTCCACCTTGGCCGACACCACCCCTCGGGTCATGCGCGCCATCCTGGAGAGCCTGAACTGGGATTTCGGCGCACTGTGGAGCGTGGACCGCGACTTCCAGGTACTGCGCTGCGCCGGCACCTGGAACAACATGAGCGCCGGAGCCGACGAGTTCGAGACGGTGACCCGGCAGTACACCTTCAGCCCCGGCGAGGGCCTTCCCGGCCGCGTGTGGGCCAAGCGGTCGCCCTGCTGGGTGGCCGACGCCTCCAACGATAGCGATTTCAGCCGCTCGCCTCACGCCCAACGAGCCGGGCTTCACGGGGCCTTCGGCTTCCCGATGCTGCTGAACGGCGAAGTGCTGGGCGTGATCGAGTTCTTCAGCCGCCGCGTCACGCGCCCTGATGATGACGTGCTCCGCATGGTCTCCGCCATCGGCAGCCAGTTGGGCCAGTTCATCGAGCGCAAGCGGGCGGAGGAGGAGGTCCGCAAGGCCAAAGAGGACGCCGAGGCAGCCAACCGAGCCAAGAGCGAGTTCGTCGCCAACATGAGCCACGAGATCCGCACTCCGATGAACGGCATCATCGGCATGACGGAGCTGGCTCTGGATACCGAGCTCACCCCAGACCAGCGCGAGTTCTTGACGATGGCCAAGGCCTCCGCCGACTCCCTCCTCTCGCTCCTCAATGACATTCTAGACTTCTCCAAGATAGAGGCCGGGCGCCTGGACTTGGAAACCATCGGCTTCAGCCTCACGGACTGCCTGGGCGACACGCTGAACACCCTGGCCCTGCGCGCGGAGCAGAAGGGCCTGGAGCTGGCCTGCCAGATTCCGCCGGACGTGCCGGACGGCTTGGTGGGCGATCCCAGCCGGCTGCGCCAGATCGTGGTGAACCTGGTGGGCAACGCCATCAAGTTCACGGAGCAGGGCGAGGTGGTCGTCCGGGTTCAGTCGGAGACCCGCCATGGCAGCGATGTGGCCCTGCAGTTCTCGGTCACGGACACCGGCATCGGCATCCCCCTGGAGAAGCAGGCGCTGATCTTCGACTCTTTCTCCCAGGCCGATAACTCCACCACTCGCCGCTACGGCGGCACGGGGCTGGGCCTCGCCATCTCCTCCAAGCTCTCGAAGATGATGGGAGGGCGCGCCTGGGTGGAGAGCGAGCCTGGGCGTGGAAGCACCTTCTACTTCACCGCCCGGTTCGGTCGACAGCCCGGGGCGGGCGCGCGCCGCACCAAGTCGGAGATGAGCCGCTTCGTCGGCACGCCTGTCTTGGTGGTGGATGACAACGCCACCAACCGCCGAATCCTTCAGGAGCTTCTGACGAACTGGCGGATGAGCCCCGTCTGCGTGGAGAGCGGACCCGCGGCGCTGCAGGTTCTCTCGGAGGCGGCCAAGAAGGGGAAGCCCTTCTCGCTGGCCCTGGTGGATGTGATGATGCCCGTCATGGATGGGCTGACGCTGATGTCGGAGATCCGCAAGCGTCAGGAGCTGTCCGGACTGAGGCTCATCGTACTTTCCTCCGCCGGCCATCGGGGAGAGGCCTCAAGAAGCCGGGAGTTGGGCGTCTCAGCCTACCTCACGAAGCCGGCCAAGCAGTCAGAGCTCCTGGAGAACATCCTGCTGGCCCTGGGGGTCGGCCCCACCGAGGAGTCCACGGGGGCGCCGACCAGCTCCAAGGAGCCGACTATCCCGCCGCTGGAGGTGCTGCTGGCGGACGATAACCCGGTGAACCAGCGCCTGGTGATCCACCTTCTTCAGAAGCGAGGCCACACCGTCACCGTGGCGGGCGATGGCCGGCAGGCCGTGGAGCACTACAAGAAGCAGGCCTTCGACATCGTGCTGATGGACGTCCAGATGCCGGAGATGGACGGCTATGAGGCCACGGGTGCCATCCGAGCCCTGGAGGCGGAGCGTGGTACTCACACGCCGATCCTGGCCATGACCGCCCGGGCCATGAAGGGCGACCGGGACAAGTGCCTGTCCGCCGGTATGGACGGCTACCTCTCCAAACCGATCCAGCCTCGGGAGCTCTTCGAGCATATCGCGGCCTTCCTGGAGGCCAGCAACGCCGCCCCGCCGCCCCCGCCACCCGCTCCGCCCGAGGTCAGCTTCGACCTGGACAGGGCGCTCCAGCAGGTGGATGGCGACCTCAAGGTGCTTCGGGAGCTAGTAGAGCTCTTCATCGACTCCTCGGTTCGCCAGATGGACGGGCTCCGCGCCAGCCTGAGCCGCGGCGAGTGGCCCGAGGTCCAGCAGTTGGCCCATGCCATCAAAGGCTCCGTCGGCGTGTTCGCTGCGGACCGTGCCTTCGCCGCTGCTACCCATCTCGAAGTCGCCGCCTTGGACACGGATACCGCCCGGTCCGAGGTCGCCTACACAGAGCTCGAGTCGGCCGTGGACCAACTGCGGCCGGCGCTCTCCACCGCCGTCGCCAACTGCGTGACTCCGTAGGGGCGGGTCGTAGGGTCGTAGGGTCGTAGGGTCGTAGGGGAAGAGCCTCGGAGGGTGCGCCTCGGTAGCCCCCGCGTGGGTTGTGCCCGGCGACCGTCCGCCCGGCGGCGAACCGCCGGACTCAGGGGCCGAATTCCCCTGAAAGGAGGGTTCTGGCCCCAAGCTGTACCCTTGGTTCAGAACCCCGGTTCACCGGGATTGAGCCTCGGAGCTCGGCGATTCACCGCCGGGCGGTCCGCCGGCGAGCTCCGACTCCCAGCCTTGCCACCGCGCAATCCTCAAGGCCCTCACCGTCCGACCGGTCAGGCTGGTCGGACAGGTCCCCACCCCTCCACCTTCCTCGGCCCCTCCCTACGACCTCACGACCCCACGACCCTACGACCCGCCCTCCCATCTTTGTGAGGATCCGCACATTACACTATCAGTGTGGGCGACCTATGGCTTGGTGACGCCTCGTGTCTGGGCGCCCGTGCTGCTGATACGCTGTCCTGTCCGTTCGTGAGGAGACCAACATGGCTGTTACGCTACCCCCTCTGCCCTATGCGGAGGATGCCCTCGAACCCAACTACTCAGCCAAGACCATCAGCTTCCACTACGGCAAGCATCACAAAGCCTACGTGGACAACCTCAACAAGCTCATCGCGGGTACCGACCTGGAGAGCAAACGCCTGGAGGAGATCATCGTCGCCTCCGCGGGTGATGCCGCCAAGATGGCCGTCTTCAACAACGCCGCTCAGGTGTGGAACCACACCTTCTTCTGGAGCTGCATGAAGCCCGGCGGGGGAGGGGAACCGACCGGTGAGTTGAAGTCACGTCTAGAGGAGGCCTTTGGAGGCCTGGACAAGTTCGCGGAGCAGTTCGTGGCGGCGGCGGTGGCACGTTTCGGCAGCGGCTGGGCCTGGCTGGTGCTGGAGGGCGACGCCCTGAAGATCGTGAGCACGCCCAACGCGGGCACCCCTTTGACCTCCGGCCAGAAGGCCCTGCTGACCGTCGATGTCTGGGAGCACGCCTACTATCTGGACTACCAAAACCGCCGCCCCGACTTCGTCAGCACCTTCCTGAAGAGTCTGGTGAACTGGGACTTCGTGGCCCAGAACCTGGCCGAGGCCAGTGACTAGCTGGGCCTGCCGTACTGGCGCCGTGGATGACGTCCACGGCGCCACCCGCCTGTTGCGGCGAGGGAGGCCGGATGAGAGCGATGGCTTGGATCCTGGGGTTCGTGGTACTGGCGACCCTCGCGGTTGGCGCTGACGCGAGCCTGCTTCGCAACGGCGGCTTCCGAGAGGGGGAAGAGGCTCCCGCGGGGTGGCGGCTGGTGGGCCAGGGGGCGTGGGAGGCCTCGGGGCCAGCCGGGGGGCGGGCCGTCACCGTTACCGGCGCCGGGGGTGAGGCCTCCAGCTTCTGGCGCGCGGAGGGTTTCGCTCCCAAGCCCGGCGCTCTCTACCGCCTGTCCTTTCTAGCCAAGGGGCGCGGGTCCCAGGGCGGCGTGATCGCCGGCCTGGATGTGGCCAACCGCGACTTCGGTTACTCGGAGGGGTGGCAGCGGCGAAGCTTCGTGCTCCAGGTTCCCGAGGGATCCCCGGACGCCTACCTGCGGCTGGGGCAGTGGAACGTGCGCGGCAGCGTGAGCATCGCCGACGTCCAGCTCTCTCGGGTAGTGCCGGTCCATCGCTCCTTCGGCTCGGTATTGCTGGGCGAGGGTGAGAGCCTGGTCGCGGGACGCTACCTGTTCCAGACCACGCTCACGGGAGAGGCCGGCAACTTCGCGCGGCCCCTGGAGCGCCAGACCACCGCTTTCAACAGCAACCGGTGGGTCCTGAGCTCCGGCAAGGAGGTGGTCTTCCGCCACCAGATCGCCGGTTCGCGGCAGTCCGACGCCCAGGTGACCGTTGCGGTGGGCTACCACGTTGCAGGCGCGTGCCGCGTGGAGGCGAGCGCCGACGGGAAGGGTTGGCGTCTTCTGGGCCGGGTGTCCGCGGTGTCCGGCCAGAGCTTTCCGGTGCCGGTGGAACTGCTTCCGGCGCCGACAGTGTGGGTCCGGCTCTCCGGAGAGGCCCAGCAGCCCGGCGGCGACGTGAACCTGCAGGTCTACGGCTACGCCTACTCCGCGAAGCTCGACAAACGGCTGCCGGACGCCGCCGGAGCCACCCACTTCCTGGAACTGCGGAAGGAGACGCCCGGCCTGCGGGTCGAGGTGGCGGACCTCGGTCCCCTGCTTCCCGGCGAGGGGAGCGCGGCCTGGCTGAGGGTAGCGGGCGCTCCCGGCGCCTCAGCCAGCCTTACCCTAAGGGAGCCCGGTCGGTCTCGCGGCGTCACTACCTCGGCGACGCTGCCGGCTGCAGGCTCCGGGCTGGTGAAGGTGCCCTACCGGCTCACTCGTGCGGGCAGCGGCTCCCTCACGCTGGCGGTTCGGCAGGGGCGGCGCCTGCTTTGGGAGGCGGCGACGCCCTACCAGGTGTCTCGGCTCCACGCGGCGGACTACGGCTACCCGCTGGCCTCGCGAGCACCCGTGGACCTGTGGTGGTGCGAGGGGACCTACAAGGTCTCGCGTGACCGTCCCGCGCCCCGTGCCGACTCCGGCGCGAAGCCCCGGCCTGTCTCCCTGGAGGCCGCGCGCGGGGAGTACGAGCCGGTCCAGGTAGTGCTCCGCCCCCGCCGGCCGCTGACGGGGCTCCGGGCCGCAATGGGCGACCTCGTGTCCGCGAAGGGCCGCATCCCCGCCTCCAGCCTGGAGGTGAGGCGGGTCGGCTACGTGAGGGTGACCTCGCCTACGGACGCCCAGGGTGAGGCGGCGGAGTGGCCGGATCCACTTCCTCCGCTCCGCGAACCCCTGAACCTGGCTGCCGGCAAGAATCAGCCGCTGTGGCTCACGGTTCACGTGCCGGTGAGCGCGCCGGCCGGTCTGTATCGGGGCTTGCTGAGGCTGGTCGCCGAGGGCTGGAGCCACGAGGTGCCGGTACGGCTCAGGGTGTGGGGTTTCGCCCTGCCCCGCGTGCCGCACATCACCACCGCGCTCGGTCTCTCGCCGGGCCTGCTGAAGGAGTACCACCATCTGGAGAGCGAGGCCGAGCTCCAGCAGGTGTGGGACCTCTACATGCGGGACTTCGCCCGCCACCGTATCTCGCCTTACAATCCCATGGCCCTGGCGCCCATCGCCGTCACTGTCCAGGGGGATGACGTCAAGGTCGACTTCAGCGCCTTCGACCAAGCCGCGGAGCGGTACCTGGATGGCCTGGGGTTCACCACCTTCTCGCTGCCGGTGGAGGGCATGGGAGGCGGCACCTTCTTCGAGAGGTCACAGGGCACGTTCGGGGGACACCGCCAGGGCACGCCGGAGTACGATGCCCTCATGGGGAAGTACCTTCGCACCCTCCAGGACCACCTGGAGTCGAAAGGCTGGCTCTCCAAAGCCTACGTCTACTGGTTCGACGAGCCCGCCGAGCGCGACTACCCCTTCGTGCGCGAGGGGATGGAGATCCTCAAGCGCCATGCCCCCAAGCTGGCCCGGATGCTGACGAAGCACCCCAGCCCGGAGCTTCAGGACGTGGTGGACGTCTGGTGCCCCATCCTGGATGACTTCGACGCCGTGGCCTGCCAGGCCCAAGCAAAGCTCGGCAGGCGAGTGTGGTGGTACGTCTGCACCGGGCCCAAGAGCCCCTACACCACGCTCTTCATCGACCACCCGGCCGTCAACCTACGGACGTGGTGCTGGATGTCTGAGAAGTACGGCGTGAACGGCCTGTTGGTCTGGGAGACCCACTACTGGACCAGCGACACGGCTTTCCCTCCGCCTCAGCGGCAGGACCCCTATGCTGACCCCATGAGCTACGTGGTGGGCTACGGCACCCCTCCCGGCACCAGGGCCTTCTGGGGCAACGGCGACGGCCGCTTCATCTACCCTCCGGAGGGCTGGAGCGACGGCCGCAAGCGGATCGAGGGGCCCGTGGACAGCCTCCGCTGGGAGATGCTGCGCGAGGGGCTGGAGGACGCGGACACCTTCGAAGCCCTGCGCGCCGCCATCGCCCAGGCCGAGAAGCGCGGCGTATCCTCCGCGTTGCTGGCCGGCGCCCGCAAGCTGCTGGAGGTTCCTCCCTCCGTTGCGAGGAGCCCCTCTGACTACAACCACGACCCCCAGCCCCTCTACCGCCATCGCCACGAAATGGGCGGGATGGTGGAGAAGCTGATCAGAGGCGGGTTGTAGGGCAGAGGCCCCTCGCGCCGCCCAAGAGGACGCTCGCCGCCCCATGGCGAACTCCTGCCGCGGGTCCAGGCAGGCGGGCTACCGCTGTGGTCGCTCGCGTCTACGCCTGACGGACGGGTGGGCAGGATGGCGCGGTGCGAACGGCGTTGGGGACGCTGGCTCCCTGGCGCGGCTGTCGTCAAGGCCGCGGCCGGGCGGGAGGGAACGCGAGACGGTGTGATGCCAGCCTCGATCGCCCGGCAACTCAGAGCGACACGCTGGTGCGCCGGCATCCTCCTGCTGCTGTGTCTGCCCCCCAGAGCCGAGGCGCGAACAGTCCTCGATGGCGGCGACCTGACCAAGGACAAGGTCCTCACCGCCGCCGGAAGCCCCTACGTCTGCGACAACCCCTTGGGCGTGAACGCGGGCGTGACCCTGAGGCTGGAGCCCGGGGCCGTACTTGAGATGGGCCCCAGGCAGGCACTGCGCGTTCGGGGAACGCTGATCGCCCAGGACGCCACCTTCCGCAAGCTGGGCGAGCCCGCCGGCTCCGCGCGCTGGGGCGGGATCGTTTTCGCCGACACGCAGAAGGACAGCACCCTCACCGGATGCCAAGTTCAGGACTGTGGCGGCAAGTACCGGAACGACACCGTAAGCGCGGGCGTTGAGCTTGATTCGCCAGACCCCGTGACCCTCACCTCCTGCACCGTGACCGGCAGCGACGCCTACGGTGTCTCAGTCCGCCAGGGCGTCCCCTCGCTGATCGGCTGCGAAGTCTCCCGCTGCGCCAAGGACGCGCTGGTAGTCGTGGCGGGATCGCCCATCCTCACCAACTGTACCTTCTCGAACAGCCAGTATGGGATCAACTGCCTCGGCAACGACACTGCCTACGCCAATCCGCCGGTAGAGAAGCCCATCGCCGGCTGCACCCTTAGGGGCAACCAGATGGGCGGCTTCCTGGGCACCGTCGTGCAAGCCTCCAGGCTGGACCCAGCCACGAGGCTGGAGGCGAACACCCCCAACTCCGTGGTGCTGGTCGGCGCCATGTCGGGCGACGCGCGCCTGGACCTATCCTCACCAGGTGCGTGCTACCTGGCGAAGTACGTCATTCCCATCACCCAGGGCAAGACGCTCACCATCGGTCCGAACGCGGTTCTGCGCTTTGAGTCCGGTGCCGGCGTCCTCGTGAACGGCGTCCTTTCGGCCAAGAGCTCCACCTTCACCTCCGCCAAGGCTCAGCCGGCACCGGGAGACTGGCGGGGAATCCTTGTCTGGAACACTTCTCAAGGCAGCGCACTGGACGGCTGCGTAGTGGAGTACGGCGGCAGTCCCGGGGATTGGTCTACGCCGGCGGCCAACCTGGCCGTGATGGGAGGGCGGGCCGTTCAGGCGACCGGCAGCACCTTCTCGCGTTCTGCGGGGCACGGGCTGTCCTGCAAGGGGGCACCGGGGTCCAGGTTGTCCGGCAATACCTTCCGGGACAACCGAGGCGCGGCCATCCTCCTGTACTCCGCCCAGGATTCGCCGAAGATGGAGGGCAGCAGCGCGACGGGGAACGCCTGGAACGGAGTGCTGCTGGGGAACGCTGTCACGGAGAGCTCGGCCACTGGGGTCATCCATCCGGACCTCCCCTACCTTCCAGGCTACCTGGAGGCCGGTGGGCTGCGGCCCAATGGCCTCTACCTCCCTTCAGGGGCGACCCTCAAGATGCTGCCAGGCTCCATCCTGAAGATGGGAGGCGCCGGTCAGTGGGGGGAGAATGCCTCCACCCTTGAGGGCAGCCTCATCGCTGAAGGGACCGCTGACCGGCCCGTGACCCTTACCTCCTGGCACGATGACAGCGTTGGGGGAGACAGCGATGGTGACGGCGGCGGCACCGCACCCGCGCCCGGAGACTGGTCCTTCGTGGAGCTCAGAAGCTCCGCCAGCAGCCTTCGCTTCGTTCACGCTCGCTACGGCGGAAACCGAGACACCCGGAAGAGCGCCACCGAGCAGGGAGCCCTGTCCATCTACCACGCCAGCCCCGTGCTCGCCAACTGCGTGATAGAGGACTCGGTCAGCTCCGGCATCGACTACTTCGAGGGCTGTGGCGGCCAGATGCACGGCTGCCTGGTGCGCCGCTGCGCCGATGCCGGCGTCCTGGTCCGCAACGGCTCCTCGCCCCAGATCACCAACAACACCCTGGTCGGGAATGGCGGAGCGGGAGCCGTTCTCACCAACGCCCAGGCGACACTGTCCAACAACGTGGTCGCCTTCAACGCCCAGGGGGTGACCTCCAACACCACACCGCCCACGTTGAAGAGCAACTGCGTCTACGGCAACACGGGGGGCGACTACCAGCCGGCCGTGCAGCTCAGCACCGAGGTGAACCTGGACCCGCTGCTGGTGAACCGCGATGTCGGAGACTACCACTTGCTGGCGGACTCCCCCTGCGTGGGGGCGGGCGACCCGAGCACCGTGGACCCGGCCTGGACGGACCTCGACGGCCGGCCGCTGCTGCGGGGCGGAACGGTGGACATCGGCGCTCTGGGGTACGCGGGAGTGCTGGTGCTCTCGGTTCGAAGCGTCTCACCCGGCAAGGCCTCCAGCGCCGGGACCACTACGCTCCGAGTGCAGGGATCGGAGTTCGAGGCAGGCATGACCGCGCGGCTGGTGAGCGCCTCGGGAGCGTCGGTCCCCGCGCTGCGCCTTCAGTTTTCCAGCGCCGCCGAGGTCTCCGTCACCTTTGACCTGCGCCACGCGACGGCGGGCACCTATGACCTGGAAGTGCGCACTTCCGGGGGCGGGACCGCGGCGCTCAAGTCAGCTTTCCAGGTGACGGCAGGCAGCGCGGGCCGCTCCGCCGCCCATCTGGTGGTGCCGGAGGCGGTCCGCTTCCACCGCGAGTACGTGCTGTGGCTGGAGTATGGCAACGACGGTGGCGCGGACCTGGCTCCCAGCCTCTTCACCATCTCCAGCCCGGACGGCGCCCTGCTCCGCCTCTCCCCCAAGGACGGGTACAGCCAGGACGCGATCCGAATCCTGGGTGTGAGCCAGGAGGGCGATCCCGCGGTCCTGCGCCCCGGCTCCCACTACCGAATCCCCATCTTCTGCTTCATGCCGAAGACTGCTGAGGTAGGCTTCGTGCTGGACCAGACCGATGGAGGAGAGGATACGCTCGACTGGGCCAGGACTCTGAAGCAACTGCATCCTCAGGGAGTGCCGGCCGACGGATGGGCCGCCGTGACGCCCGCCTTGGGAAACCGTCTGGGCGGCACCACCTCAAAGCTCCTGGCGACCATCACCGCGGACGCCGTCGCCCTGGCGAGGCACAACCTGCTGGTGTGGGATGTGAGCCAACTTCTGGCCCTTGAGGTGGCTTCCGCAACCGGCGCCGTGGGACCCACTCGGGTCCTGGCGAGCTCTCAGGACGCCTACACCAACGCGCCTGGACTCGACCTCAGCCTGACGCGCCTGGCCTCCAGCACCGTGACTGAGCGCTACCGCGAAGGCATCTTCGGACGGGACTGGTCGCACAGCTTCGACGTCGCGCTCCTCACGCCGGTGGGCGACACCGCCTACGTGGTGGGACCCTGCGGAAGCGTGCGGGGCTTCACGCTGGACCCGGTGAAAGGCACCTGGCGAGGCCGCGCGGGGGACCACGCCGTCCTCATAGGACTGGACAGCGGCGGCTACCTCCTCCGCGAGAAGGATGGCTCCTCCCGCCTGTTCCACCCCTCGGGCCGGCTGTCGGCGGTTCGAGACGCCGCGGGCAACCGCCTCGACATGACCTACGCGGACGGTCTGCTGACGAAGGTTGCCCACGCCAACGGCGCCCAGCTCGTGCTGGAGTACAACGGCCAGGGACGGGTCTCCCGGCTGACCGACGCGGCCGGCGAAGTCACCACCTACCGTTACGACGACTCGGGACAGCACCTGCTGGAGGTCGCCTCCACGCGCGGCTCCATCCTCTACACGTACGCCCCCTCCGGGCACGCCCTCACCGGCATCACCCGGCCCGACGGTACGCACGCCGCCTTCGCCTACGACGACCAGGGCCGCCTGTCCGAGACCTCCCGCGACGGCGGGGCGGACCGCGTGCAGGTGGCCTATCCGGAGCCCGGAGCAGCGTATCTGACGGACGCTTCGGGCGGGGTGACCAAGCTGTGGTACAGTCCCTCCGGCCGCGTGCTGGCCGTCGAGAACGCCCTGGGGGCCACGCTCAGCGCGCGCTTCGACGCCGACGGGAACCCGGTCACCCTCACCGACGCGCTCGGCCGCGCCTGGTCCCTGGAGTTCGACGAGGCCGGCAACCCCGTGGCGGTGACCTCGCCCGCCGGGAGTAGGACCGCCTTCACCTACTCGGAGGACCTGAACCGGCTGACCCGGCTGCACGATGCTCGGAACAACCGAACCGACTACGCGGTCAGCTCTCAGGGCGCGCTCACCGGTATTGCCTATACCGATAGCTCCTCCGAGGCCTTCGGCCGGGACGCGGCGGGGTCCGTCATCGGCTACACGAGCCGTGCCGGCAAGGCCCTTAAGCTCAGCCGGGACGCGGCTGGCCGCCTAACCCGCAAGGAGTACCCGGACGGTCGGACGGTTGACTACGTCTATGACGCACGCGGGCTGCTGACCTCCGCGAAGGACTCCCTGACCGGCGAAGTCGTCCTCCAGTACGACAGCCGCGGCTACCTCTCTCGGGTGGAGTACCCGGGCGGCCCGTGGCTCGCCTTCGAGCGTGATGCTCTGGGCAAGCGGACCCGGCGCGCCTCCAGCGACGGCACCCTCGTGAACTACCAGTACGATGCCGCCGGCCGCCTGAGACAGTTGAGCGACGGTACCGGAGCAGTGCTGGTCCGCTATGAGTACGATGCCCAGAGCCGGGTGGTGAGGGAGGTCCGGGGCAACGGCACCTCGGTGGTCACGGAGCGCGACATCGTGGGGCGTCCCACGCGGATCACGCACGCCGGAGCCCAGGGGGAGGTCCAGGCCCGCTTCGACTATGTCTACGACGCGGCCGGCCGCGTTACCAGCCTCGCATCGCTCTCCGGCGCCACCCACTACGAGTACGACGCTGAGGGCCGGCTCACGGGGGCCACTCACCCCGATGGTCGCCAGACGCGCGTCACCTACGACGCCGTCGGCAACCGAGTTCAGTTGTCCGAGGGCGGCGCCGCGACGGCCTACGCCACCAACGCGCTGGACCAGGTTACCCAGGCGGGCGACCTGAAGCTGACCTATGACGCGGACGGCAGCCTGGTCTCCATCACCAGTCCATCCGGTGTCACCACCTACGGGTACGACCCGGAGGGCCGGCTTGCCGGCGTCACGCTGCCGTCCGGTGAGGTGTGGCGCGTCACCTACGACGCGCTCGGCCAGCGCTCTACCGTCGAGAGGGGGGGAGTCATCACCCGCCTGGTCTACGACCCGACGATCCCCAACGCCCTGGCGGCCGAGCTTGACGCCCAGGCAAAACCGGCGGCGCGCTACGTCACCGGTCTGGGACTGCTGGCGCGCCAGGACGCGGCCGGCGCCTTCAGCTACTACGGCTTCGACGCCCTCGGCAACACGCGGCTGCTGACCAGTACGGCGGGAGCCCTGGCGCGCGGGTACGACTACGAGCCCTTTGGCGCTCAGCTCTCGCCGGGCGCCGACGATGCCAACCCCTTCCGCTTTGGCGGCCGGTACGGCGTCACCACGGACCCTGGCGGCCTGCTGGGCATGGGTGTGCGACCCTACCTGCCCGACCTCGGGCGCTTCACCACTCCCGACCCCATCGGGCTGCAGGGAGGCGCCAACCTCTACGCCTACTGTCACAACGACCCGGTGAACCTCGCGGACCCTCTTGGGACCAATGACACGCTGGACAGCTACTTCCCCACTCAGGACACCGGCACGCTTCAGCACAACAACCAGGTCCAGCAGACTCCCAGCGTCGCCAAGGGGGCGGCCCACGGCGGCGTGGGGATGACGGTGCTGGGCGGGACCATGGTGGTGGTCGGCGGCGTGCTGATGTTCACCGGCGTCGGGACCGTCGCGGGCGGCGTTCTGGTCGTCTCCGGCCTGGGGCTGGCGGGCCTCGGAACCGGCGTCATGATGACCGCCTCCGCCGGTGATCAGCTCAACAAGGGGAATCCGGCCGGCTTCGAGACCCTCATGAAAGGGGCCGGAACCGTCTCCACGATCTCCAGCATCACGGATCCGGTGGGCGCCGGACAGCAGGAGATCGGCCAGCGCCTGGGCGACCCTTCGCAGATGGTGCTGCCCACCTTTCCCGTCGACCGCCAGAAGGTGATCGTCGTCAACTCCAACGACCCCAACGAGAAGGTGGGGCCGTTGGGCCTGGGCGACCCACTGACGCAGCGCTACGTTCTCCCCGGCCAGACGCTGACCTACAGGGTCTACTTCGAGAACGTGAAGACGGCTACGGCGCCCGCTCAGGAGGTCACCATTACCGACGTGCTGGCTCCCCAGCTCGATGCGGAGAGCTTTCGGCTCGGTGAGATGGCCTTCGGCGAGCGCGTGGAGAGCGGGCTCGCCGACCAGCCCTCCGGAACCACAGTCGTTCGGGTGGGCAGGTGGAGCCTGGAGCTCAGCGGCCAGCGCCAGGGCTCGACGATTACCTGGAAGCTTCGCACCCTGGACCCCGGGACCGGAGACCTGCCGCTGGACGCCAAGGCGGGCTTCCTGCCGCCCAACGATGACACCCACCGGGGCGAGGGCCACGTCTCCTTCACCGTCCGCCTGCGCCCCGATACGCCGCCTGGCACGCGCTTCACCAACCAGGCTACCGTGGTCTTCGACCAGAACGCGCCTATCGTCACCAATGAGGTCTTCAACACCCTCGCCCCCGCCGCCCCAGCGGCCCCGACGCAAGTCAAGGCGGTCGCGGGCGAGGACCAGGTCACTCTCTCCTGGTCGCCGGCCGAGGGCGCCGTGAGCTACAACCTCTACTACGGAGCCAGCGCCGGAGTGACCAAGGCAACGGGCGCGCTCGTCGAAGGGGTAACGCCCCCTTACGTCCAAACCGGTCTCAGTAAGGGCGCCACCTACCGGTACGTGGTAACCACCGTCGGCTATGGCGGCGAGAGCTCCGAGTCCTCGGAGGTGTTAGCCACGCCAGGCGTGACGGCAACCGGCGACATGAACGGCGATGGCCGGGTGAACGTGGCAGATGCCGTCCTGGGCCTGAAGATCGCCGTCGGCCTGATCCCGATCACCCCAGCGCTCCTCTCAGCGGGCGACCTGAACTCGAACGGGCGGCTGGACGTGAGCGACGTGGTGGCGCTGCTGCGAAGGGTCGCGGGGTTGTAGGGTCGTAGGGTCGTAGGGTCGTGGGGTCGTAGGGAAGGGCCGAGGAGGGTGAGGGGTGGGTCCAGACGCCTGGGCCCTTGAGGGGCCGATCGCCCACCCCGTGAAGGGGTGCGCTGGCTTGGCGCTCCGCGCGGAGGTGCCCCGGAGGGGATGGGTCCAAACGCCGCTGCTCCTCCGGCGAACGGGAACCTGCTGCAACGACGTCAGGCGGTAGCTCCGCGCGGAGCGCAACATCAGCCCACCCCCTCACGGGGTGGGCGATCGGTGCCACCGGCTTGACGTGCCAGACACCGTCTCCCACCCTCCTCGGCCTTTCCCTACGGCCCTACGACCTTACAACCCTACGACCCTTGCCAGGAGGTGGCGTTGTCCTTTGAAGTAGACATGGTGGGCGGTGGCTCCCCGGAGCCAATAGGGGCTCTGAATCGGGTGCCGCTGCTGGAGAGCGGGGAGCCGCTGGTGGACCTTCGGGCGCACTGTCCTGGGGTGAAGATCGCGCGAAGGTGCCTGCCCTTTCTGCGGGTGACCGCGGCTGAGCTGCTGAACCGCGCGGCGGAGCTTCTGCCCGCAGGACACACCTTCCTGGTCCGCACCGCGCTTCGCACCATCGAGATCCAGAGCAGGCTCTACGAGGGCTACTTCAAGCAGATGCAGGAGGCGCACCCCGAGTGGAGCCACGCCACCCTGAGGCGTGCCACCAACCGCTTCTTCGCGCCAGCCGACCAGAAGGCGCCTCCGGGCCACTGCACCGGCGGGGCGGTGGACGTCCACCTGCTGCTGCCCGGTGGGCGCAGGGCGGACCTATCCTCCCCCTACCAGGGCTGGTCGGGCGCTCCCACCTTCATCGCCGGGCTCACGGACCGCGCCCGCCGCAACCGCAAGATCATCTACGATGCCATGACGGGTGTCGGCTTCAGCAACTGCCGTGATGAGTTCTGGCACTACTCCTACGGCGACTCCGCCTGGGCCGTCCGCACGGGCTCACCCATCTGCTACTATGGCCTGGCTCCCCCTCCCGCCAGTTGGCGTGGAAGGCGGTAGCTGAGTCCTCACCGAAACGCACATCGGCGCTCTGGTGCCGCGGAGCGCGCAGGGCATCCGGCAGAGACTAGGAGCGATCGCCATGGCACAGCCGAGCAAGCCGAAGACGGTAGGTATACTGACGTCCGGTGGGGATTGCCCCGGCCTGAACGCCGCTATCCGAGGTATCGCCAAGACCGTGATGGGGACCTACGGGATGAGCGTGGTCGGCATCCTCGACGGGTTCACAGGCCTGGTTGAGAACCGCGTGATCCACATCACCGACCAGGAGCTCATTGGACTCCTGACTCTGGGCGGCACCATTCTGGGCACCAGCCGCAACAAGCCGAACAAGATGCCCCTGCCCGATGGCACCGTCCACGACATGACCGGTGCCGCGGTGGAGAACTACCGGCGCCTGGGACTGGACTGCCTGGCCTGCATCGGCGGCGGTGGAACGGCCAAGAACGCCTTGCTCCTGAAGAAGGCCGGGCTGAATGTGATCACCCTGCCCAAGACGATCGACAACGACGTGGCGGAAACGGACACCTCCTTCGGCTACGATTCTGCCATGTCGATCGCCACCGAGGCGCTTGACCGCCTCCACACCACGGCTTCCAGCCACCAGAGGATCATCCTGGTGGACATCATGGGCCACAACGCGGGTTGGCTGGCGCTGGGTGCCAGCCTGGCCGGCGGCGCCGACGTCTGCCTGATCCCGGAGATTCCCTTCCACAAGGACCGGGTGGTCCGAGCCCTCGAGAGCCGCCGCGTGAAGGGCCGGCGCTTCAGCCTGGTCGCGGTAGCAGAGGGCGCGCTGCCGGCCGAGGACGCCAAGAAGGAGGAGCCCAAGAAGGAGAAGGGCAAGCCGGCTCCGCGCATCCCTCCCGTGGTCAACAGCCTCGTCCTGGCCGACGAGCTGGGCAAGGCGCTGGGCATGGAGACTCGCGTTACAACCCTGGGGCACGTGCAGCGCGGCGGCACGCCCACGCCCACTGACCGCCTCCTGGCCACGCAGCTCGGCTGCGCCGCGGCCCAGATGATCTGGGAGGGCACCTTCGGCGTGATGGTGGCCGTCAAGGGCGGGCATCTGCTCCCCGTGCCGCTGGAGAAGGTGGCCGGCGTGAAGCGCACCATCCCCCTGGACCACCCCATGATCCGGACGGCTCGGCTGATCGGCCTATGTCTGGGTGACTGAGGCCTGATCCCCACAGGTCGCTCGCAAACGGCACGGGCTTCCACGCGCTCTCGTCGATAGCGTAGTCTACGCCTAGCCTTGTCCGCGGTCCTTCACCCGCGGCCGCGAATGGTATGGCACGCCGAAGCCTGAATAGGGCTCCGGCGCCGAGGGTACACTGACTCCGGATGGCATTCCTTGTCATCCCCAGGAGGAGGTGATACCCGATGGAGAGAGTGCCCGTGGAGTCAAGTATGCTGGCAAGCGCCGGCTACGACCGCGACTCCCAAACACTGGAGGTTGAGTTCCTCAGAGGGGCCGTCTACCAGTACTACGAGGTTCCCGAGGAGGTCTTCAAAAAGCTCGTGGAGGCTGACAGCGTCGGAAGCTACTTCAACGCGTGCATCAGAAACAACTACGACTACGCGGAGACGACACTCCGGAGACACGCCCACGCTCGGTGGTGACGCCCTGTTCCCGAGGACTGGAGCCGCCCCGTGCGGCGGCCGAGTCGCGCCCAGTCGGGCGGTGGGGCCAGCATCGCACGGCAGCGAAGGCTAGCTTTGGCGGTCACCGCCCAGTGAGTCGCCCGGCCCATGAAGACGCGCGTTCGCCGGGGCAAAGGGCCGCTTCCGTGGACCGGGATCCTGGGAGAAGGGATGGTCCTGTCGCCTGTGCGCCCGATCGCCCGGGAGTAAACTCCTCGGGCCAGTATCGAGCCGTCCCTCGCCAGGACGGCGTGCCGCCGTGAGCCGGGTACGCCGCCTCTCCTGGTATCACGGACCTCAGTACCGTCCCGTAGGGGACGGGGCGAGACTAGCCCGAGGAGTTCACTCCCGGGCGACCCACCACCCCGCCTAAGCGACCCTGGCCTCCGCCCCACGGCAGGGCAGTTGGGGCGCAGGCGTCTCGCCTGCGCGACCCACGGTCTCTCTCACCCCAGGTCTGCCTCGTTGAAGACGCCGCGCGGACCCGGGCCACAACCGGAGGGCGCAGGTGACTGTCAGGTCGCGCAGGCGAGACGCCTGCGCCCCAACTGCCTCCGGTGCTGTCCGGCGGCAGGGGAGGCAGGCGTCGGCAGACCTAGTCCTGGCTCAGGACCTGCTCGGCCTACGGCCGAGTCGCAAGCGAGACGCTCGCGGCTCGGGGATCGGGCCGGAGGCTGACCATCGCCAGGAGGCCGGACGGCGTCGCGCAGACGAGACGTCTGCGCCCCAACTGCCTCGGCCGTGGGGTGGAGGCCAGGTGCGGCTCGGCAGGGATTGGGTAAGCGCTGCTCGGACTGCGGCGGAGTGACACACGGAAGCCCGGCGCCACCGGCGTGGAGCCGGTGGCGCGAGCAAGATGCTCGCACTCGGCGCCGGTCGGCGAACACTTCGAGGTTAGGCTACCGGTACTCGGGATGGAGCTGCGAGAGGTAGGCCTCCATGGCGGTCTGGTCTCGCTGCCGGTTGCCGGTGTCGATCCACATCTGCTGCGGCTTCAGTGTGGTAGCCAACCTCATCCACTTGGCATGGGTATCCGCGAGGATCCAGTTCATGCCGCGCAGGTGCGTCTGGAACCAGCCCTTCCCAGCCGCGACGCCGTCCCAACCCATCACCCAGTAGCCGAGGTCCGGGTAGCTCCCCCGGCTCTCCAGGATGACGATCAGGCTGGTTGGGTCCCGGATCTCCGCCACCTCCCGGGGACGCATCAGGGGCTCGATGGGGATGGAGTCACGCCGAACGCTGCCCTCGTGGAAGTAGCCGCCATTGTACGCGTAGGAGTTGAGGATCACGCCCTGCGCCCGGTAGGTGGGGTTGGCGTTGCTCTCATCACCCCCGTCCGGGCCGGGGTTGATCACGCCGCCCGTGTAGGTGCCGGCCCACTCGTTGGAGGGGCACAGCCAGGCGGAGTAGTTGTGCATGTAGCGGGCGATGGCCCGGCGCCAGGTGTACTGGCTGCCGTGAAAGTTGTCACTGCTGAAGTTGTTGTAGCCCGGCCAGGGGAAGCGGTTGAAGGGGTAGGTGTCCTCCCAATCCCCCAGGTACTGGCTCAGCGCCAGGCCGATCTGCTTCATGTTGGAGAGGCAGGCCGTGGCGCGTGCCCTCTCCCGAGCTTGCGCGAAGACGGGGAAGAGGATGGCGGCAAGAATGGCAATGATGGCGATGACGACCAACAGTTCGATCAGCGTGAACCCCTTGCGGCGGCCCATGCTCCCTCACCTCCCGGCCCTCAACTGCCAGCCCGCCTGGGTCGCGTCGTGAATGACGCGGGCCTCCACAGGCTTCTCGGAACCGCGCAGGCTGGTTCCCTCGTCCCAGGGGCCGTACCTTTGGGACGAGCGGTGCTGCCTGTCAGTTCCAGACGCTGGGCGGCTGTTCCTGTGTCCCTCTGTGGGCGTTTTCGGGGCGCCGGGCCCCCTAACATCGCCCCGCGAGGACGCCCTCCCTCTGGCACCGACCGCGGGCCTTGATCCCGGCCTGCTGTTCATAGCAACAAACCGTTCACTCTGACGCTCTAAGGGAGTGCCAAGGCCCCACCGCCGTGCTCCTCCCGTGCTTCTGGCTAGACGTCGAGGGATGCTCTCGCGGCACTTAGGCATCCACAGGGGGCTGGCGGCGCCAGCCCATCGGGTGCGGGGCGCCTCGGCAAGCAGTCTTGATGGAGGAGTTCTGTGGAACGCGGATACTCTGGTGGATGGGGACTGCCGGCCCTGCTGCTTGGGCTCGCGCTGCTCCCGGTTGGGGCCGGTGCTAATTCGCGGAAGGCAGAAGGCGCGGACATGGTCGCGCCGCTGGTGGCGACTCCGGGCGCCATCTTGCTCGCCAGGGTCAAGGCCGTCTCACTGGAGAAGCCGGTGGACCGTCCCGGCGAGCCGCCCAAGGCCGGGGACGCGCGGATCGTGGCCTGGCGGGAGCTGAAGGTGCGCCCCCTGCGATGGCTGCGCGCTCAGCCGGGCTCGGCCGCCGAGACCGCGAGCTCCCTGGTGGTTCGCTACCCGGTGACTCAGAGCGAGCATCAGCTTCAGGCGCGTGCGGGCCGGCCCTTTGCGGCCACCGCCGGGTGCACTATCGTGGTCTTCCTGAGCCCCAGCTCCGGAGCAACCAGTGGACAGCTCCGGGCCAAGCCGGAGCTGTACTCGCTCTTGGTTAGGAACCGCGCGAACGGCCTCCTGGAGTCCCGGCTGCGAGGGGTCTACAGCCTCTCGACCGAGGACCTTGTGGCGGCCATCACTCAGGCCCAACTTGGCGTTCCGCCTCGCCCGAGGCCTGAGGAGTAGCATTCCATGCGCGGCGCCCTGCCCCCCCAGATTCGGCTGCCAGCCGCCGGGAACGCCTGCGACTGGGGGCGAAGGTTGAGGTATGACCAAGCCCCTCTGCCTCGCCCTGCTTACTCTGGCCCTCGGCGCGCCGAGCCTTCTCGCCTCGCCGTCCCCCTCGGCGTCCGGGCCCCGCTTGGGGCTCTGGCTCACGGTCTGGTGGACCCAGGACGACCAGTTCCACCACTGGGCCAACTGCCTGCGACTCCCCGCGCGCGGACGCTACACCTCCGGTGACCCTCAGGTCATCGCCCAGCACTACGCCCAGTTCCGTGACCTTGGGGTGGACTTCCTCATCCTGGACGACACCAACGGCGTGGGCAACGACGGCGGCCGTATCAACGAAAACATCGGCGCCTGGTTCGACTTCATGGACCGCAGGGTCGAGACGGAGCGCATCCCCCTCTGCATCGGCGGGGGCGGCGAGATGCGGGCCGGGGGCAGACCGGCGCAGCAGCGGGCGGCGGATTACTACTGGGAGCACTGGGCCCAGCGGCCGAGCTACTTCCGCCTGGAGGGCAAGCCGCTGCTCCTCGTCGATACGGACAAGAACTACGGGCCCGGTGACTTCACCGACCCGCGCTTCACCGTGCGTTGGGCCTACAATGGCGACAACCACGCCGCCATGGCGCGCGGCAAGACCTGGGGTTGGGGCTCCTATGAGCCTGCCCCAGCCCTCGAGGAGTGCATGAGCCTGTGGCCCGGCCACCGGTTTCCCCGCTCCGTGGTAGCCCAGGGCTCCGACCCGCTGGAGGACGCGCGCGAGGGCGGCAACCGCTACGCCCGGGAGTGGCTCCGCGTACTGAGGCTACGGCCTCGGTACGTCACCATCGCGGACTGGAACAACTTCGAGGAGGAGTCGGCTCTTGAGGACTGCTCCACCTGGGAGGACCCCTGGGGCTACGCCGTGCCAGCCCTGTACCGACGCATCACGCGCGCCTACTCCCGGCTCCGAACGGGCGAACTGGTCAAGGGCGAGTACTACCGGGAGGAGGGCTCCAAGCAGGTCTACCTCTACGACGGCGAGCGCCTGACCCGCCACCGCGGCCCAGTCCGCCGCGCCACCGTCATCGTCACCCCCAAGGGCGCCCTGGCGCTGGCCCGAAGCGCCGTGGGCTAGACCAACCCGGCTAGCCCGTGGCCACGGCGCTAGTGGGAAGGCCCCTCAGACGCCAGCGGAATGCCCGGCGCGGCAGAGTCACCAGGGCGTACCGGTGAGGCCCATGCCCTCGGGCTCGGTGTCCGTGACTGCGCGTGATGGATGATCTCCGCCGCGCAGGCGGGACGCCTTCGCCCCAACTACCCCCGACCGCGCCTTTGGAGGCCTCTCGCCCGAAGGAGCGGGTGGTGCTCATCTGGCGCTCTGTGGGCCAAGGTAGCCTGCCTCTCGTCGACGGCTAGTAGGATGCTGCAGCGCACTCCACCCCCTCACCAACCCTCCCCATCCCCGCCAGCCGTGGCATCTACCAGGGTGACAGCCACCGCTCCCTGCCGTAGGACATCTGGAGCCCCCGAGCCGCGCCAGCAGCGCCTGGGCACTGCTACTGCCCCCTCTCGTCCTCATCTCTGTGCCCTCCGTGTCTCTGTGGTAGGGCAGTTTGCGGCCCTTGGTGCTGTCGCTTGGTGTCTTGGTGGTGGGTCTGCGATGCCGTCGACCTCGCGGCTTCGAGGAGGAGGTGCCATGCTACAGGCAGATCCTGCCTGGGAGGGGGAGAGCGACGAGCAGATCGTCGTTAGGGTGCAGCGCGGAGAGGCGCAGGCCTTTGGGGCGCTCTTCGACCGCCACCAGGGCCGCATCACCCGGTTCCTCTTCACCCTGGGAGTGCCGGAGTCCGAAGTGGATGACCTGGTGGGCGAGACCTTCTGCCGCGCCCTCGACCGGATCGACCGCTACGACGCCGCCCGCAACAGCCGCTACCTTTCCTACCTCTACGCCATTGCCCGAAACCTGGCGATGGACCGCCTTCGCCGCAAGACGCCCCAGGTCAGCGGCACCGACCTGGAGGAGGATTGGGACGCGCCTCCCCACTGGCGGCGAGACGCCATGCTGGAGGACCTCGCCCGCCTGGAGCAGGTCGCCCTGGTGCGGCAGGCGCTGGAGGAGCTCTCCACCTCCGACCGGGAGATCCTGGCTCTTGCCTACGACCAGGGGATGACCTCCCAGGAGATCATGGAGGTCACCGGCAAGCCCTCCATCAGCGCCGTCACCACCCACGTGTATAAGGCCATGCAGAAGCTGCGCCATCGCGTTCGGCAGTTCACCGCGGGCATGGAAGCGAGGTAGAGCTTTGGAAAAGGACAGCAAGCAGCAGCTCATGGCCGATGCCCTGTGGGCGGTGATTGAGCGGATGCGTGAGGACCCACAGCCGCGCGTGGCCGGGCTGGATGGCCTTACCGCCGAGGACGCGGGCGAGTTGGCGGACCTCTTTCTGACGGCAGCCAGCCTGCGGGCCGCTCTGGAGAGCGTACCCATGCCGGCTGGCGCGGGCTCGGAGGCGCGCGTTCAGGCGGCCATCGCGGAGCGGCTTGGCGCGGCCCCGGCACCCCCGTCTGCTCCCCAGGCCCAGCCGTCCCGCCGACGATGGTCCCTCGGGGGACTGCCCCGCCTGCACCTCAGCCCAGTCCTGGTCGCGGCGACCTGCCTCCTGGTGGGGGTGGTGATGGGCAGCCGGCTGCCGCTCCTGGCGCCGCTGGAGCGCCCCCCGGCCGGCATCGCGGCGTTGAGCCACGGCCAGGCCCTGGCAGCGGCCGCCCTCCTGGCGAAGGGACAGCAGAGCACCGGGGACCTGAGGTCGGTTCTGTGGCACCTGGCGAACTGCGGGGACTGCCGGTCGAGCTACGAAGACATGCTGGCGGCCCAGGGGCGCTCGGCCCGGGTCATCGCCACCCCCGGATGGACGTGGGCCAGCGCTGTCACTGAAGGACTTGCCCCCTCAGAAGTGGGGCGGCGGGGGCAGCTTGCTCCGGGGCGAAGCCCCACGATGGGTTGGCGGCCTGGGGTGCGACCTGTTCGAGGGACTCAGCCGCCCATCCGGCATCTCTTGAGAGCGCGCAGGATCTCTGGGTGACAGGGGTGTCGGTTCTCCGTAAGAGGGGTGAATGCGCTCATCCACCGGCCCCTGGGGCCGCCAATCCCGAAACGGAGAACCACCATGAAGATAACCGTACCTGGCTGGACCACCGCCGCGAGCGAGTCGCCCCGTCCCCCCGCCGCACCTGGAACGCGGTCCTCCCGAACTCCACATGTGAGGGCTCGGGGCCTCGCCCTCGTGGCGGCTCAGGCTTCCCTGCTGCTAGCCGTTGCCCTGACGGGAGCCCGCCCCGCGTCGGCGGACGAGTCGCCCTCCCCGGGGACCGTCTACACGCTGACCAACGCGGCCGCTGGAAACGCGGTGATGGAGCTGCACCGCGCCGCCGACGGCTCGCTGGCACCGGCGGGAGCGGTGCCCACCGGGGGGCTGGGCACGGGCGCGGGTCTGGGCAGCCAGGGGGCCCTGGCACTGAGCGGGAACGGCCGCTGGCTCTTCGCCGTGAATGCCGGCAGCCACAGTATCTCCAGCCTCCGCGTGGAGGAGAGCGGCCCGGTCCTCGTGGACCGCACGGCCTCCGGTGGCCTGGTGCCTATCAGCCTCACGGTCAGCGGCGACCTGCTATACGTCCTGAACGCCGGGGGCGTCTTCCCCAACGCCGTGGCACCCTCGTGCATCGTGGGGTTTCGGGTGGGTAGGGACGGACGTCTCACCGCGCTGCCCGGCTCCAAGCGTCTCCTCAGCACCGCCATGCCCGGGCCTGCGGAGGTGAGCTTCAACGACCAGGGCGATCTGCTGATGGTGACTGAGAAGAACACCAACCTGATCGACACCTTCACGGTCGGCAAGAACGGCCTGGCGACGGGGCCCATCGTCCATCCGTCCTCCGGCACGGTGCCCTTCGGCTTCCAGTTCGGCAAGAGGGACGTCGCCATTGTGTCCGAGGCCTCTGGCGCCGTCTCCTCCTACCAGGCGGCGAAGGACGGCGGGCTGTCGGTCATCACGCCTTCAGCCGTCACACATCAGACGGCTGCCTGCTGGATTGCCATCACCGGAAACGGGAAGTACGCCTACACCACGAATGCCGGCAGCAACAGCATCAGCGGCTACTCAGTGGCCACCGACGGCAGCCTCGCCCTGCTGGACCCGAGTGGCATCACGGCGAGCACCGGCGCCGGAAGCCATCCGACGGACATGGCCTTCAGCGTGAACAGCCAGTACCTGTACGCTCTTGGCGCCGGTGCCAACCACATCGCCGCCTACCGCGTGATGGAGGACGGCAGCCTCCAGCCACTGGACGGCTTCGCCGGCATCCCCGGTAGCACGGTCGGCCTGGTCGCCAGATAGGGAGGGCAAGCCCGTGGGGGTGCGGCGCGGTACCGCATCCCCGTGGGCAGAAGGGCGAGTCCGAGCGGTGGCGGGCACGAGCGGCTGCACCCACTCGTGCCCGTGCCGCTCGGCCCCAAGGCGGCGCGCGCTACTGCGCGCGGCCTCCCAGATGGCGCGCGAAGAAGGCGCACGTGGTGGCCCACGCCTGATCGGCGGCGCCGTTGCCGAAGCCGTGGCCGGCGCCGGCTACCATCATCAGGCTGGTCTCCACACCCGCCTTGTCCAGCGCGGCGAAAAGCTTAGTGGAGTGCTCCGGCACCACCTGCTGGTCTCGGGAGCCCTGGAGGATGAGGAAGGGGCAGGCCTTGGAATCCACGTGGCTGAGGGGTGAGGCCTCACGGTAGAGGTCCGGCGCCTGAGCCCGGGTCTTGCCGATGAAGCGCTGGCGGTAGTCCTCCCAGGTGCCCGGCGTCTGGTCCAGGCTCAGGTCGGTCCGGCCATAGAAGTCCGCCACGCAGGCCGGGCGGGTCTGAAGGGGATCCCCTCCCTTGGCTCCGGCCCCCAGTCCCAACATGGTGACCAGGTGCCCACCGGCCGACTCGCCCTGAGCGCCAATCTTGGCAGGGTTGAGCTGATACTCCTCCGCATGCTCGCGCAGCCACTTCAGCGCGGTCCAGCAGTCCTCCACGGCGGCCGGGTAGGGATGCTTAGGGGCCAGCCGATAGTTAATGGCAGCCACCACGTAGCCCAGCTCGGCCATCTGCCTGGCTCGGTCCGCCGTTCCGGACTTGTCCCCCTCACACCAGCCCCCGCCATGCACGAAGAGCAGCGCCGGGCGAGGCTTCGTGGCCGGTTCCGCCGGCAGGTACAGGTCCAGCTTCAGGCTCTCTCCGGCAGCCGTGCCGTACTCCACGTCTTTGCTCACGGTCACGACCGGCTTGGGGGCCGCCGAGGTGGCGCCCTCCTGCGCGGCGGCAGGGACGGCAAGGGCAACCAGCGCGGCGGCGATCCAGGTCAGTGGCTGAGTCATGCGGAATCCTTTCTGCTCGGGGAGCGTCCTGGGCGGTGGAGAGGGCGAGACAGCCTACACGGCCAGAAGCTGGGCCGGCTCATCCCCCAAGATCCAGTTCCCCAGCACAACCAGCGATGCCTGTGACGCAGCCACTTCCACGCTATGCCGGCGTGCAGCGTGGGGTTCTGGGTGCCCTGACCGACACCTAGGCACGGCAAAGCCCCGCAGGACCTGGTGAGTACAGGCCATTCGGGGCTTTGGGTTCGACCCTCTCGGCGGCAGTCCGTTCCGGGACTCCGCCTTTACACGTGCCATCGGGGCGCGGCTTAGTCAGCATCTGCGAACAACCACATCGCCCAGACACCAAGAGAACCTACGCTGGTTTCCTCTCTGTGTACCCTTGTGCCCTCCCAGGCAGGGCAGTTCCTGGTGTCTTGGTGTCTTCGTGGTGAAGTTGCTCTTGATGCTGACCTAGAGCCCCACTAGGTATCGAAGCAGGAAGATCACGTCCTGGATGGACACGATACCGTCCCCGTTCAGGTCGCCCTGTAGGGCGGAGTTGCCGAGGGATGCATTTTGAGAGGTAGCCCCAACCTTGAGGGTTAGCGTGAAGCTCTCGATGGGAGCCACGCCCGTCTCCCAGGGCCTGCGGTAGACGGCCGTGAAGGTCGCGCTGCCCGCCTCGAGGCCGCGAAGCAGCACGCGTCGCAGTCCGCCCGCGCCCGGCATGTTGGAGGTGTACTCGCTGACGTCATCTACCACGCGTGCCGTCGGGCCAAGGGCCCCCGTTAGCTCCCAACTGTAGCCTGTGGAGGCGTTCTCCGGCAGAACCACTTCCAGCAACTGGCCCGCCGCCAGGGTCACCTCTCCGCCGTTCGCCTCCTGCCCAACCTGGGACAACGCCACCTGCTTCGGCGCTACGGGCCCTCCGGCCCAGGAGGGAACTACTGCCATCAGCGCCAGCGCCATTGCCGACGCGCAAAGCAACTTTCCCATCGCATCTCTCCCTATTGAGGTCTCCTTAGACGACCCCAGGATCGTCTCTTCTACTCTAGGTACGATGCCTGGTCGCACACCTAACAGGGAGACTGCTACCGGTTACCCAGATCCCTACAGGCCCAGGACGTGCCGGGGGAGGAGTAGAACGTCACTCAGGTTGACCTTGCCATCACCGTTCACGTCACCCAGCTCAGAGGCCTGGTCGGCAAGCCCGGACTGAGTCTTGGGCTTCACGGTCACGCTGATCCGGAAGGTGACGGCGGGCGGCGTGGTGGTATCCCAGGGTTGGCGGTGGGCCAGGCCGAAGTCAGTGGTGCCGGTTCCCGCGCCGCGCAGCAGGTAGCGCTAGAGCCCCGGGGCCCCGGGCACATCGGAGGTCACCTCGGTGTAGCTGTCCACGGTCCGGAGCACGTCGCCATTGATCTTCTGGGCATACTCCCATTGGAACCCGGTGGAAGCGTTCTCCGGCAGCACCACCTCCAGCAACTCCCCAACCTCAAGGGCCACATCGCCGCCGCAAGCTTCCTGGCCCACCTGGCGAAGCACCACGAGCTTCGGGGTTACGGGCCCACCGGCCCAGGAGGGAACCGCCACTCCCAGGACCAGTACCATCGCCAGCACACCAAGCACTCTTCTCATCATGTCCCTCCCAAACAGGCTGCTCAAGCGAACTCCCAGGTAGCCCCTTCTACACTGGGACTCAAGGTCCGCTTGCCGGCCTGACAGGGAGGCGACCCGGTGCGTGTCCGGCGCTCCCCAAGCACGGCACCCACTAGTCGGCGGCGGGACCACCCCATGGAGGGGAGCGGCCTATCGCGCTCCTGCGTAGGGCAGGCGCGGTACCGGGCTATCGGCAGCCCAGGCCGCGGAGGAAGTCGATGAGGTCCAGCGTGGGGCGTGGGAGCGGTGCCTCGAAGTGGAGGCGCTCGCCCGTAACCGGGTGGTCGAACTCCAGTTCGGCGGCGTGCAAAGCCTGTCCACCAACGGCCTCCAGCAGATGCTGCCAGGTGGTGCGCATCTCCGTGCTGCGGAAGAGCTCCGCCGGTGGCTGGCGGACCCCGCCGTAGAGCGGATCGCCCAGCACCGGATGCCCGACGTGGGAGCAGTGCACGCGGATCTGGTGGGTTCGCCCCGTGCGCAGCTTCGCGCGGACCAGGGTGCAGAAGCTCATGACCTCCACCACCTCCAGCTCCGTGGCGGCGTTTCGGGAGCCTTCGCCCTCGGCCACCGCGCGGCGCTTACGGTCAGTGGGATGGCGGCCGATGGGCGCGTCGATGAGGGCGTGCGTGAAGCGGGGGGTCCCCCAGAGGATGCCCAGATACACCCGTGAGGCCGTGCGGTCGTGGATCTGCTGGGCCAGGGATCTGTGACCGCGGTCGGTCTTGGCAACGAGGATGAGCCCGGAGGTGTCCTTGTCCAATCGGTGAACTATGCCCGGCCGGTCCTCGCCACCCAGGCGGGAGAGCTCGTCCCCACAGTGGGCGAGCACCGCGTTCACCAGCGTGCCGCCGTGGACGCCCGCCGCCGGATGGACCACCATTCCGGAGGCCTTGTTGACCACCAGCAGGTCCGCGTCCTCGAAGAGCACCTCCAGGGGCAGGTCTTCCGGCTCCAGGCTGGAAGGCGCGGACGGAGGGAACCCGACCCTTACCTCGTCGCCGGCCTTCAGGCGGGTGTTGGGTTTGGCGGGCGCGCCGTTAAGCTCCACCTGGCCCTCCTTCGCCAGCCGCTGCAGCACCGAGCGGGAGTGCTCCGGATACCGTGAGGCCAGCACGTGGTCCAGCCTCTCCCCTACCTCCTCTTCCGATACACTGAAGCCACTGGTGGGCTCAGACACTCACAACCTCCTCGGATACCCGCTCAGTCAGCGGCCAGAAACTGCCTCACCACCAGGGGTCGTGCGCTTGCGCACGATAGTCGCGTGCTCGCACGCGTTACACTAAGCCGGGCCCTTCTCTGTATGCCTCTGTGCTCTCTGTGGTGGAGCTTTCCCTGCCCCTCTTGGTGTCTTGGTGGTGAGGCAGTCCTGGCCGCTGACTCAGGCAGGCTAGACGCGCGTGCCGCTCGCCGCCTTAGCGGCCGCCGGCAGCTCCTGGGCCCCACTCCGTCGCCGCCACCAGGCCATCAGACCCAGCGCGACCACGAACATCACCAGGCTGGCGACCTGCCCCTCCGTAAGGCCGTCCACCAACACCCGCGCGGTCACGCCCTTGCGCAGCGCCTCCACCAGGAAGCGGTAGACGGAGTAGAGCAGCAGGAAGGTGCCGAAGAGCTGGCCCCGGTAGTGGGGTCGGCGTGAGAGGCGCTCCACCAGCACCCAGATGAGCAGGCCCGCCAGGGCGGAGTAGATCTGCGTAGGGTGGCTGGGCGGAGTCAGAGTTCCCGGCACCTGCACGCTGGGGAAGCGCATCGCCCAGGGCAGGTGGCACTCCGTTCCGTAGCAGCATCCGTTCAGCAGGCAGCCCATTCGGCCGAAGGCGTAGCCCAGCCCCAAGGAGGGGGCGACCACGTCCGCCATCTTCAGGAAGGGGATCCCCTGGCTTCGGCAGTACCAGGCGCCGGCCAGCACGCCGCCAAGCAGGCCTCCGTGCAGCGACAGGCCCCCCTGCCATACCTGGAAGATCTGCGTCCAGCTCGTGTAGTGGTCGTGCTCCAGCGCCACGAAAACCAGGCGCGCGCATACCACTCCCACCAGCAACATCCACAGTCCGGCGTCCGTGATCTGCTCCGGCGAGATGCCTTCCCGTCGGGCGTGTCGCTGAGTCCACCCCACGGCCGCCAGGAAGCCCAGGACCAGCAGGAAGCCGTAGGTGTAGAGGGTGATGGGCCCCCAGTGGAAAAGGATAGGAAGCATCAGAAGGACTGCTCCCTGCTGCCCTCTACGCCCGCCTCCTCTTTGGAGCCCCGAAGCATCTGAAGCGCCGCCAGCACGCCCCCCACGGTGATGCAGGAGTCCGCCAGGTTGAACACGGGCCATACGTTCTGGCCGTGGAGGCGCACGTCCACGAAGTCCGTCACGGTGCCCAGCAGCACCCGATCCAGCAGGTTGCCCAGGGCGCCGCCAAGGATGAGCCCCAGGGCCAGGGCGCCGGCCCAGCTCAGTCCGGGCACTCGCCGGCCGATGATGAGGATCACCAGGGCAGCCGCCGCGCCCACCAGGACGAAGAGACCGGAGGCCCCGGGGAGGAGGCCGAAGGCCCCTCCCCGGTTGTGCACCAGAGTGAGATGCAGCAGGCCCGATACCAGCGGCACAGTCTCCACCCCGGAGAGCCGGCCAACCATCCAGCTCTTGGTGGCCTGGTCCAGCAGCAGCACGACCAGGGCGATCCAGGGAACGAGGGAGCCCCGAGACGCGCGGGCGGGCGTGGAAAGCCGTAGTTCCGGACACGAGTTCACGGCACGGGTATCAGATGGTTCCGTCAAGCCGCCTCCACGCGTGCCTGGCAATCCAGACAGTAGTTGGCCCAGGGCAGGGCCTCCAACCTGGGAGCCGGAATGGGCTTACCGCACTCCGCGCAGGCCCCGTAGGTGCCGGCCTCCACCCTCTCCAGGGCCACGTCAATCCGCTGGAGCACGTCCACCAGGTTGCGCTCCAGGGTCAGGTCTCGCTCCCGCTCGAAGGTGCTGGTTGCCACGTCGGCCGGGTGGTTGTCGTAGGCGGTCAGCTCTCCGGTCTCTTCGAGCTGGCTGCCGACGGAGCGTTCGTCGAGGCCCGCGACCTCTTCCTGAAGCCGCTGGCGCTCCGCGAGTAGACTCTCCCTCACTGCCGACAAGTCACGCTTGTGTCTGGACATCCGTCTCTCCTGGTTTGCGCTCGCTCCGAGCGCGAGGGACGCCAGGTCACCCAGGCCGTGGCACTTAGCCCTCCGGACTCGCCCCCGCGGGGACGGCCCTCAGGCAATCTCGTTGGGTGCTCCTGGAGACTAGCGGGCCGGTTCGCGGACCCCGATTGGGGATGGCCGAAGCAGGCGCCAGCGCCCGCCCACCCGGTGGGCGGGCGGTTCCGAAGCAGGGGCTCTGGCGACAGCCGACCTCCGGAGGGCTGGCCCTTACAGAGTGATGGTACCCAGCTTGTCCAAGGCGGAGGCATCGCGACAGGTGCGATGCGGTGGCCGCCGGCGGGAACTCCGAGGTCAGGCTTCCGTCACGGGCGAGCCCGCCCCTCGACCCTCAGCCCGACCTACCTGCGGGAACGTGTGGATGCCTGCTCCATGCACGCCGCGCAAGCGCCTCGTGCATCCTGCGGGTTAGGTCCCCGGAAGGCCTTCGCGGCGGCATAAGCCAGGAGTGCTTCGTGCCTCAACGAAGGCGGGCTCGGCAGAGGAGGGACCGGGGTCTGTACATTATAGGGTCGGTGCCTGAGGAGGGTCAAGACAGGCCGCTTGCTTGTGAGGGCCGCAGGCTGGGTGCGGGCGCCACCACCCGGCACCCGGCCCACGATCCTCAATCGATCAGCGCCTCATCCGCCGCCTCGGGGGAGGGAAGGAGGTCCTCGTCATCGGCCAGTCCGCCATCCTCGTGACCGAAGAGGCGTACCCGAACCCGGTGGGTCAGGTTGCCCAGGTCATCCATGAGGGTGTAGAAGACGGGGATCGCAACCAGAGTGAGGAGTAGGGAGAGGGCCTGCCCGCCGATGATCACGCTGCTGGTGGCCCGGCTGACTCCGGCCCCGGTGCCGCTGGAGGCCGCCAGAGGGATCATGCCGGCCACGAAGGCGATGGTGGTCATCAGGATGGGCCGCAGCCGGTCCTTGCAGGCCTGGACCACCGCCTGGCCCCGGGGCATTCCGTGCTCCCGCAGCCCGTTGGCGTGGTCCACCTGAAGAATGGCGTTCTTCGCGACTACGCCGAAGAGTACCAGGATGCCCAGCATCGTGAAGATGTTGAGGGAGCCCCCGAGGACGAAGATGGAGAGAAGCGCGAAGGGCAGTGTGAGCGGCAGCGCCCCCAGGATGATGATGGGGTAGAGCCAGGACTCGAACTGCGCCGCCAGGATCAGATACATGAAGAGGACCGCCAGCAGGAAGGCCGACCCGAAGCTGCTGAAGGTCCGGCCCAGCTCCTTGGCGCGGCCGGTGAAGTCGCCTCGGTACAAGGGTCCCAAGTTCTGCTGCTTCACCAGCTCCTCGATCTTGTCATGGATCGCCTGCTCGGATGCGCCGGGCGCCACGTTGGCGGAGATGGTGACCTGGCGGGCCCGGGCGTAGCGGTCGATGATGGAGGGTCCCTCGCCTTCGCGGTAGGAGACGACCTGGTCCAGCGGGATCGGTCCCGCCCCGGACTTGGAGCTTGGGACCGTGAAGAGTGAGAGGGCTTCCTGGCTGTCGCGGAACCGGGGCTGAGCCCGAAGGTTCACGTCGTACTGGTAGCCGCCCTCGGCGAAGTCGGACTCCCTCTCGCCGGCTACGAGAACCCGCAGCGTAGTCGCGATATCGGACACGGCGACGCCCAGGTCGGCGGCGGCGTTGCGGTCCACGGAGACGCCCAGTTCAGGTTTGCCCACCACCGCGCTGGTGTCGGCGTCCGCCGCGGCGGGGAAGCGCCGTAGACCCTCCACAACCCGGTTGCTGGCCCGAATCAAAGTGTCGAGATCGGGACCCGTGAGCGCGTAGGTGACCTCCGCCGTCGCGCCGCCTCCGAAGATGCTGGGAGGCGAGACCAGGGTCCGGAGGTCGCGAGGGTACTTGGTGAGGATCTCCTTGCGGGTTCGATCCATGAGCGCGAGCTCGGTGGTATTGGTCTTCCGGTCCTCCACCTGACTCATCTGAACCAGAATGCTGCCAAGGTTGCGCGTCCGCTGGGTATCATCCGCCACCGTTACCATGGTGTAGCGCACTTCGGGGAGCTTGCGGATATCGGCCGCGACCCTGTTCACCAGGCGCTCCGTGGCGGCCAGAGAGGTGCCTTCAGGCGCCCGGATCGATACGGAGTACTGGCTCTCATCCTCGTCGGGCATGAAGCCCTTGCCGATCCTCGATCCCAGCGGCGGCACCGTCATCAGCACCCCGAGGGACGCGATCACGATCACCCACCGGTGACCCAGGGCCCAATGAAGCACGCGCCCATAGCCGCTCTCGATCTTGCCGAAGAGACCGGACTTGGAGCGGTGCCTCTGCTTCTTGCCGTGCCGCTTGCCGTTGCCCCCACTGGACTCCGCGCCGGACACCCCGGGGCTGGGTCCCGAGAGGATCTCCCGCAGCGTCTCCTTGGGGCGCCTCAACCAGCGAGAAGAGAGCATGGGGGTGAGCGAGAAGGCGATCAGCAGGGACACCAGGATCGCGAAGGCCATGGTCAGGCCGAAGGAGTTGAGCACGCGGCCGATGATGCCGGTCATGAAGGCCACCGGCACGAACACCGCCACTAGCGAGAAGGTGGTGGCCAACACCGCCAGGCCGATCTCCCGCGTCGCCTGGATCGCCGCCTGCCGTGGGGTGAGCGCCTTCTCCTCCAGGAACCTGTAGATGTTCTCCAGCACGATCACCGCGTCGTCGATGACGATTCCCACCGCCAGCGTCAGCGCGAGCAGGGTCACCATGTTCAGGGTGAAGCCCATCACCGCCATCAGAGTGAAGGTCGATATCAGTGACGCCGGGATGGCGATGGACGCGATGAGGGCGGAGCGCCAGTTCCAGAGGAACATGAGCACGATGAGGGAGGCGAGGATGGCCCCCAGCACCAGGTGCTCCTCCACGGCGTTCAGCGATGCCAGGATGAAGGTGGACTGGTCTCGCACGACTCGCGTCTCGTAGCCTCTGGGCAGACTGGACTGGATCTGCTGAAGCCGGTCCTTCACCGCCTGAACCACGGCCACCGTGTTGGCTCCACTCTGCTTCTTCACGTTCAGCAGCAGCGCGCGGGCGCCGTTCACGTTGGCGACGGACACCTGCTCCTCCTCGGCATCCTCGACCCTGGCAACATCCCTCACGCGGATGAGCTGGCCCTGCCGCACGCTGACCACGATGTTCCTTAGGCCGTCCATGTCCAGCACGCGGCCCCGGGTCCGGACCGAGATGCGGCGGTCCCCCTGGTCGAGTGCGCCGCCCGGCACCTGGAGATTCTGGGAGAGGAGGGCGCCCTTCACGTCCGTGGCAGTTAGGTCGTACGCCCGCAGCGAGTAGGGATCCAGCAGCACGTTGACCTGCCGCGCCTGGCCGCCGAGGATCTCCACCTCGCCAACCCCACGGAGGTTCTCGATCTGGGGACGCAGCTTCTTGTCCGCGAACTCCGTCAGCTCTCGAATGGGCACGCCCGCGGCGACCAGGGTGAAGGAGATGATGGAGCCGCCGGAGGTATCGAACTTCTGAACGATCGGCTTGTCCACGTCCTTGGGCAGGTTCGGCAGCGCGAGGTCTACCTTGGAGCGCACCTCCTGGGCCGCGACGTCGCCGCTCTTCTCCAGGTCGAACCGGACTGATACCACCGAGACGCCCTCTGAGGAGCTGGAGGTGAGGGTATCGATGCCCGATACCGTGTTCACCTGTTTCTCGATCTCCTCGGTGACCTGCGTCTCCATCTCCTCGGGAGTCGCCCCCTTCAGCGTGGTCATCACCGTGACGATTGGGAAGTCCATGTTTGGGAAGCGGTCGACGCCCAGCCGTGACACGGACGCCAGGCCGACCACGATCAGCACCAGGATGAGTACCGTGGCCACCACAGGACGCTTGACTGAGAGCGCGGCTAATGCCTGCATACTGGATCTCCACCCCGACCCCAGGGAGTCGGGGACACCTTCACTTCACATCGCTTCGGCGCCGGCCGGCGGGCCAGGAGTCATCGCGGGGGACGCGCCTGGGGGAGGTAAGGCCGCCCCCACGCGATGACGGGCTGCTCTGGGGGGTTAGCCCCGCAGAGCCACCTTTGGCTCGCCGCCGGCGGAAGTGGCCGTGACCTTGTCGCCGTCGGAGAGGCCGCGCTGGCCGGAGGTGATCACCTGGCTTCCGGCTGCCACACTGCTTACCTCAACCAGGGCCCCGTCCTCGGAGGCCAGGCCCAGGCGCACTTTGTGCTCCCGGGCGACTCCTCCCTCCGCAGTGAACAGGCGCGCGCTGTCGCCGTCCCCGGAAGCCCCCTCGGAGCGGAGAACCGCCGTGAGGGGAACAAGAACCGCGGAGGAGTGGGTTTCGGACCGGATGCGGCCCTGCGCGAACATCTGGGGCCTTAGCAGCCCGCCCGGGTTGCTGAGGGTGATCCTAATGGGGAAGGCCCGGCTCTTCTCGGAGCCGGCGGGGTAGATCTTGGTCACGGTGCCCTGGAACCGCCGCTTCGGGAAGGCATTGACGGTCACCTCCACCGACTGGTCCAGGCTGACGCCCGCCAGGTCCCGGTCCGGGACTGAGGGCTCGAAGAAAACGGAGTCGAGGGCAACAACCCGGAAGACCGGCGCTCCGGCCGCCACGACCTCGCCCGGCTCCGACGACCGGGCCGCGACCTGGCCCGCGATGGGAGAGCGAAGTTGGGAGTCGGCCAGCGCCTTCCTGACGATAGCGAGGCTGCTGTAGAGCTGCTTCAGCGTTGCACGGGCGGCCAGGACGTCCGAGCGGCGCACCTCGTTCTGCGCCAGGGCGGCGCGCGCGGACTCCACGTCCGCTCGCCGGACCGCGTCCTGCGCAGTGCCCGCCTGCGCCCTGCGGAGGCCTTCCTCTGCCTGCCGAACCATCTGGTCGGCCTGCGTGACCTCCTGAGCGCGCGCCCCCTCCTTTGTGAGCGAGAGCACCTCCTGAGCAGCGCGCAGGTTCTCCCTTGCCACCTGAGCGGTGGTCTCGTAGGTCTCCAGCACGGACTTGGCCACGGCCCCCTGGCGGACCAGAGAGCGGTAGCGCCGGACGTCGGCCTCGGCCTTGTCCAGGTTGGCCTGCGCGATGGCAACCTGCGTACCGGCTCGGCGCACCTCCTGGGACCTTGCGCCCTCCTTCACCTGGGACAACTGCGCCCGCGCGGCCTCCAGAGCCGCCTTGGCAGAGTCCACTCCCGTCCGCGTGGTGACCTTCTGCAGACCATAGGCGGCCTCGGCGGCCTGCAGGGCCGCGCGGGAACTCACCAGTTGCTGCTTGTAGGCGGCCGAGGCCTGGGCAACCTTGGCCTGCGCGGCGGCGATGCCGGCCAGAGCGGCGCGCACCTGCGACTCCTGGTCGGCGGTGTCCAGCGTCGCCACCACCTGCCCCGGGGCCACGGTGTCGCCCTCGCGGACCAGCACAGAGGCGATCCGGCCGCCGGTTCGGAAGGAGAGGGGGACGTCCTGCAGCGCCACCAGGGAGCCGGTTACCGGCGTCCATCGGATGGCGGTGCCGAGTTGGGCGGTCTGAGTCTCCACCGGCGCGGCCGAGGTCCTCGCGAGGGAAGCCGAGCTCTGGGCGGTCTCCTTGGCGTGCTTGCAGCCGGAGAGCGGAAGGACCAGGAACAGGGCGGCAAGGGCCGCCAGCGACGGGGTGAGCTGATGGTGGGGACCAGTACCTCTAGCAGACGCCATTCAACACCTCAAGGTATCCGGAAGAGTGCCTCCGGCTCCAGCGCCATGAAGGCCGGCCGGGCGCGCCTAACCTGTTGTGACTACTTACCGCACGGTAATGTAAGCACCTGTATTTCTGTCTGGGAAAGCTGCGATGGGGAGAGCAGGTGGGAAACCCAAACCCCGCCTGGCGCTGGCACCGAGGAATCGCCGCCCGAGGCCGCGCCGAAGGCCGGCGACTCAGATGCTAGGGTGACTGCCCCAGGGCATCGCCGGGGCGGAACCCCTGCAGCAGGCGTCTGATTATCTCCTCGGCCAAGGGGCGATCGATCTCAAGCCTCGTCCCCAACTGACGCTCGATGGTGTAGGAGATCAGGATGCCTCGGAACGCCGACAGGAACAGATCCCTAGAGTCAGGCGCCACGATGCCCTCCGCCACGGCCTGATCGACGATCCGTCCGTGGTAGCTGTCCATCAACTGGGCGAACTCCTGAAGGGCCTCTTTGGGGCACTCCTCGCTGGGGCCGAAGAGCGATATCATGGCGAAGCGAAAGTAGTCCGGCTCATCCACCAAGTTGGACAGGTGCGACCAGGCCACTTCCACCAGACGCTCCCGGGCCGTCAGCGGCGAGGCCAGGATGCCATCGAACCTGCTGGCCGTGTCTCGGCCGTAGTGAAGGAGCGCGGCGTGCCGCAGCCCCTCTTTGCTGCCGTAGTAGTAGTAGAGCATCGGCTTGGTGATGCCCGCGGCCTGGGCTATCTCACGGGTGGAGGTCGCTGAGTAGCCCTTGCTGGCAAAGAGAGCCACACTAACCCGCAGGATCCGCTCCGCTACGCCGTTGTCGTGGGTCTCCTTCACAGGTCTCCTCCGCTCCCCTGTTCCGGGCGCGCGGCGAGCTCGCGGACAGAGGTCCGGCCCTCAGACCAGGCCTTCGTTGAGCTGGGGCACCGCGGGCGAGGGCCGTCGGCAGGCGGTCCGGTGTTTACCTACCGGTAAGTCCATAGTAACACACCGGGTAGAGCCGTGCAACAGTTGCCACGCGGCCTCCGCCAGTGAAGGGACGGCTCGTTCGCTAGTGCAAGCCGGGCGCCAGTCCGGCGCAGGACAAGGCCTTTAGTGCACCGAACTGGGAAGTATGGGCCACTATCGAGGGCCAAAAAGCATACCAGAGAGAAGGGACGAGAGTATGTGCAGCAGTCGGAACGCGGACCTGAGAGACCCGCGCCGCGGATTCACCCTCATCGAGTTGCTCGTTGTGATTGCCATCATTGCCATCCTAGCAGCCATCCTCTTCCCCGTCTTCGCCAAGGCGCGGGACAAGGCGCGGCAGTCTTCCTGCCAGAACAACCTGAAGCAGATGGGCATCGCCCACAACATGTACCTGGACGCTTACGACGGCACCTTCGCACCGAACGTGGGCTTCAACAACCTGGGCCAGAACTCCGGGGGCATGCAGACCTGGACCGATATGCTGAAGGCCTACAACAAGTCGCTAGCCAGCTACTCCTGCCCCAGCGATACTCACAACTTCAGCTACAGCCGCAACACCAATGAGGGCGGCGACCCGGCGCTCAGCGGCGGGCAGCATACCGTCAGCGATATCGCCAACTCCGGCAAGTTCATCGACATCATGGAGTGCCCGGGCAGCGGAACCACGCAGAACGAGTGGGGCAAGAAGATCAGCGGCGACGCCCAGTACGGCGACGCGGACCTGGACAACGCGGGCCAGACCGACGGCAGCGTCTACGGCGGCGCCAGCAAGCGCACCAACATCCCGATCACCGCCTACGGCAACCCGGACGGCAGCAAGAACACCAACTGGCACTGGCTCTACTTCCCCGGCAGGCACAGCGGCGGCAACGTCCTGCTTTTCCTGGACACCCACGTGAAGTGGTTCAGCGACTGGGACGCCAACCAGATGACCTTTACGCCAGCCAAGGCGAAGTAGCTTCGTCCCATTCCCCGCTCACCCGTCTCCGTGTAGCGGATGCTCAGCCTGCGAAGGCCCCCTGGCGGTTGTATCAGGGGGCCTTCTTGCGTCATCCCCAACCCCAGGGAGACATTGGCTGCGCGCTCTCCGCCGACGGAGCGGCCAGGATTGCTCACGCTGGTGTGGCGGCTACCGGCCCGTCGCGCGAAGACTCATGGACCCTTGCACAGCGGTGACGGCCTTCGGCGCCTATCAGAGTGCCTGTGGCGCAACGATAACTTTGAGCCGGCGCCTTGGGCCGCGAAAGCATCCAAGGGCCCGTACGTGAAGGAGACCTCTGCTCGCCCTCCAAGATCCTCTATACTACGTGTATCAGGCCCATGTACGTCCGAGAGGCAAGCTAACGAGGCCTGCGGACCGGGCCCCTGCGAGGAGGGTAGCATGTCATCGTCGTGCAAGGCACGGGCCGCCAAAGGGGATGGCGCCCGGTATGGCTTCACGCTCATCGAACTGCTGGTGGTGATCGCTATCATCGCCATCCTGGCAGCCATTCTCTTCCCTGTCTTCGCCAAGGCGCGAGACAAGGCGCGGCAGTCTTCCTGCGCGAACAACCTGAAGCAGATGGGGATCGCCCACGGGATGTATCTGGACGCCTACGACGGCACCTTCGCGCCGAACGTGGGCTTCAACAACCTGGGGCAGAGCTCCGGGGGCATGCAGACTTGGACGGAC
>DASXUI010000125.1:0-2928 GCA_036504955.1 Armatimonadota bacterium
CCCCCGGCCAAAGGCCGCGCAGCGAGCGGGTTCAGCCGCTCGTGCCCCCCGGCTGAGCCTGCCCGGCGATGGCGGGCCGCTCTCCCTTTCATCAAACGGCATGGGTGCCTGACGCGCGTCGAGTACCGGCGGCTGACCGGCACTCGCACTCGCAAGCCCTCCGCGACCTAGCGGACCTCACCACAGCCGGCCCTATCGGTAGACGGCGCTCTGGGAACGGCCCCCACTGCGCCCCGCCGGAGCAGCGGCAGGAGTAGGCCCCTCCCCCTCCTCCTCCCCACCAACTGCCCTCCACTGCCAAACGACTCGGCAGACAACCGCTAGACCGCTAGCCGTCCCTTGGGCTGGCCCTGGCCCGCCAAGACAGTGTTCGCGAGCAACTCCAACACCAAGGCACCAGGGCAGCAAGACACCACGAAAACCTAAGCTAGGTCCTTCTCTGTGTCCCTCTGTGCCCTCTGTGCCTCTGTGGTAAGGCAGTTCCTGGCGTCCCTTGGTGCCTCTTGGTGTCCTGGTGTCTTGGTGGTGAAGCTGTTCTGGCCACTGACTAGTCCTTTGCTGAGGGCGGCCCGGGGCCCGCGTCCTATCCGGCGCACGATCAGTTGTCAGGCGACAGGAGGTAGCTCCTATGTGCTGCTGTTCTACAAGGCCAAAGACATAAGGGCTATCGCTGTATGGGAGTTTTCCGTCAGATTCCTGTCAGCTTGGCATGCTAGCATTCCAGCGTGCTACTAGATGCCGCGCCGGCCATACCAAGCGTGAGGACCCCTTGGCCTCACCGGTATCCTGAGGGATGCTTGGCCCCACTTGGGCTTGGCTGGACGAATCATCAATTGGGCGGAGTCCACCACTAGGCCGAGTCTGGCTGAGGAGCCCTGCGGCACCAGGCGCGGGTTGGGCTGCTGCTCATTCAGAGTTCCTCAGACCCCTGAGGAAGAGAGGTGGGATCCATGAAAAGGACCCTGATGGCGGTGCTGGCTCTGGGCGCCAGCTTGCTCATCTCAGGCCTGGCGTCTGCCCAGACGGCCGACTTCCTTGTCGGGCCGAAGCTTACTACCCCGGACTCCACTGCCACCGGCTGGTGGCACGTGGTGGCCACGAAGTCCGGAGCGTCTGACTGGGACCTGACCATCAACGCCGGCGCCCCCGTCCCCAACGGTGACGTCGTTACCATCCAGGTTGGCTTCGCGGACTCCCTTGGCGCTGGCATCGACGTCGACTCCGCTACCTCCACGGGTGGAACCAGCGTCAACTGGACGACGGCCGGCGTCGACTACGGCTACCTGACCTTCTCGGTGAAGGGCGCCGACCTGACCCCCGGCGCTGGCCCGAACGACACCTTCACCGCTAACGTGCACCTGGCCGGAGCGGCCCCTGTGGCTTCTGTCTCCGCGATCCTCACCGGCCGCGACAACAAGAAGGTATGGGAAGCCGACGCGCCTGTTCCCGATCCCTCAACGATGGCTCTATCCCTCGTGGGGCTGGCTCCCCTGGGCCTGTTGCTGCGCAAGCGCACTCGCTAGTCTACGCGGTCCTTAGTCCCAGACGCGGAAAAACCGCCCGAGGGTCGTCATCCCTCGGGCGGCTTTTCCGTGCCTCTGCTCCAGTTTTCCCCTTGCTTCCGGCCTCCCGCAAGCGTAGACTGCCCATACCGAAAGGCGCGCCGCCCCATGCACCGCGAAGGGCTCGCCGGGCGCCGAACCCGCCTCAGGCACCAAAGTCTGAGCTGCGGGAGCCCGTGGGATGCCCCAGAGGGCGGCGTAGGAGGGCAAGAAGATGCAGCACACCTTTGAGGCCGTGTACGAGGGAGGGGTCCTTCGACCCATCGGCCCCCTTAAGGGCCTCGCGAACGCCAGCCACGTTCTGGTCACCCTGGAGCCGACCCTGCCTCCGGATCACCCCATGCTGGACTGCCTTAACACCCTGCCCAAGGATAGGGCCGCGCAGCTCAAGGCGGCCGTGGGCCACGACTACAGCTTCCCGGAGCCTGACACAGGCCTGGAGGAGCTCGGGGATCAGACCCTCGACGTAGACCCGGGCGTTTGGCGCGAGGTCTCCTAGGCAGTTCCTATCCCCTCAAGGCCGCGCGCCGCGTGGCCTCGAGGAGATGGGGTTGCCCGAGGCGGGTAGGGGAGCCGGGGGCCGCGTCGCGCGCGGCCCTCAGGAGATGGGCTAGTAGTCCCAGCCGGGCTTGGGGGCCGGAAGGCAGAGCGCCCAGTCAAGGGCCTCCAGGAGTTCCGGCGGGCCCTCAAGGGAGTCCGTGGCCGCCAGGCTCGAGGCCGACAGGCATCCCAGCCAGAGCCGGGTGAAGGCGCCTGTCGAGGCCCTCAGAGTCGGTAGGGCGCGATTGGTACCGCGCTCCGCCCAGGAGTCTGGCCCCAGGGACACCACGTAGCTGCCGGAGGTCCCTCGCCAGTCGGAGTCGGACGCCAAGAAGCCCTCGATGGGGTCCGCCAGCTCCAGGTTGAACTCCAGTCCCCGGCCCGGCAGGTGCGTGCGCGCCAGGCAGCCCGGCACGTCGCACAGGCGGGCCTGCCAGAAGGCGCGGGCATGGATGCCGCACTCGAACTCCGACTTCTGGGTCAGCGTCATGCGCCGGAAGGGCGTGGCGAATAGATCCTGGATCTGGACGCCGGGCGGCTCGGCCATCTGACGCTCTTCACCTGGTCGCCCAGGCTCTTCAGCAGGCCCAAGAGCTCCATCAGCTCCCGGTAGGTGCGGTAGCACAGCCACTGCACGTTGTAGGGCCCGCTTTCCACGTTCTTTGCGTTCATCCAGAGGTAGTGGCTCAGGGTGCCGCCCGGTCCGTCGTCATAGGCCAGGCCGAAGCCATTGGGGTCCTGGAGGTCGCCCTTGGTGATGGCCTCGGGGGTCAGGTTCACCCCGCCGTGGATGCGGTGGCGGGCCAGCCGAGCTGCGTGGGCGGCG
>DASXUI010000126.1:0-9409 GCA_036504955.1 Armatimonadota bacterium
CTCCGGAGCTTGGCTCCGGAGCCCTCTTTGCGTCACCCTGATCCCGCGCAGGCCCCTGCGCTGCCGGCCCGCCGGGATCCGGTCGGCACCCATCGGCACCTTAGCCGGCAAGCAGCCTGGGAGTCTGTGCTCCGCGAGGTGCACCTCTGCTAAAGGGAGAGGTCCCTGGCGATCCCATCCCAGCTATGCTGAAAGCGCGCGTCGAAGGCCTCTCGGCTGCACATCTGGTTAAGCCGGTAGTTGCCGCTGAAGGCGAAGGCGCCGGACGCCCAGTCCCGCTTCAGGTCCGCGAAGGCAGTCGCGGACGACTGGTTGAAGGAGGCCGTGCCCAAGCTGGCGAGCTGCCTAATCAGGAACTTGCGGCAGAACAGATCCAGCCGCGCCACCACGGGGGTGGAATCATCGACAAGCCGCTCCTTGTCCTCTACGCCGCGCTTGAGCAACGCGAGCTGCTTCCGGGCCTGCTGGGCGCGTTGAGGCTCCCTCGGTAGCGTGAGTGCCGTCCGCGTTGGCGAGGCAACCATTTGACATCCTCCTTCATCAACCGGGCCCAAGGGCCCGCACAACGGTGTTCGTGACATAACGCACAACCTGCCCGCGCGCGCCGGCCGCCTCGAGGGCGCCAACACCGGCATCTCGGCAGGGCGATGTATCAGGGGTTCTGTCGGTCCTGGTCCCAGGACCCAGCACATCCTGCATCCGAAGGCGGCCTGCCGCGGCGCTGCGGTTGGCTTCCACGGCCCAACCGTAGAGGACGGTTGGGCCCAGCGTACGCCTGGGGCCACCTTACTGTTCTTCCATGCCCCAAGCCTGATCCAATGCGAGACGCGGTGCAGTATCTGGCACCCCTTACCACGCGGACTGTCCACCCAGCAACCACGCAGGCGGGGCCCGCCTCCTCGTGGAAGGGGTGAAGGTGGAACGCTGACGGCGGTCGCTCACGCGCCAGTACAGAGGGTAGGCGCTTGGCCCGCGGGGGTGGAGCCCAGGTCCCGGGCTCGGCAGACCGAGGTGTGGCGACGCTGGGATGCCGCGCCGCACACCCCAACGAAAGGAGACCGCGCCATGCTAACGAGAGCAAAGTGGGCCACGATGGGCCTCCGCTGGCACCCGGAATCCGGCTCGGGCGGCAGCAATCTCAGACGCTGGGCAGTTCACGGCGTCCGCAGCCTGGGCTTCGGCCAGGGGCAGGACTGCACCTACGTGGGCGCGCTGGCCGCGGCCTTGACCGCCGCCGGCGTTGAGACAACCTATCAGTCGCTGATGGGCGCGACCGGTTGCTGCTACCGGATCGCCTTCTGCCACCCCCACTGGGACCCCAGCTCGGTCGATGGCCTCATCGGCTACGACTTCCTGGCCCCCACCCTGGACGCACTGCCCTTCGAGGCGCGCTTCTACGACCGCGTTGAGGGCCCGGAGCGCCAGAAGGCAAAGGAGGAAGTGGTTCGCGGCCTCAAAGCTGGACGCCCATCCATTGGCATCGACCTGCGCGTCGTGGCGGAATGGGGCGTCATCGCGGGCTATGACGAGGCGAAAGATGCTCTGCTCTGCCGAACCTACCTCGATGAGGGCGCCGAGGAGTACCTCCCAGCGGAACGCTGGCCCTTCCTACTGATGGTGCTGGGCGAACCGCGGGAGCCGCGCGACCCGCGTCATCTGCTGCTGCGCTCTCTGCGCATCGCCGTGGACCTGCCCCGTTTCTCCGGCTTCCGAAACTACAGCAGCGGCCTCTCCGCCTACAAGGTCTGGGCCTTCGACCTAGAGGATGACGAGCGCTTCGAGGATGATGTCCTCCAGCCCGTGCTCTGGCAGTGCTCCACCAACCGCTTCATCTACGAAGGACTGCTGGACGCCCGACGCGCCGCGGCCGCCTATCTACGTGACAGCGTCCCCCTACTCCCGGGCCGCGCCGCCACCGCGCTGGCCCACGCCGCCGCCTGCTACCAGCAACTCGCGGATATGCTCCAGGAGGGCCTAGCCACGGTCCCCTGCCCTGAGCGCGACCTGGCCGACGACGTCAGCCGCTGGATCCCCGAGCACCGCCACACCCAGGCGGCCCTCCTCCGCGACTGCCTCCACCAGGAGATGGCAGCCATCGGCACCCTCGCCAAGGTCGTGGAGATGCTGTAGGCGGGCGAACTGCCTTGCCACAGAGAGTGCAGAGAGGGGCTGAGGCGGTGAGGGGGCGAAAGGGCCTCAGCCCCTCAGCCCCTTCTCTGTGCCTCTGTGGTAGTGCGGACCAGGAGGCCGAGCCAGAGGAGGAGGACCGGGAGCACCTCACCGAAACGACCGCGAGGGCCGCCCTGGGCCAGCGTTATCACGGTGGGCGGCGGCAACCTCCGGAGTGCCAGCCACTCCCGGATCCTCGGGTCCTCATCGATAGAGCATCCTGGAGAGCCCGGGTATCTGAGGCTCTGCCGATCCGCCCCCCGCAAGCTTGGAGGCGCCTGCCCTCGGACCCGTTGGGTATAGGATCATTAGTGGCCGGGGTGCAAGCCCCGCGGCGGGAGACCCGAAGCGGCAGCAGCCGCCCCGAAGAGGGGCCGGGAGGACGAGATGGATCGATCTAGGGTATGGACGCTGCGGCTCTGGCTGCCGGTGGGCGCGCTCCTGGTGGCGGGATGCTCCCGCCAGCCCGCGTCCGTGACCGCCAGGGCCCCCATGCCTGGACCGGCCGGACCGGCGGCGGCGTCACCCTCCCAGGCCTTTGAGCCCTACCAGGTAGTCCAGGGACTCCCTCCGAAGCCGGCCCACCCAGAGCACCGCCACGCCCGCCTGCGGCTGGTCCATCAAAGCGGCGGCTACTGGCTCACGGACGCCTCCGGTCGGGCCTACAGGGCAGCGCGGGATCGGTCCGGCCGCCTCTATCCCGCCTACGAGGACCCCGAAAGCCGCCGATTCTACCCGCTGCGCTACGACTCGGACCGTGACCGCTACTACCGCGTGCTCCGCGATGACGGCGGGCGAACCTATCGCTCCTATGTCGATGAGCCGCAGGACCGCTTCTACACCGACTACGGCGACGAGGCCCGGGACCAGGACCTCGGCTACGACCAACCGGAGGTGGAGGCCCCGAAGCGTCACCACTCCCAGGACTGGCTGGTCGCCGTGCCCCTGGTGGCCGCGGCCTACCTGCTGCTGAGACCTCACCACCACCGAGCCCCCACCCCCGTGGCAGTACAACCGCCCGTCTCCGTCGTGAGGCCGGCCCCGCCCTGGAGGCCCGCGCCGGTCCCGCCGGGATCCACCGCACGGGTTCGGCCGCCGGCCCAGATGGCCGCTACGCCGGCCCGAGGAGCCGCCACCCTCTCGCCCGCCCCGCGCCGGCTGCTGAACCCCGCGACGCAGGCGATGCCGCCCTCCGGCCCCCGAGCGGTAAGCAACGTGCTGAGGGCGGCGCCTGGCGCCGCACCCCCGGCGGCACCACTCCGGGCATCGGCGGCCCAGCCGGCCCATGGTGCCGCGGGGCTGTCGCCCGCCTCTCGGCGGGCCCTGGCCCAGGCGGACGCCCAGCAACGTACCCAGACTCCCGCTCCCGGGGCGCCGTCCCTCTCGCCGGCCCCACGCCGAGCCCTGACAGGCGCAGCCGTTCCGCCGCGCCCCCCAGCACCCGTTCAGGGAGCCCACGCGCTCCCACCGGCCTCACGCCGGGTCTTGGCGCAGGCGGATGCCCAGCGACGGAGCCGCTCGCCCGCCCCCGGGGCCTCCACGCCCTCGGCCGCGCCTCGACGCATCGTGGCTCACGCCGACACGGAGCGGCGCGCTCGGGCGACAGGCCGGGCGCCTCAGCGCTCCCCTCGGCCCCGCGCAGAGCGCTGGCGCAGGCGGACGCCGCGAGGCACGCCCGGGCCCCGTCGCCGGGAGCGCCAGCGCAGTCGCCAGCCTCTCAGCGAGCCCTGGAGCCCGCCCACGCCCTGCACCGGACGACGGCCCCCACGGGAGGCGCCAGCAATCCCTCGCCGGCCTCCCGGCCCGCCCCTCGGCATGTCCTGGGGAGCCTGCCCCCGCGCCCGGCCCGCAACCGCCTGACTCAGCAGAGCTCCTCCCAAGTGCCCTCCCGCACCCCACCGAAGCCGCCTGCCCCCGCCGCGACGACGCGGCCCGGCCTGCCATCCTCCCAGCCGCCGCGCGCCCTTTCCCCGGGGCGGGCCGCCGCCTCGCCGGTCCCCAGACCTCAGGCAGCTCGGCTCTCTGAGCCCCCCCGACCCCGTCCGTACGCGACGAACGCGCTCACCCGAGTGACCCCGCCGGTACCGGCGCGGCGACCGGAGGCCCCCCGTCGAACGATACCTCCCCCACTTAGGGTCCAGTCTCGCAGCGTGTCGCCGGCCCCGGCACCCCCGGCTCGGGCGCACGCTGTAGCGCCCGTCCCGGTGCGGCAGGTGGAGCCGCACCGGCCGACGGTACCTGTGGCGCCCCGAGTGACCGCACCGGCCCGACGTGCGGAGACGCGTGCCGCCGCTTCACCCGTTCCTCGGCCCAGACCCGCGCCGCCCCCCGCACCCGTGAGGGTTGAGCCTCACCGCACCCCAGCCTCGGCAGCGGGCCGAACGGAGGCCCGAAAGGCTGCGCCACCCGCCCGCGTGCCACCGGGCCTCGCCAAGAAGGGGGGAGTGCCGCCCGGCCAGGCCCGGAAGAGCAAGACCCCGCCTAGCAAGGGGCACCCGAACCCCGGCGGGTAGACTCCGCAGGTATACTCCGAGGCCCCTCGGTGGTGTCCCAACCGGCGCGAGGCCTCGCCAGGCGCCCGGAGTACCCACGGTCTGCGAGGCGCCAGCGCGGGCAAGTAGACTTCGCGGCGCCGCCGGGCGCGCAGCGTGGAAAGGGGTGCCCCGACGGGCCCGTCCACCCGCGGGGCCCTCGGGCGGCAGACCATTCCTGACGGCCTCACCCGGTTCAGCGGCCGGCGGGCCGACTAGTCCTCGGAGCTCCGTAGCATACACCGGGGGGAGGCGGCGTTAACGCCCCCTCCCCCGCGATGGCACCGGGTTCCCTCGCGTGGCCTGGCCAGCCCTTCCACCGAGTGCAAACTAGCGGTTGGGGACGGAGACCAGAAGGGTCTGTCGGCGCGGGGCCTGCTCTCCGGCCACCAGGAGCTTGAGCTGCAGCCAGACCTTCCGGCGGCTAGCCAGCGGCACGGCCACTGCGCTAGGCTCGGCCCCTGGGCGCGAGGGCTCCCAGAGCTCAACCGTGCCGCCTGAGGCCCTTCCCTCGTCGCCCGGTCCGCCGGTCCGGGTGGCCGCGGCCAGGGCCTGAAGCAGTTGGGCCCTCTGAGGCGGCAGAAGCATGGCCAGTGGCAGGGCCTCACCCCCCACCAGACGGTCCTGTTGCTCCGGGGTCAGCGTGGCCAGGAAACGAAGCAGCGGAAGCACCGCCTCGCTCACCGCCAAGCCGCAGGACTTCAGCCGGGGCTCCTCCTCGAAGCCGTGCTTCACCTGCTCCACGGACAGCTCCGACATCTCCATCAGATCCCCCAGGCTCAGCCCGGCCTCCGACTCCGCGCGCTTGGTCCACCTGTCCCTCAGCGACTGGGGGATCAGCCAGCCGCGCTTGCGGGGCCAGAGCCGATCCCGCAGGAGGAGCGTGGTGCCTTGCCGGGTGTACTCAAGGCCGCAGGCCGAGCGGAGCTGGTCGAGGACCTGGTAGAGGGGAATCTTGGTCTCGGGGGTGGGAGCGGAGAGCCCCCCGTCCAGACCGGGCTGGGGCAGGTCATCCGCCAGGATGTCTAGGCCGGAGGCTTGGTGCAGGGCGCGGAGCAGCTCCGCAGGGCTCACGCGACTCTTGAGTCCCTCCAGCTTCACCTCCCGAAGCAGCTCCGGGTCCGTGGGAGGTGGGGCCGGCGGCAAGGCGGCCTTGGCGGCGACCGCCTGGGCGCTCCCCAGCAGGGCCACGGACTCCAGCACCCCCATCGGTGCGCCCTGGAGGCCGGCGGTCACAAAGCGGTTGAAAAGCTGGCCCGCGGGGGATTCCGGGTCAGCGATGGGGATACCCGGAGGACCAGGCACTGGCTCCAGCCCCTCGACGCCCTCCACGGTGACGATGCTCGATAACTGCTCGGAGATCCCGGGCAAGTCGATGCCGTCCTCGGGGCGTAGCGGCCGAATGACCAGCGCGGCCTTGTCGAAGCTGGGGGTCGAGGTGTCGGGCTGCTCGGCCTTGGTGGGATCGAGCCGCCGCCAGAAGCCGTGAATGATGGTGGCGCAGGTCCTCACATCATCCTGCAGCCGGGGGTCCATCTGGCTGTAGGCGATTCGGACCCCTTGAGCGGTGCCGCACCGAAGCCGCTGCTCCGGGGTAAGGGAGGCGATCATCCTCGGAAAGGAGCGGTAGGAGGGATTGGAGGCGACCAGCGCCGCGACCGGGTTCCTCTTGGCCGCCTCGGCAGGCTGCTGGGGCGTCATGTCCGCCAGGGCCGCGATGGAGCTCAGGTCCTTGAAGGCGCGCTCCGCCCGCTCGCGGATCTCCGCACGCTCTAGGTCCTGGGCCTGGGTGGCCTGGAGGTCGCGGCCCCGCTGGTCCTGCCACACCCGGTAGGTCCGGGCCTCGCCGGAACCGCTGGCGGACCAGTGGAGGTCCAGGAGTTGGGCCAACTGCTTCATGAGGACCCGCGCGGGCTTGCGCTTGGCGAAGATGCTGACGGGCAGCTCGCGGGAGGGCCAGTCCTTGGAGTCCCAGCCCGCCAGGATGGCGGCGCCGGTCTGAGTTCCGAGGGCGCGCGCCACTGCCCCCAGGGGGACCTTCTCCAGGGCCACCGTGACCTCAGTGGCCAATCGGTCGTCACGGCTCAGGTCAGCCTCGGCGGCATTCAGGGGAGATGCGAGGCCGCCGAGGAGCAGGAGTATAGCGCAGGCGGCGGCCCGCGCGACCTTCCCAAGACGAGGTTCCATCTTCGCCTCCCGGTCTGCAGGGCATTGCTTCTAGCCATAGGACGAGCTTGCTCCAGCTTTCGTTCCCCCGAACCCTCGGCAGGCTAGCTGGCCGCAGGGCGCGCGGCGGCCGGCTACCTGCGTGACAGTGTCCCGCTGACCTCCGGCCCCGCGGCTGCCGCCCTGGCCACGCCGCCACCTGCTGCCAGCGACTCGCCGTTCAGCTCCAGGAGGGGCCAACGACCGTCCCCTGCCCCGAGCGCGACCTGGCGGGGGACGTGAGCCGGTGGACCCCCGAGCACCGCCATGCCCAGGCAGCACTCCTCTGCGGCTGCCTCCACCAGGAGATGGGAGCCATCGGCACCCACGCCAGGGTCGTGGAGACGCTGTAGGGCGAGGGGCCTGCCCCACCACAGAGACACAGAGGGCACAGAGAAGGGCGTGAGGGGGTGGGGAGGTGAGGAGGTGAGGGGGTGAGGGGGCATAGGCGTTAACATAAGCAGCTGTGAGCTCAGACAGTGGCCCGATACGCTTGTTTCAAGCCACCGATCTCGGTGATCTGGAGAAGGCGATAGTACGGTCGGTCCGCGCTCAGCTTCGACGGTCGCTCATGGCTCGGGCCCACTACAGCCGGTCGCTGTTTGCTCCTTCTTGAGCTCAAACCTGCTTATGTTAACGCCTATGGGGTGACACCCACGGCGCCACCCGGCGAGCGCTCCCGATTCGACTCCCCTCTCCTCCCACCCAGGCCTTGTTCACCTCTTCACCTCTTCAGGTCACCGCGTTCCCGCCATTCAGCCAAAAGCAGGTGCCCTCAGAGGAGGCGGCAAAGAGGCAAGCAGGTGTACGCCATACGCCCTCACCTGGGGGGCTGGCGTAGGCTGGAAGGGAGGACCCCGCCGGTGGCTTCGACCTCGCTTGGCGCCTTGTTCAGCGGCCTGGCGGCTCTGCTCGCGCTCTCGGCCGCGGGGGGCATCGCTGACGCCGCCAATCTGCTGTCGCCGGAGGCCTTCCCCCTTCAGGTCTCGGGGAACCGCGCCACTCTGGACTGGGTGAGCGTGCCCGGGGCCCCCAGGGGTACCGGGAAGGTGCTTCGGATCGTCGTGCGGGAGCCGTCACAGCCCTTCTATCTGCTCTCCACCGGTCAGGCACTGGATCGGCCTCAGCCTGGAGACCGCAAGCTGCGGCTGAGCTTCTGGGGACGCTCCGCGAACCGGAACCCTATCCGAGTGGTCCTCGAGAAGACCGGGCCCCCCTACACCGCGTACGCCGATCTACTGACGGGCCTGAGCCCGGCGTGGAAGCGCTATTCAGTGGCGGAGACGGCTCCCGCGGCGGGGCGGGGAGAGCTAAGCGTGCGCCTCCAGTTCGGCCACCAAGCCGGAACGCTGGAGCTCGCGGGCATCAGTCTGGAGGATGCGGGCCCGGACCGGGAGTTGATGACGGCCGAGGAGGCCATCAAGCCGGAGCTGGTCCGCCAGCGCATCGAGAGATACCGGAAAGGCGCCCTGACCGTCGCCGCACGGGACGCCCGGGGGAGGCCGCTGCCGGGCTGCCGCGTCAGTGTCCGTCAGGTTCAGCACGCCTTCTTCTTTGGGTGCAACATCTTCGGGCTCAACCCGAAGGACAAGTCGCCCGGCCAGCTCACGTACCAGCGGCGCTCCACTCGGCTCCTCAACTTCGCCACCCTGCCCTTCTACTGGGGCGCCTTCGAGCCCGAGCAGGGGAAGCCCCAGTACGCCCGGCTGGACGCCATGGCCGTCTGGTGCCGGGACCACGGACTGGTCACCAAGGGACACCCTCTGGTGTGGCACGAGGTGTACCCCCGCTGGGCGCCCCAGGACCCCAAGGCGGCCATTCCCTTGCTTAGGCAGAGGGTCCACGACCTGCTGACCCACTACCGGGGCCTGGTTCGCTACTGGGACGTGCAGAACGAGGCGAACAACTCCGCCACCTACCCGCGGACGGGGGTGGGTCAGTGGGTGAGCCGCGACGGTCCCGCGAAGGTGGTCGAGACCACCCTGGGCTGGGCGCGGAAGGACAGCAAGGGCTCCGGGCAGGTGCTGCTCTACAACGACTTCGACGTGAGCCAGCGGAACATCGACCTGCTCAAGGAGCTGGCAAGGCGCCACGCCCTGCCGGACGTGATCGGCATCCAGTCCCACATGCACCTGGGCAACTGGCCGCTGGAGACCGTGTGGCAGCGCACCCAGCGTTTCGCCCAGTTCGGCAGGCCGCTGCACTACACGGAGCTCACGGTGCTCAGCGGCCCCCCACGCGGCGGCATCGACCTCCGCAACCCCCCGACCGATTGGCTCACCACACCGGAGGGCGAAGCCGCCCAGGCCCAGTACGTGGAGAGCTTCTACCGCCTGCTCTTCAGCCATCCCTCGGTTCAGGCCATCACCTGGTGGGACCTGGCCGACCGCGACGCCTGGCAGAACGCGCCCGCCGGCCTGCTTCGCAAGGACCTGAGCCCCAAGCCCGCCTATGACCGGCTCATGAAGCTGGTTCGGGGCGAGTGGTGGACGCGGGCCTCCGGC
>DASXUI010000127.1:0-1681 GCA_036504955.1 Armatimonadota bacterium
GGCCACGGCTAGATAGAGGAGGATACCCCCATTAGCGCCGCTTCGCAGGAACTGACGGGGTCTACCGCGACACTTGATAGGCCCGTCGAGCAAGTAGCTAGAGTCTTCGCAGAGCCCAACCCCTCGTCACGCTCCCAGACCGAGGTACAGGAGCAGTTGGAGGGCTCTCAGGGCAGGGACGCCGACGTGGTGGTGGTTGGAGGCGGGCCCGGCGGCTACGTTGCGGCAATCCGCGCGGCGCAGCTTGGCGGCAAGGTGGTTCTTGTCGAGGAGGGCAACCTTGGGGGCACCTGCCTCAACGTGGGCTGCATCCCGACGAAGGCCCTCATCTCCAGCGTTGAGGTGCTCCACCAGGCGAAGATCGCTCAAGAGTTCGGGGTGAGGGTGGAGGGTGTCTCCGCCGACCTCGACGCGATGTTCGCCCGCAAGGACAAGATTGTCGCGCAGCTCCGGGGCGGAGTGGAGCTGCTGCTGAAGAAGAACGGCGTGGAGGTGGTGCGTGGTCGCGGCAAGCTGCTCCCGGACCGCGTGGTCAGGGTAGGGGACCGCGACATCCGCGCGGCCCGGGTGATTCTGGCCCTGGGCTCCATCCCAACACGGCTCAACCTGCCGGGCCTAGCCGACAACTACATCACGAGTGACGAGGCGCTCTCCCTCAAGGAGCTGCCGAAGAGCATCGTTATCCTGGGCGCCGGCGCCATTGGAATGGAGTTCGCCCACATCTACAACCACCTGGGTCTGCAGGTAACCGTGGTTGAGATGAAGGATGAGGTCCTCCCAGAGGTGGATCCGGAGCTGGGCGCCGCGCTCGCCCGATCCTTCCAGAAGCGCGGCATCAAGGTCCACACCTCCAGCACCGCCAAGGAGTTCACCATCTCGCCAGAGGGCCGAAAGACCCTTCTGATGAGTACCCCCAAGGGCGATCAGAAGGTGGAGGCGGATCTCGTCTTTCAGGCCGTCGGGCGGCGCGCGAACACCGCGAACGCGGGCCTCGAAGAGCTGGGCCTGGAGATGGCTCGAGGCATCATCCTTGTGGACGACCACCTGAGGACGAACCTGCCGGGCGTCTACGCCATCGGTGACGCGGTGGGTGGAGCGCAGTTGGCGCACAAGGCCTCGGCCGAGGGCGTGGTGGCGGCGGAGAACTGCCGAGGTATGGACGTTCGGATGGACTACTCCGCGCTTCCCGGGTGCGTCTACACTTGGCCGGAGATCGCCGTGGTGGGCCTCACGGACACCCAGGCCAAGGAGAAGGGATACGACGTTCGGGTGGGGCGGTTCGACTTCCGCTCGCTGGGCCGGGCCATGGCGATTGGGGCCCGGGAGGGCTTCGTGAAGGTGGTCACGGAGACCCGCTACGGAGAGATCCTCGGCGTCCACATCATCGGGCCGCACGCCACCGAGATCATTCAGGAGGCCGTGGCCGCCATGCGAGCCGAGGCGACCATCGACGAACTAGCCCACGCCATCCACGCACACCCAACCCTCCCCGAGGCCATCATGGAAGCCGCCCTGGACGCCAAGGGTGAAGCCATCCACAAGGTCTAGGGGGCGCGTACTGGGGACGCCACCAAGAGGGGCAGGGGCAGGGGCAAGGGGGCTCAGGGGGCTGAAGGGGCGTAGGGGAAAGACCCAAGGCGCCCCTCTGCGGCCCTTCCCCAAAGCCCCATAAGCCCCCAGA
>DASXUI010000128.1:0-3161 GCA_036504955.1 Armatimonadota bacterium
CCCCTCCGCACCGCCCTGCGACCGCATTCCCCTACGCCCCGCCCACCCTACCGGCGAAGGCAGGGGAGCCCGAGGCAGAGCACGAACCTCTCTGAGGTCACCCGCCGGTCCTCCGCGCCGGAGGTTCCGCTCGCCGGTGCCCATCTATCCTCCGTGTGCCAGCCCCCGGCCTGCCCGGCCCGTCCCTGGAGAACGCCCATGCCATCGCCCAAGGAGATCCCCGACTACCTCAACACCTCACTCCTCGCGAAGGAGCGTGCCGCGGACCTGGTCTCGCGCATGACCCTGGAGGAGAAGGTCAGCCAGATGGTTCACACCGCGGCCGCCATCCCCCGGCTGAAAGTGCCCGCCTACGACTGGTGGAACGAGTGCCTCCACGGCGTGGGGCGCGCGGGTGTGGCAACCGTCTTCCCCCAGGCCATCGGCCTGGCTGCCATGTGGGACGAGGAGCTTCACCACCAGATCGCCCAGGTGATCAGCAATGAGGCGCGCGCCAAGCACCACGAGCACCTCCGCGAGACCGGAGGCGACTGCGCTCAGTACTACGGCCTCACCTTCTGGTCGCCCAACATCAACCTGTTCCGTGACCCCCGCTGGGGCCGCGGCCAGGAGACCTACGGCGAGGACCCCTACCTGGCCGGCCGGCTGGGTGTCGCCTTCGTCAAGGGGCTTCAGGGCGATGACCCTCAGTATCTTAAGCTGGTGGCGACGCCCAAGCACTTCGCCGTTCACAGCGGACCCGAGGCCGACCGCCACCACTTCGACGCCAGGGTCAACGCCAGGGACCTGTGGGAGACCTACCTCCCCCACTTCCGGGCGGCCGTTCAGGAGGGCGAGGCGTGGAGCGTGATGCCCGCCTACAACCGGACCAATGGCGAGGCCTGCGGCGCCAGCCGAACGCTTCTGGAGGAGATCCTTCGTAAGGAGTGGGGCTTCGAGGGCTACGTGGTCTCCGACTGCGGCGCCATCGCCGACATCTACGAGCACCATAAGCTGGTGGAAACCAAAGCGGAGGCCGCCGCTTTGGCCGTGGCCAACGGCTGTGACCTGAACTGCGGCGACACCTACTGCGCCCTGGCCGACGCCGTGGGGCTGGGCCTGATTCCGGAGCACACGCTGGACCGCTCGCTCCGCCGGCTCTTCGAAGCCCGCTTCCTCCTCGGCATGTTCGATCCGCCCGAGGAAGTGCCCTTCGCCCAGATCCCCTACGAGGTCAACGACTGTGAGGAGCACCGGGAGCTGGCTCGGGAGGCCGCCCGAGAGTCCATCGTGCTGCTGAAGAACCAGTCCAACCTGCTGCCCATCACGGAGGACCTCAGGCGAATCGTGGTCATCGGGCCGCAGGCGGACGACGTCGAGACGCTGCTGGGCAACTACAACGGCTTCCCCTCAGAGGCCGTGACGCCGCTCGCCGGCATCCGCGCCAGGGCTGAGGAGGCGGGCAGCGAGGTCACGTGGGCCAAGGGCTGCGAACTCGTGGGCGGTGACGACAGCGGCTTCGCGGAGGCGGTGGAAGCGGCGAAAGACGCCGATCTGGCGCTGGTGATCCTGGGCCTCTCGCCGCGCCTCGAGGGTGAGGAGGGCGAGGAGAACCTCATCGACAAGGGCGGCGACCGCGTGGACATCGGTCTACCGGGACGGCAGCTCGATCTGCTCAAGGCCGTCCACGCCACCGGCACGCCCGTGGTGCTGATCCTGCAGAGCGGGAGCGCCCTAGCGATCCCCTGGGCAAAGGAGAACATACCCGCCATCCTGTGCACCTGGTACGGCGGCGAGGAGGCTGGCACCGCCCTGGCCGAGGTGCTGTGGGGCGACGTCAGCCCCTCCGGCCGCCTGCCCGTTACCTTCTATCGTGGGATCGAGGACCTGCCCCCCTTCGGTGACTACTCCATGCACGCGGGCCTGGGCCGCACCTACCGCTTCTTCCGCGGCGAGCCGACCTTCGCCTTCGGTCACGGGCTGAGCTACACGCGCTTCGAGTACTCCAACCTCAAGATGAGCCCCCCGGTGATCCATCCCCGCGAGTGCGTCGTCGTGAGCGTGATGGTCACCAACACGGGCATGCGGCCCTCGGACGAGGTGGTGCAGCTCTACGTCGGCGATGACGAGGCCAGCGTGCCGGTGCCGATCCGCCAGCTCGCGGGTTTCGAGCGTGTGGCCTTGGAACCGGGCGAGTCCGTGAGAGTCAGCTTCCTCATCGGTCCGGAGCAGATGGCCTGCTACACGGACGAAGGCAAGCCCATCGTCGAGCCCGGCCGCTTCACCGTCTCCGTCGGCGGCGGCCAACCCCTCCCCGGCCCCGAGAACCCGCACTTCGTAACCGGCTCCTTTGAGGTGGTGGGAGAGGTGACGGAGATGGGGTGGTGAGAGCTGAGGAGGTGAGGAGGTGAAGAGGTGAAGGGGTGAAGAGGTGATAGGGCCCCAGCCTAGTGACTCACACGAGCCGAGGCCAGCTTCTGAGGCCCTCTCACCTCTTCACCCCCTCACCTCTTCACCTCTTCAAGCGGTTCCCGGTGGTGCCGGGATGCCCGGCAGTGTGGGGATGCCCATCACTGGGGGGTCGGGCGGGCCGGGCAGAACGGGAATGCCGGCGGCGGGGAGGCCCAGGACGCGCGGCAGGTTCTGGGGGCCGATGATGCCGGCAACTAGCCTAAGAATCCTGAGCACGTCCTGTACCCCCACCTTGCCATCCGCGTTGATGTCCGCGTTCGCGAACTGGTCGTTGGTCAGCGTGCCGAGACCAGCCACGTACTTCAGCACCAGAATGGCGTCCTTCACGTCGATCTTGCCGTCCAGGTTGGCATCGCCGCCGAAGATCCCAGCTCGCGCCCAGGTCCCAGAGGCCAGGGCCGCGGCGGCCAGCGCCACCACCAAGAGGCGGCTCCATCCAATCCGCCTCCCGCTGTGGTGTCCCATCACTCCACCCGCACGTACTGAGCGGTGCCGCGCGTGTCATCGAAGTCTGCCACGATGGACCGACCCTCGAGGTCGGCGGAGCAGCCGTGCGGGATCTGGTACAGAGTACCGTCGACCCTCACCTTGAGAGTCAGAGCCGCCGTCGTGTTCCACACTCGGTAGGTGTGCAGGACGGAGCCGGTGTAGATGGGCGTGTTGTCTATGACGGTGCCGCCAGGCTGGTCGGTGTAGGGATTCGAGGCGAA
>DASXUI010000129.1:0-7146 GCA_036504955.1 Armatimonadota bacterium
AGCTTGCTCCCGAGGCGCCCTGGCCCTTGAGAGAGCCGGTGTCCCCTTGCGCTCATCCCTGACCTGATTGAAGGTTGCAGGCTAACCCTTTCAGGGGCCGCTGTGCCGACAGGCGGCCGCCCCTGGTCTGCTTTCTAGGAAATGGACTAATACCTCTATGGGTGGAATCTGCAGCGGCAAAGTGATCCTTATTGCCGGCGTGGCCAATGAGAAGAGCCTGGCCTGGGGGATTGCGCGGTCTGTCCATCGCGAGGGCGCGCAGGTAGTGTTGTCCTGCCAGGAGGCCCTTCTCAGCCGAGCCACCTCCTTGGCCGAGCAGATTGGCGGCGCTCCTCTCATTACCTGCGACGTGAACTCCGACGAAGATCTCGCCGGCCTCACCAGCCGGCTGCGCGCCGACTTCGGTCATGTTGACGGCCTGGCGCACTGTATCGCCTACGCGCCTCGGGTGGCCCTCAGGAATCCCCTGTCGGAGACGACTCGCGGTGACTTCGGCCTTACGATGGAGACTAGCGTTCACTCCCTATGCGCGCTGACCGCCGCGCTGCTACCTCTCATGGTGGACCGCGGTGGCAGCGTCCTTACCCTGACCTATGACACCACGAGGGCCTATCCCAACTACAACGTGATGGGGGTGGCCAAGGCGGCGCTGGAGGCGGAGGTCAGGTATCTGGCCATGACTCTGGGGCCTCAGAAGGTGCGGGTCAACGCGATCTCGGCCGGCGCCCAGAACACCCTGGCCGCCCGGGGAATCTCGGACTTCATAGCCATGAAGCAGATGGCGCAGACCAAAGCTCCCTTGGGCTGGGACCCCGATGATACAACACCCGTGGGGGACGCTGCGGCCTATCTCTTCAGCGACCTCAGCCGGGCAGTCACCGGCACCGTACATTTTGTGGACGGCGGAACCCACGTCGTTGGCGGTTAAGCCGCGCTCTTACGCCCTCCCGTGAAGAGCCGCACTCCACCCACTTGCCGGGCATGACTCGGACCAGCGTGTCCACCCTCCCGCAGCGAGACTAGAGCCCGGAGACCCACGTTGCCCTCCAGTACGCCTGGGCGGACCGGGGTGGGCAAAGGAAGCAGGTATATGGCGAATCGCGAGTCGCTCCTCCCACCGCTGCAGATCGGCGACCGGGTGGCTAGAGTGCCCATCATCCAGGGCGGGATGGGGGTCGGTGTCTCCCTGTCGGGTCTGGCGTCGGCGGTCGCGCGGGCGGGCGGCATCGGCGTGATCGCCGGGGCGGGCTTGGGCCTGGTAGTCTCCCCCAAAGGTGAGCGCTTCGCTGAGAACAACCTGATCGTGCTTCGTGATGAGGTGCAGAAGGCGCGGGAGATGGCGCCGGGCGGCCTCATCGGCGTGAACCTGATGGTGGCCCTCACCGACTATGCGGAGATGTGCCGCACCGCCTCGGAGGCCGGGGTGGACTTCATCTTCTCCGGCGCGGGCCTACCACTGGCGCTCCCCCACTTCGTGGAGAACCCCTCCGTGAAGCTGGTGCCCATCGTTTCCTCGGGACGCGCCGCCGGTCTCATCTCCTCGGCCTGGAAGAAGAAGTACTCCCGGATCCCGGATGCCTTCGTCGTTGAGGGTCCCAAGGCCGGAGGCCATCTGGGCTTCAGCCGCCTGCAGTTGCAGACGATGGAGCTCTACCCCATCGAGCAACTGCTGACGGACACGCTGGAGGCGGTGCGGCCTTACGAAGAGGCGGCGGGACGACCCATTCCCGTGGTGGCGGGCGGAGGGGTCTTCGATGGCGCAGACATTGCCCGAATGATCCGACTGGGTGCCAGTGGAGTGCAGATGGCCACGCGCTTCGTGTGCACCGACGAGTGCGACGCGGATCCCGCCTTCAAGCAGGCCTTCCTATCCGCCAAACCCGAGGACGTCATCTTCGTCAACAGCCCAGTAGGCATGCCGGGCCGGGCGATCCGCAACGTCTTCCTGAACCGCCTGGAGCAGGGCGAGAAGGTCCACACTACTGCCTGCCCCTACCACTGCCTGAAGACCTGCGACCCCGAAACCAAACCCTACTGCATCGCCATCGCCCTGAACCAGGCGCGGCTGGGCAACCTTGACCAGGGCCTCATTTTCGCGGGCGCCAACGTGACGAAGGTCACGAGCATCGTGCCCGTCGCGGAGCTGATGCAGGAGCTGGTCACCGAGGCCGAGGAAGCACTTAGGGACCAGGGGGCTGAGGGGATTCAGGGGACTGAAGGGGCTCAGGAGACTGAGGGGACTGAGGGGAAAAGCTTCAGCACCCAGGCCGTAGGCTAGAACGCCCATGGAGTGCGGCGGCTCCGGCGCCACTCTGCCCCACGCAAAGCTCGTTCATACGCTGACAGCAGATATGAAGAGACATCCGGACATGCGGGGCTCCTACGGGGCCCCCAACTGCTCACGCGTTCTACCGTAGTGTGAGGCAAAGCGGCGCCGGAGTCGCCGCACTCCATGGGCGTCTGCGCCCAAAAACCGAGCGCTGAGGCCCTTCCCCTGAGTCGCCTCAGCCCCTCATCCCCTTCAGCCGCCTGCCCCTCTTGCCAGCTCCTTCATCTTCCGTAGGCCTGTGCTCGCCACCAGGAGAGGGTCTTGCTTCCAGTAGTCTCGGTTGAAGAGCTCCAGGGAGAGGGCGCCGGTGAAACCGGCGGCGCGGAGGTCGAGGAGCACCTGCTTCAGGGGGGCCACGCCATCACCGGGATAGAGGCGGCGGTCGTCGGTCATCTGCTCCGGAGGAACCCCTGCCGGAACATCATTCATGTGGAAGACGTGCATGGCCCTGCCGCTCAGCAGGCCCAGCCCGGAGAAGGGAGAGCCACCCCGGTAAAGGTGGCAGACGTCCGCCAGGACACAGGCCTTGGGGTGCCCGCTCTCGGCGGCGACGAAGACTCCCGCGCCCAGACGGTTGAGGCACTTCGAGAAGCCCCAGATCTCTAGCTGGGGAGTCACCCCCATCTGGTCCCCCAACTCCAGCAGCGCCCGGTACCGCTCCGCCGCCTTCAGCAGGTCCAGGTTGGCGACCTCGGTAGCCCCGGCCGGCGGCGCCGCGATCCGCGTTCCGCCGATCTGGCGCACCAGATCCATCAGCCGCTTCGCCTCCTCCAGCCCCCGACCGCGGCGCGCCTCATCCTCCACCACCCACTCGAAGAAGGCGATGGAGCTGACCACCGCAAGACCCCGGTCCTTGATGCGCGCGGCGAGGTCCTTCAGGGTTCCACCGGCCTTCACGTGCGACTCGATGTCTCCGACCCACGGCTCCAGCGCGTCATAGCCGGCCTTGGCGGCCAGGTCCACGACCTCCGTCAGGGGAAGCTGGAAGCCCCTCATCGTGCCGGTGTTGAGGCACAAGCTGAAGGGCTTGCCCGCTGCCTGAACCGGCGCACCCACCGAGGCGGCGCCGGCCATCGCCACGCCTGCCCCGGCCAGAACCTGCCTGCGGGTCAGCCGACCCGTCTCCCTCGTATCACCTGCCAACCAGCACCCCGCTTCCCATCAACTCCCGCGCCGAACGCCCCGCCCGGGGGCCCGCACCCTCGTTTGGGGACTGAAGGGGCTCAGGGGACTGAGGGGGCTGACGGCAGAGCCCAAGCTGCCAATCTGAGGCCCTTCCCCAAGCCCCCTCAGTCCCTTCAGTCCCCTGGCCCTTCCTGGTGGTGAGGAAGTTGCTCGCCGCTGGCCGAGCACGTAGCACGGGCCGATTCTGCTCACGGGTCCGTGCTCGGGCTAGATTGCCGAGAAGTCCGTGGGCTTCAGCACCGTGCTGGTGACCTTGGAGACCGTGTTGGCGTACTGAGGATCCGCGGAGAGCTTCTTCCACTCCGGGTCGGCGCCGAAGGCGGCCCAGCCCTTGTCCTTGGCGGCCTGATCCGCGAAGGAGAGCATGTAGGTCAGGTTCGGCTGGCGCGGGCCCGCCAGGGTGATGCCGTAGAAGACCTGAGCGAAGCCGGCCCGATCGAACATCTCGAACTCGCCGGAGTGGAACATCTCCACCTTCTTGCCCAGCGATGCCTCCGAGTTGCTCTCGTAGGTCCTCAGCTCGAAGAGGCGGGGGCCCTTCTTGGGCGCCTGGAGCTTCGGCTTGCCCGGGAAAGACTGGAGGAGGCTGCTCTCCATCCGGATGAAGGCCGGGTCGGAGGGCGGCTGGCTCAGGAACTCCTTGCCATCGCTCCGGAAGGTGCTGTCCGAAGCCAGACGAGCGTTGGTGGTGAGGGCATCACGCATCGTGGCGTGGACCAGCAGGAGGATGATGGCGAACTGGGTCTCGTCAACTGGGACGAAGACCCCAATGGGACCGACACCCACCCGCTTGGCGGCGGGCAGAGCCACGTCCCGCAGGAAGGCGCTCATCCGGTCCTGTTTGGCGCTGCTCGCCAGCCGGTAGGTGCGCAGCTCGTAGTAGTCCCTGGGAGCGGGAGCCGCGCCGGCCTCCTGAGTGGAGAGCGCGGTGCCGGCCAGGAGGGAGGCGGCCAAGGTGTTGCCCAGCAGTTCGCGTCGATTCATGGGGCCTCCTATAGTGGCGAGTAGTTGGTCGGCTTAAGGAACCAGTTGCTGATCTTGGACACGATCTCACGGTCGGTGTAGCCGGGCGTGGTGGAGAGAGTCTTCCACTCCGGGTCTCCGCCGAAGGTCCGCCAGGCCTTGTCGTGAGCCTCCATGTCGTCGAAAGCGAGCATGTAAGTCAGGTTGGGCAGCCGCTCACCGATGAGGGTGGAGCCGAAGAACACGGGGTTCAGACCACAGCGGCGGAAGATAGCGATCTCCCCCTCGTTGAACATCCGCATCTTGGTCTCGTGGGCCAGATCGCTGTGGCTCTCGTAGGTGCGGAGCTCGTAGAGCCGTGGCTTGATCGCATTGGTCAGAGGGGGAACCTCAAGCGAGGGCATCCCCTGGAAGGCAACCATGAGGCTGCTCTCCATGCGGGTGAAGAGGGGGTCGTTGAAGGGCTGACGGAAGTACTCCGCGGCGTCCGCGCGGAACTGGGTGTCCGCCGCGAGCCGGGCCTTAACGGACTCGATGTCCTCGGGGCTCTTGTAGGTTACCAGGGCGTAGAGCGTGGGGCTAGGCGTCTGCTGCACCGGCGTGAAGATCCCGTAGGGCCGAAGCCCCATCCGCTTCCCCGCGGGCACCAGGGCCCTCTGGATGAAGGACTCCATCGCCTGCAGCTTGGCCTCGTCCTTGAAGTGGTAGACCCTCAGCTCATAGTACTCCCGGCCACCCAGGTCCCCCCCAGCGGCTCGGGCAGCCTCGCCCAGCACCCCGGCCACTAGCGGCGCGGCGAGGGACGTGGCTAGCAGGTCTCGTCTGTTCATGCGGCAGTCTCCCTGTGCGGACGGCGTAAGCGAGGTCTCCGAGCCCACACCGCCAGCGGCTCACGAAGGCGCTGGGCGGTGCCCATCGGCGGAACGGCGGCCAGGCATGGATGCGAAAGGTGACCTGGCGTGCCGACCCGAGGGGCCGGCGGCACCGTCGGGCCAGACCGGCCCCGGGGGCCGTGCGCCCACGCCGCTGGCCTTTGTGGTCGAGTCCCTAGGGTTAGGTTACCTGGGGATCACCAGGTGTCCTGCAGGCCCCCCGGGCCCCCGGAGGAATCAGGGCGCCTCCCGGCTAACCTTACCCCCAGGCAGCCGAGTATCACTAAGCCGCCGAGGCAACCGCGCCACTACCGGCGGCAGCAAGGAGACACCCCGGCGGCGCAGGGCGGGAAAGGGCAGGACCGCGCCCCCCTGGCAAGCCATTGCCAGGGAGGATGCAAGCTCGCTCAGCCCCATAGCCTGCATCGCCCAGGAGAAGCCGGTGGAGGCCCGCGCCACGTACTGTCTGCAGCAGCCTTGTGCTTGATGCGTGTCAGCCCCTACCAAGCAGAGCGGAGATCAACCGGTGAGAGCCCCCCTGATCCTGCTGGTCTCGGGCTCCCCGGACGGGAGCCTCCCCTTCCAACGCCTCCTCGCAAGCCGGCTCCCGGCCCCCCCCATCCTGGCCACTCAGGACCTGGATGAGTGCCTACGATCCCCATCGCCCGGCCCCTTCGACCTTTGCGTGGTAGCCGCCCTTGGGGAGGCTGCCCTCGGCGCTCAGGCCTGCCGACTGCTGCGTGAGCGACAGGGGAGCTTGGGCCCGCCCATCGTGCTCCTCGTGGAGGAGGCCGCGGACCTTGAGACACTTGGGATTGGGCCGCCGGAGGGGGTTGAGGTTCTGCCGGTCCACGAGGAGGGAGGGCCCCTCCTCGGGTCCGCGCTTCGGTCCTTGCTGAGAGCCCGGTTCGCGGAGGAGGCCCTCCGACGCGGCGAGCAGGCGGCGGGTCTCGGCAGTTGGACTCTGAATGTGCGCAAAGACCAGATGGAATGGTCCCAGGGAATGTACCGGATCTTCGGCCGCGTTTCAGACGACCCCGTGACATCCTTCAGCCAGTTCCTGGAGCTGTCGGTACACCCTGACGACCGGGCCGAAGCCGCATTGCGCGCCGAGGCGGCCGACGATTCGGAGGAACTCGAGCCCTTCGTGTGCCGGATCGTGCTCCCCGACGGCTCCCTGCGTCGGGTCTGGATTCAGGGCGGAGAGCGGGTGCGTGAGCAGGATGGGAGCCTACGGTTCGTGACAGGCATCGCCCAGGACATCACGGAGCAGCGCGAGGCTGAGGAGCAGCTTCTTCGGCAGAACGCGCTGTTGGCGGCGATCTTCGACAGCGCCCCCTACGCGATGATCACGGTGGACCCAAGCGGCCGCGTGCTCAGCACCAACCAGATGGGCGCCCTGTTCTCGGAGTTGCCCGCGGGCCAGAACATCGGGGTGATGTGCGGGGACTTCATCCGATGCCGGCACGCCCCCTTCGGTCCCGGGTGCGGTCAGAACCCGGAGTGCCCGGACTGCCCCATCCGCGGCGCGCTCAACCGGTCTCTTGAGTCCGGCAGGCCTGTGCAGGGCGTCGAGGCGACGCTGCATCTAGTACGCGGCGGCCAGCCGGTTCCCCTGGAAGTGGTGATCTCCGCGAGTCCCATTCCAGCGGGGCCCGATCCGCGGGTCCTGCTTACCTTCGCGGATGTCACGGAGCGTCGTAGGGCGGAGCGAGCCCTCGCGGCCAGCGAAGAGCGGTACCGGCGGATCGTTGAGACTGCCCACGAGGGCATCATTACCCTCGATGCCGGCGGCAG
>DASXUI010000130.1:0-4302 GCA_036504955.1 Armatimonadota bacterium
GGCGGCGAAGACGGGGAAGAGGATAGCAGCCAGGATGGCGATGATGGCGATGACTACTAGCAACTCGATGAGGGTGAAGGCTCTTCTCATGTCGGCCTCCCGGGGGACAGAAGGGACTGGAGCTTAGTCTGGGGCACGCGCATGGGGTGCCTCGAACGCTTGGCGGCCCGTAAGGACGCCTTGGGCGCCTGGACAGGGCCGGTACCACCGCCGCGCTTGGGCTCGCTGTGAGCTGGAGGGCGAATGGGGCAAGGACCGGGGTCGGCTCCCTTGCCGGCCCGTGTGGGCCGCGCCTCAGAGGGGCAAGCGGCTTCCCTACACCCTATCAGACGCTCCGCATGTGGGCCTGGGTGCAGCCTCTGGTGAGCCTGGGGATTGGGTCTGGGCCATGTGGAAGCATGGTAGGTGCCGCCGCAGGGGCTCCACGCGCCCGCCTTGTGCGCTCTGGAGTCCAGGGCAGAGGGGGAGCCGGGACACGGCTCAGGGGGTGCTGTTGGGGAAGGAGCCGTTAGGGCCGCCACCCGGCGGGGCGTCGCGTCTTCAGCTCGGCAGCTTGGCTAGCGCCATGCACGGGGCGTCCGCGTGGACTCGCGACCAGTTCGGCGCGCGAGCGCCCCACTCCATGCAGGTTGGGCAGCCGCCAAGTGAGGGTTAGGCGCGCAGTCTGCGTCGCTGGCGGGTACCGGTGGAGCTCACGCTCAGGGCGCGCGGCGCGGACTCCAGAGCTGGGGGGCGGTCTTCCTGGTCCGTAACGCGCTCCCTGGGCAAGTGCCCCAGAGCTCGCTCCGCTCCCAGCAGCTTCTCTCTAACTCTTCTCTGTTCGAACCACCCTGGCAACATGGCAGCCTCCATCCCCATTCTGGCAGCGTCGGCCCGGATCTGGAGCCGCTGTCGCCCCTTCAATGCGTGGGGCCCGCGCGGGACTGCACGTCCTGTGTATACCCATGTTGGAAGCCTGGGCCGCGGGGGTGGGGGTCTGGGGGAGGGTCGTTGGATCCTGCTGGCCTAGTCTTGATCGCTCGCGAGAGCGTGTGGGGGCCCGCATTGTATGCGATGCGCGAGCGCCTCGTTATCTGCGCGGGCTGGACCTCTGAAAGAGCCCCTCTTGGCCCCCCGTTGTGCCTTGTGCGTCCAAACAGTCCACGAGGTCTGAGCGTTCCCGGCTGGACTCGTGGTGCCGCCGGTACCTACACCTCCTCTGGGAGAGGAGGCCGCCATGGAGCTGCGCTTCTTGCGCGAGGGGAACAGAGAGCTACTGGTGAGGGCCGCGGCCAGGAGCCACCAGCTCTGGTTCGCGAGGAGGGCGGCGGTGGCTGGCGGGCAGGTACGCCAGGCGGATGGAGCGCCCTGGACCCACACGCCGGGGCAGGTGAGTGAGGTCTTTCTGGCCTTCCCTTCTCTGCGGGAGGAGAGCGCGAGCCGGGTTTTGGACGAGCTGGTGGATCGGTGGAGGGGCCTGCGCCCCCTGCACCAGATCGCCGTGTGGTGCGAGGGCGCCGGAGAGCCCTGGGATCTGGGCGCACGGCTTCTGGCGCGCGGCTTCCAGTGGGGATGGCAGCCGCACTGGATGGCCCTCGACCTGCCGTCTGCCACTGAGTGCCCCTCTCCCGAGGGCGTGGTGATCCGGGAGGCATCGGGCGAGGACACGCCTTGCCTGCGGGTGCCCTACAGTGAGCCGGGATCGTCACGTATCACCGAGGCGCTCTGCCTCAGGCGACCCCAGCGCGTCTGGTGCTTCGAGGCCTGGATGGACGGGCGCCGTGTGGGCCGGAGCCTGGTCAGCGTGGGCACGGGTCCGCTAGGCGTCGCGGGCATCTTCGACGTGGGCGTCGCGCCTGAGGCTCAGAACCGGGGCATCGGGCGCGCGCTCTCCTGGGCCGCTTGCCGCGTGGCTCGGGACCTGGGCTGCCGTTTCGCCGTCCTCAACGCCACCCCCCTGGGCGAGGTCATCTACCGCAAGCTCGGCTTCCAGTCGCTGGGCTACGGCCAGACCTGGTGGATGCGAGAGGCGGACCTATCGCGGGAGACGCTCCGCTTTCCTCGCCCTTCGGCTCAGGAGGTCGCCTTCATCGAGGCCGTGGGCCGTGGCGACCTGGACGCGATGAACGCGCTGGGCGGGAACCGCTCTGCTGAGGATCTACGCCGGCCCATCTTCGGCCGCCAGGCGACGTTGACGGAACTGGCCCAGTGCATGAAACAACCGGCTTCCGTGGAGTGGCTCGTAGCCCGCGGCGTACCCCCGCCGGGCGTGTCAGGCGGGTGAACGACCCGTCCCTCCGAGCTACTCCGTGACGCTCGCCACCTCTACCACCTGGCCCGTCTGTATGGACTGGATGGCTGCCTGGATGACTCTCTGAGCTGCCAGGCCATCGGCGCCGGAACCGTTGACCTCCGAGGGGGCAACCCCTTCAAACACCTGCTGGGCGAAGCAGTGGATCCGCTCCCGGAAGGTGTCGTCGAAGTCGCGGAAGCCGCCGAAGACCGGGTTGGTGTAGACCTGCTTGGTGAGGTCGTGCGCGGGGTAGAGGGTGGCCTGGCGCCACATGTCCTCCAGCACGAAGCGCCCCTGGGTGCCGGCGACCTCCACGCGCTCCATCGGATGGCCGCGCGCCAGGTCGTAGCTGCTGGTCAGGTGGCCCACCATGCCGTTCGCCAGCCGGAAGTTGAAGGAGGCGGTTGACCAGAAGTTGCGTCCGGGCGCCTTCATGGCGAAGCACTGGACGTGGGTGATGTCCCCGCAGAAGTGTCGCATGAGGTCGATGGAGTGGGGGTTCAGCGCCTTCAGGTGGAAGTAGGGCGAGTCAAAGCCCCCAGGCCGCCCGATCCACAGCGCCACGTTCACGAAGAGGAGGTCTCCCAGCCGGCCCTCGTCCTGCCAGCGCTTGGCCACCCGAGCGGCTTCCGTGAAGCGGTGGTTGAAGTCGACCCCCAGGCAGCGGCCCTCCTGGGCGGCCACCCGCACCATCTCCTCCGCCCTGGCGATCTCGTTGCAGATCGGTTTCTCGCAGAGCACGTGGCAGCCCGCCCGCAGCGCCTGTAGGGTGGGCTCGTAGTGGTCGCTGGCGTACTCGTAGCCGCCGGTAGCCACGCTGCAGAGGTCCGGCTTCAGGGTTTCCAGCATCTCAGGGGCGCTGAGGAACCAGGGCACGCCGAGGCGCTCACCGGCAGCCCTCGCCCGATCCTCGATGAGGTCGCACACGCCTACCAGTCCCGTCAGCTCATCCGCCTGGTAGATGCGCGAGTGCAGATTCCCGATGTGGCCTAGACCGATCACGCAGGTTCGCAGCATTCGACCTCCCTATGGGTCGTAAGGTCGTAGGGTCGTAGGGTCGTAGGGTCGTAGGGCGAACTGCCCCTCACGCCCCTACCCCCTCTCCCGCGCGGCGGGCGAGGGGGCGCGGTTGGAAGGTTGTGGCAAGCCCCGCAGCCCTACGGAGGCCTCCTCTGGCCGCCAGAGGTGTACCTGAGCCCCCTCGCACGCCGCGGAAGAGGGGGTAGGGGCATGAGGGGCAGTTCGCCCTACGACCCTACGACCTTACGACCCGCCTTTCAGTCAAGCAGCGTGGCGGGGTCTCCGTGGAGCGGAGGCAGCGGGTTGGGCCGTACCAGGATGCCGCCCTGCTCGTAGGACTCCATGGCCGCCCAGGTGTACTCCAGGGCTGCCAGGGCGTCGTGGCCGGAGGCGCGGAGGCTCTCGCGGGGCACTCCGTTGGTGATGTCCTCCAGGAAGGCGTGGAGCCGGCGCGGGAAGGTCTGTCCGAAGTCCGTGATACCGGAGTCGGTGACCTCGGGCTTGTCCGGCTTACCGCCCTGCATCTTGGCGGGATCCCCCGCGTTGTGAGGGCTGGGAGCCGGCCAGTAGGTGACCTTCTCAATGCAGTTCTCGATGCAGAAGGTGCCCTGCGTGCCGGCGACCTCCAGGCTCCACCAGCCGCCCAGGCCGTAGGTGGCGTCGCCGCGCTGGCTCAGTAGGTAGCCCACGCAGTCGTTGGCGAACCGCACGTGGATGCTGAGCGAAGAGAGCATCACGTCGCAGGCCTTGCGGCGGAAGCTCGGGCGGTTCACGAAGCACTGGACGTGGGTGACGTCGCCGCAGAAGTGGCGCATCACGCTGAAGGGGTGGGTGAGGAACGCTTTGAAGTGCGCGTACGGGAACCCCTTGAAGCGCGAGGAGTTGTTGGGTCCGTAGCTCCCCTCACCGCCGGAGAAGCCCATCTTGTGGAGGCAGTAGACCAGCTCGCCCACGTGGCCCTGCTTCATGTAGTCGTCCGCCTTCTCGGCGGGGGGCGTGAAGAAGTGGTT
>DASXUI010000131.1:0-3640 GCA_036504955.1 Armatimonadota bacterium
TAGGAGCCGGGAGCGTGAGGCGCTCCCGGCTCCTCAACCCACCCCCTCAGTCCCTCATCTGTGTCTCTATGCCTCTGTAGTGGGGCAGTTCGGCTACGAGGCGACGCCGATGATCTGGTTGATCTCGCTCTGGGTCTCCACCAGCTTACAGAAGGCGCCCTGCTTCTCCATCAGCTCCGCGTGGGTGCCCATCTCCGTGATCTCGCCCTTCTCCAGCACGATGAGCTGGGTGGCGTTCCGGAGGGTGGAGAGCCGGTGAGCGATGGCGAAGGTGGTTCGGCCCTTCACGAGGTTGCCGATGGCCGTCTGGATCTGCTTCTCCGTCTCCACGTCCACGGAGGAGGTCGCCTCGTCCAGGATCAGGATCCTCGGGTTGTGCAGGATGGCCCGGGCGATGGAGATGCGCTGCCTCTCGCCGCCCGAGAGCTTGGCTCCGCGCTCGCCCACGATGGTGTCGTAGCCATCCGGCTTGGCCAGGATGAAGTTGTGGGCATTCGCCGCCCGGGCGGCCTCCACGATCTCCTCGAAGGTCGCGTCGGGATTGCCGTAGGCGATGTTATCGCACACGGTACCGTTGAACAGGAAGGGCTCCTGCAGCACGAGCCCTATCTGGCGGCGGAGGTCGTGCAGCGGGATATCCCGGTAGTCCCTACCATCGATCCGGATCGCGCCGGAGTCCGGCTCATAGAAGCGGCAGATCAGGTTGATGGTGGTGGACTTGCCCGCGCCGGATTTCCCGACCAGGCCGATCATGTCGCCCGGCTTGGCGGTGAAGGACATGTCCTTCAGCACCGGGTTGCTCTTGTCGTAACCGAAGCGGACGGTATCGAAGGTCACCTCGCCATTGATGGGGATGTGAACGTCCTCGACCCCGGTCATCTCGCGCTCGGCGTCCATCACCTCGAAGATGCGCTCCGCGCCGGCCATCGCGCGGCTGAACCAGTTGTTGACCTGAGAGAACCACTGAAGCGGCCCGTAGACCAGGCCCAGGTAGGCATGGACCTTCCAGAAGTCGCCCAGGGTCATCTCGCCGGCGTAGACCATGTGGCCGCCGACGGTCCAGTTAATCAGCACGCCCAGCGTGGTGAAGAAGGACATGACGCCGAAGATGGTGTACCACCGGGAGTCGACCTGGATGCCGGCGTCCCTCAGCTCGTTGCTGCGCTTGACGAACTTGCTGTTCTCGTAGTCCTCGCGCGCGAAGGCCTTCACCACGCGGATACCGGACAGCGACTCGTTCAGGTGCATGTGGAAGCGGGCCCACTTCTGGCCCACGCGGTGCCACATCTGGGACATGGGGCGCCAGAAGTAGGCGCTGACCATGACTACGATGGGGACTGGAGTCATGATGTAGAGCGTCAGCTTCCAGTTGACAGAGAAGAGGAAGCCGGCGATGCCCACCATCAGCAGGCTGTTGATCACCAGGAAGGGCACGCCGTCCACCAGGAAGCCCCACACGCGGTCGGTATCCTGAGAGATGCGGCTGGTGATGGCGCCGACCTGCTTCTTGTCGAAGTAGCTGACCTGAAGGAACTCGATGGCGCGATAGAGGCCGCTGCGGAGGTCCGCGGCGATGTTGCCCGCCAGGAAAGCCGTGAGCCGGCCCGCCAGCACCTGAACGAAGATGCCCGAGGCCAAGACCAGCAGCCACAGGGCCATCAGCCTCCACAGGAGCCCGATGTCCCGATGGGCCGTGAGCACCTTGTCGATCAGCGTGCCCTGAAGGTAAGGCGGGATCAGGTTTATGGCTGTCGTGACCAGGGAGAGACCGGCCAGCCCGATTGCCTGCTTCTTGTAGGGACCCATGTAGCCGGCGATCCGCATGAAGGTCTTGCGCCGGTTCACGCAGCCGGGGCAGACGCCGTCCTTCTCAGGCAGCAGCCGGTTGCACTTGGCGCAGCGGACGCGCTGGGTCTTCAGGTTGATGAGCAGCGGCTCGCCTTTCGCTAGCTGCTCGATCCCTCGGGCCGCTTCGGAGAACCGTGCCGCCACCGTCAGCGAGTAGGTGACGATGGGCAGGACATCGCCGGTTTTGGTGACCAGCTCCAGCCGGCCGCCTCCCACCAGTGGCTCGTTGCGGGCCGACTTTAGGTCGGCGATGCGGGCCTGGAAGGAGACCACGCCGGTCGGCTCCAGAACGCGGACGGTGTCCTGGGTCACCTCCAGCACGCGGTGGCCGTAGGAGCCATCCTCCGTGTAGTCGGCGTCCAGCCGGATCAGCACCTCGTCCCGCGGCTCGGCCCCCAAGAGGGGCGCTTCGCTACGGGATGTCGCTTCAGTATCCAACTTCGGACCTCAACTCTCTCCCCCCATGGTCGCGGGGGAAGCCTGCCAGATCCCCCGGGGCCTCGGAGGAGAGGCTCAGGGGCAGCGGTCCTGTCCTGGGGACGGGAGACCTGCCGAGGAAGGCTGGTATCGCCAAGCTAACCACGTTAGGCCGGCCGGCGCCCACCTGGGCGCCGGAGCGGGGCCGCACGGGATGACTGATCTGTCTCACCGACTTCAAAGTAAGCAAGGGCTCTGACCGGAGGAGCGGTGGTGCCAAAGACCGGGCGTCGAGCCACTGAGTGAACGTGAGACTGGGAGTGAGAGCGCGGAGACCGCAAAAAAAAAGCTACGGGACCACTCCGCATCGCGCGTCGTGCCCATAGCTTCGCAGGGACAGGTTGTCTGTTCGCCTTACAGGTGACAACCTCCGGAGGCTGGGCACGAAACCGGCGCAGCAAGGCTGTGCGGCTCATGTGGCATGTTTGCGCCAACACGAACGCGCGCAAGCACTAGGGATGTCTTCGGTCGCTTACTCATCGCTGAACCGGAGGAACCGAGCGGCGCACGGATTCGCGCCTCCTTTCGTGGAATTGAACCCAGAATAGCATGGCGATCCGGGGCTGTCAACAAACAAGTTTTCGAGTATTCCTGGGAACGATTCGCCTGCTGGAGGCTCGATCTGGGGATCCTGCGAGCCGGTGACAGAGCGAGCCCTGGTAGTGGGGAGGTCGGTCCATGCGGCCGCGACCCAGTGCAGGTGCCGCACCAGGAACCGTCATGCACTGGCTATGTCGCCTGGGCGGGGCCGGATGCCAAAGGCGCGATCGAGCGCGTTCGGCCGGCTGAGAGCTGAGGAGGACGGGCCGAACCGGACGGGAGGGGGGGGGCCGCGCGGATCGGCTGGCACGGACACGGGCGTGTCGCGCCAACTGAGCTGGGACCTACTTCCCCGACGATGCTCTTGCGGAGGGTAGATGGGAAGCCGAGGCAGCTTCACTCGGCTCCAGGCGGGACAGCTTTCGGCAAGGCTCTGGCCCGAGCGCGGGCCGGTGCGCCCTCCCCGTACGAGGAGGACGCACCAAGCGGCACCGCGTGGGCCCCGAAGTGGATGGCAGCCAGGCCCGCGCCACGACGTACCCGAAGCTAGGCAACCGCCCTGCGGCGCCTGCGGAGCATAAGCCCGACGGGCACCAGTGCAGGCACCAGAGCGAGAGCTGTAGTCGGCTCAGGGACCTGGTGCTGAAGTATCAGTTGCCCACGGATTTCCCCACCCGGGTACACGGCAGTGTGGATGTTCACGTACACGTTGCCCGCGAAGAGGTCAGCCAGGTGGGCTGCTGGGAAGGCCCCACTGCCCACGATGGGCGATGAG
>DASXUI010000132.1:0-5048 GCA_036504955.1 Armatimonadota bacterium
CGTTCGGGCGGTCACCCTCGCTGGCCCCCACCGTGATCACGTTCTTCGCGGTGCTGGGCGCGGAGAGGGAACCCAGCTCCACCACGCCGGTGGAGCGCGCCTGCATGGCCTGGATGTCGGTCATCAACTGGAGATAGGCACCGATGCTGCCTCCGAAGAGGCCGCCGAGGCTCGTGCCGTCGCCCAAGCCGCCCGTGCCGCCACTCCCGAAGGGGTCGCCGCTGGTGAGCTGGTCGATCAGGTCGCCATAGCCGGCGATGCCACCGATCAGGTCGTTGGGGTTGAGGGGCTTCGTGGGGTCGATGCCGAGCTTGCTCATGGTATTGAGCAGCTCCTTCTGGCTGGCGCCGTCCTTGCCCTCGTTGCCCGCCGCGAAGACCGCGGTGTAACCGGGGTGCTCGAAGACGAACTTGTCCAACTGCTGGGCGTGCAGGCTGTAAACGCCCTGGTCCACGTCGTCATCGCCCCAGGAGTTGTTGTGGATGCGGGCGCCGTTCTGGTACGCGAAGTCCAGGTAGGGCGATAGGTCGGTGCTGCCCGTGAAGTCGGTGGTGGTCTCAGTGCTGCCCGCCAGAACGACGTCGGTCTGCTCGACCACCAGCTTGGCCAGGGGAGCTACACCGGCGTAGGTGCGCGCGTACTTGCCCTGGTCGGGGTCGGAGCCGGAGAGGACGCCGCTGCCCAGGATCACGCCGGCTACGTGCGTGCCGTGGCCCAGGCTGTCGCCCCAGAAATCGTCCTTGTTGAACCCCTTGGCGGCGACGATCTTGCCCTGGAAGTCGTCCACCACCGTCTTGGGGTTGCCCTTGTCCAGCCCGGTGTCTAGGATGGCGACGATCTGACCATCCCCGTACAGGCCCACGTCGGTGCGCCAGTTGGAGTCGATGCCGATGAGGGGTCGCGAGCGGTCCATCATCGCGCGGAAGCGGGGAGCGAGTGCCATCCAGCGCACGGAAGGCTGGTCGGCCATCGCCTGCACGCTGCCGGAGTCGCCCTTCAGTAGAATCTGCCCCTTGAGCGTCGTGACCCCAAGCCCGGCGGCCTTGGCGGCCGCCACCACCGCGTCCGGCGTCTCTCCGTCGAAGAGCTGGGCGACGGCGGTCACGTCACCCTTGCGGCGGCCCAGAGCGGGATCGACCTTCAGGGCGGGGGCGTAGGGTCCGAGCCAGGCCACGCAGGGGAGGGCCTGGAGGCTCGCCGCGGCGCCGGGCTGAACCCTCACCAGGAAGGCGTAGTCCGGCACGTATTCCAGAAGCGTCGCGCCGGCCGCGGTCGCCTGCTGCTTCCAGCCCTCCTGAACCGGTCCCCGGAACTGAAGGATCTGGTATTGCGAGGGCACCGCGCCTCGGGCCGGCACCGTGAGGTACCTGGAAGTCCCGGGCTCGAAGATGCCGTTCCGCAGGTAGAGCTTGGGCGCCCCGAAGGCAGGGGCACAGATCAGAAGAGAGAGAAGCAGTGCGTGGTATCGTCTCACAGCCCACCTCGGGGTGTTGCATATTGGGGCAGACGCCCATAGTCCACGCGATCCACGAAGCGCTAGCGTGTCACGCGGGGCGCGGAGTTCCACAGGCTTGTTGGGTAGGGCTCAGGCTGGGGCCTAACCCCCGTATTGCACGAGGCGCTTGAGCGTCGTGCAGGGCGCCGGCTTCCCCAGGCTTCCATGGGTAGCTCAGGCTAAGCCCCATCGCCCCTCGCTGGCACGCGCGGATCCGCGCCAGGTGAGAGGGCCCGTACTGGGTATGACGTGGCGGCCTGGGCCAGAGTTCCTGAGACCATCAGGCAAGCGAAGGGCCGGAGCACCGCCACCCTGGCATGGGGTCCCTACCTACAGATACGTGACTCCCCTCGGCGCCTAACCAACCAGCCGGCGCTAGGCCCACCGCACTCAGACCGCGCGGCGGATACCTTCAGGAGCTCCCTCGGCCGTCCAGCCGTGGAACCGTGGTCTGTGCTCGCGGCACCCAGTCTCTGGCAAAGGTGGCTCGCGTACCCAGCCCCTGCCTAAGTCAGTGCCCGCAAACTTCCTCACCACCCAAACACCGGGATAGCCTGAGCTAGGTCCTTCTCTGTGTGCCTCTGTACCTCTGTGGTAAGGCAGTTCTGGTGGCTCTTGGTGTCTTGGTGCCTTGGTGGTGAAGTTGCTCTCTGCTACTGCCTACGCCTCCACCGCCTCTACCGGATCGCCGACACGCACCGTTCCGGTCCGCAGCACACGGGCGTACACGCGGCTGTCCCCCGGATGCGTCTTCTGGCTGATCCTTCCATAGTCGCCCTCCGCGAAGGAGGGCGCGATGTTCTGGCAGGGGGTGGTGTAGGAGGTGATCTCGATAGTCACCTCAGCCCCCAGCCGGTACCGGCGCCCCGGCACCACGGTAGACCAGTCGAGCCCCTCCAGCGTCACGTTCTCGCCCGCCGCGCCCGGCACGATGGGGTGACCCTCCGCCTGCAGCGACTGGATCCGCTCCAGGGAGTAGAGGCACAGCGCCCTCTCCGGCCCCCCGTGGTACACCAGGTTCCGCTGCCGGTCGCCCACCAGGCCCGTGGGCGTGACCACCGCCGCCTCCACCGGCAGCTTGGGTACCCCGCCGTCCGAGACCTGCAGCCCGACGATGCGGGCGCTTACCGCGTGCTCCATTTCCTCTCCTCACTAGTCGCCGGCACTTGGCCAGTGCCCGGGAACTACCTCACCACCAAGTCACCAAGACACCAAGACACTCCGAAAACTGCCTTACCACAGAGGCACAGAGGGGCACAGAGAAGACCCGATGCGTATGGCGACTGGACTCCTCTGCGTTTCTCTGTGTCTCTGTGCCTCTGTGGTGAGGCGGTTCCCGGCCGCTTGGTGTCTTGGTAGTGACGTATCCTTGCGGCTACCTCGTCCCTACTCAATGTGGCCGAAGCCGCCCGCCTCGATCAGCACCCGGGAGTCGCCGACACGTCGAGTGATCCCCAGGGTGTCGAAGTGCTCCATCAGTGGGACGATCACCTTGCGGCTGGAGCCCACGGCGTCACGCATCAGTCCGACGGTGACCGAGCCATGGGCGGCGGCTAGCTCCCGCAAGGCGGCGAGGGCGGTGTCGTAGGCATCACGGTGCAGGTAGAGTCCGGGGGCGATGTGGACCAGAGTCCCCTGGTCTATCAGCGCGGCCAGCACCTCCAGGGGTTGGGCGCCCGTCGGCAGCGCGGACAGTGCCGCGTCCTCGGCGGGCGGGTCGAAGCCGGCGGCGCGGTACCGCTCCTCCAGCACCGCCGCCGCCTCGCTCTGGGCGGGGGTGAAGGCCACCTCATGGCCGGGCAGCCCTACCACCGCGCCCGTGAGCCGCAGCTCCCCGCGCGCGCTCCAAGCCTCAAGCAGCGCGATCCAGAGCTTCGCCTCGAGCTTGGGGGCCACGCGACTTTTCAGCTCCTCGCGGCTCAGGCCGGCCCTCAGCGGCGCCTCCCGGTGGTAGCCCGCCAGCACTCGGGCCACCCGGTCCAGCCCCTCCCCCAGCGCGTCCTGGTGCAGCCACCTACCCCCCAACCTCGCCAGCGGAGGGACCACGCCCGACTCCGCCGTCTCACCCTCGCTCAGCCGGTCGAGCAGCTCCTGGGCCTCCCGTGCCGTGAGGCCCAGGGCGGACGAGGCCTCCTTCTGGCTGAGCCCCGCGAGCCCCGCCTCCCGAGCTGCCTGGAGCAAGCGGTCCTCCGGCGTCCCCGTGAGGAGCAGCCCCAGTCGCTCCAGCGTAGGTGCGTGGCGCCTGCGGTGCCGGACGGCGTGGGGGTCCAGCACCACCCCGCCTCCCAGGGTCACCAACGGGGAGTACAACCGAAGCACGTAGCGGTCCCCGGAGAGCGCGGCGGCCGGCTCCTCCAGACTGAGCTGCACGAAGGCGGTCTCGCCCGGCCCCAGCTCGTCGCGGTCCAGCAGGGAGAGGCGCGCCAGCACCTCGGCGGTGCCCAGATGGACCCTCACGCGCGTCTGGTGGGCGATGGGCGCGCCCAGCCTGGGAAGCAGGGAAAGCTGGCAGTCCAGCAGATGGCAGGGGGCCAGGAGGCCCGGCGGCGCCAGGACGTCCCCCCGAGCCACCTGGGAGAGCTCCACGCCGCTCAGGTTCACGGCGACTCGGGACCCCGCGACGGCCTCCGCCACCTTCTCGCCGTGGGTCTGCAGCCCACGAACCCGTGCCGTGACGCCGGACGGCTGAAGCTCCGCGGCGGCACCCAGGCTCAGCCGGCCGCTCCTCAGGGTACCCGTCACTACGGTGCCGAAGCCCGCCAGCGTGAAGGCGCGGTCGATGGGAAGGCGAAAGGCGCCCAGAGAGCTCTTGGGCGCGACGGCCTGGGCCCTCTCATCCAGCGCCGAGACGAGACGGTCGAGCCCCGCGCCCGTGACGGCACTCACCGGCAGGATGGGCGCCTCCGCCAGGAAGGTCTCCGAGAGCTGAAGGGCAAGGTCCTCCTTCACCAGCTCCAGCCAGTCGGGCTCCACCAGGTCCGCCTTCGTCAGCACCACCAGTCCGGACTTGGCCTGCAGGACCTGCAGGATATCCAGATGCTCCACCGTCTGGGGCATCACCCCCTCGTCGGCGGCCACGACCAGCAGCACCAGGTCGATCCCCCCGGCGCCCGCGAGCATGTTCCGCAGGAACCGCTCGTGCCCGGGCACGTCCACGATGCCGGCATGGACCCCGCTGGGCAGCGTGAAGGACGCGAACCCCAGCTCGATGGACATCCCGCGCTCCTGCTCCTCCCGCAGGCGATCCGTGTTGGTGCCCGTGAGCGCATGGATGAGCGCCGTCTTCCCGTGGTCCACGTGCCCGGCTGTCCCGACGATGATCTGCTTGGCCATGGGGCTTCCTCAAAGGCGGGTCGTGAAGGCGGGTCGTTAAGGCGGGTCGTTGGGTCGTAGGGTCGTTGAGCGAGGCCCCGGAGGGTGCGCCTTGGTAGCTGCGGCGTGGCAATGTGCCCGGCGGCGGTCCGCCCGGCGGTGAATCGCCGGGCTCCGAGGCGCAATCCCGCTGAACCGGGGTTCTGAACCACTGTGGCACCTTGGGGTCAGAACCCTCCTT
>DASXUI010000133.1:0-4959 GCA_036504955.1 Armatimonadota bacterium
CCGAGGCTCTCCCCTGAGCCCCCTCAGCCCCTTCAGTCCCCTCAGCCCCTCTATGGTGGGACCAGAGGGTAACTCCATGGCTGTTGAGAGAGTACCGGTGCCTGACCTGCCGGAGCCGCCATCCGAAGCCTGCCCCGATGCCACGCCTCCTCCTCCGCCAACCGGTTCTCCCCCACCCGTCGGCCTCAGCTTCGAGCAGTATCTGGACTGGCTAGACGAGGACACGCACGCGGAGTGGGTTGGAGGGGAGATCAGGCTCATGAGTCCGGTCAGCAGAGGGCACAACAGCATCACGCGGTTCCTGCTCAGGTTGTTATCGGAGTTCGTGGAGGCACGGGATCTCGGGGAAGTGCTCTACGAGCCCTTCCAGGTCCGTCTGACCCCAGAGGTCAGCCGCTCCCCAGATGTGCTCTTTGTGGCAAGGGAGCACCTCGACCGGGTGAAGCCCACCTATCTCGATGGCGCTCCCGACCTGGCGATCGAGGTTGTAAGCCCGGAGAGCGCGGCCAGAGACCGGGGGGAGAAGTTCTACGAGTATGAGCAGGCGGGAGTCGCGGAGTACTGGCTCATCGACCCAATCCGCAAGCTGGCCGAGTTCTACGAGGTTGACTCCGGTGGGCACTACCGGGCCGCCAGCCTCACGGATGGCATCTACCGGAGCTCGGTCCTCCCTGGGTTCTGGCTGCGGGAGGAGTGGCTGTGGCAGGAGCCGCTGCCGAAGGTGCCCGAGGTATTGAAGGAGTGGAACCTCCGCTGACCTGCTGGCGGACCGCCCAAGCACGGAGAGGCGGAGGAGGGGCTGAGGGGGTAAGGGGACCTCAGAAGAGGAGGTAGCTGGGTGCCCGGTGGCGCCGGGAATGCCATTCCCGGCTGACATAGAGGCGCCCCTCCGGGGCTACCACGGTCAGTGGCGCCGCAAGGCTGTAGGCGCGCCAGCCTGCTTCAGCCTCGGAGGGGCGACTCTGTGTCAGCCGTGGGTGGCACCTGCGACGCTACCGGCCACCTCATCTTGGCCTCCGCCGAGGCCCTCTCACGCCCTCGGTCTCTTCTCTGTGCCCTCTGTGTCTCTGTGGTGGGGCGGTTCGCCATCCACTACCCCACCGGCTCTAGCTCGCCCCAGTTGATGCCGGTCTTCACGTCCACCTTCAGCGGCACGTGGAGGGCGTAGGCGCGCTCCATCTCCTCGCGGACCACCTCCGCCAGGGGAAGGGCCTCCTCCTCGGGTGCCTCCAGCACGAGCTCATCGTGGACCTGCAGCACCATGTGGCCCTTCAGGCCCTCCTGCTTGAGCCGGGCGTCCAGGTACACCATCGCGAGCTTGATGATGTCCGCGGCGGAGCCCTGGATGGGGCTGTTGATGGCGGCCCGCTCCGCGTAGCTGCGCATCTGCCGGTTCGCGGCGTTGATGTCCGAGAAGTAGCGGCGCCGGCCCAGAAGGGTGCACACGTACCCCTTCTCTCGGGCTGACCGCAGAGTGTCCTCCTGGAACGCACGGACACTGGGGAAGCCGTCGAAGTAGTTCTGGATGTACTCTTTGGCCGACGCGACGGGGATACCCAGCTCCCGGGCCAAAGTGAAGTCGCCCATTCCGTAGAGGACCGCGAAGTTGACGGTCTTGGCGCGGCGGCGCATCTCCGGGGTCACCTCCTCGGGCGGGACCTCGAAGATGCGGACCGCGGCAGCCCGGTGGATGTCCTCGTCCGCCGCGAAGGCTCGGGTAAGCTCGGGGTCGCCCGTCATGTGCGCCAGGACCCGCAGCTCGATCTGGGAGTAGTCCGCCGAGACGATGCGGCAGCCCTCCTCCACCACGAAAGCCCGGCGAATTCTGCGGCCCACCTCCGTGCGGATGGGGATGTTCTGTAGGTTCGGCTCGCTGGAGGAGATGCGTCCCGTGGCGGCCACGGTCTGGTTGAGCGAGGTGTGCACCCGGCCGGTGCGCGGGCTGACCAGGCGAATCAGCGCGTCGGTGTAGGTGGACTTCAGCTTGCTCAGCTCGCGCCAGTTGAGGATCTTGCTGACAACCTCGAACTCCCCGGCGAGCTCCTCCAGCACCTCTACGCCCGTGGAGTAGCCGGTCTTGGTCTTGCGCCCTCGGGGTAGGCCCATCTGCTCGAAGAGGATCACCTGTAGCTGCTTCGGGGAGCCGATGTTGAACTCGGTGCCGGCCAGGGCGTAGATCTCCTGCTCCAGCGCGCGAATGCCCTCGTTCAGCTCCAGCGAGAGCGACTCAAGCACGCCGATGTCCAGCCGAACGCCTCGAGTCTCCATATCGGCCAGGATGGGGATGAGGGGCCGCTCCATCTGCTCGTAGACGGCCCAGAGGTCCCCCTCCCGCAGCCGCTCCGCCAGCAGGGGCGCCAGCTCCACCACGCAGGCGGCCTCAGCGCCCACCCGGTCCGCGCCCTCGTCGCCGACATCCAGCATGAGCTGGGCGCCGTGCTTGGCGGTGGAGAGCTCCCGGTCCAGGTACTCGGAGCAAAGGGAGGCCAGCGAGGGGCTGCTGTGCTCCGGACGCAGGACGTAGGCGGCCACCATCGTGTCCAGCGCGCCAGCCCCCAGCGTGATTCCGAGCCGCTGGAGGGCCTCCCTCTGAGTTTTCAGGTCGTGCCCGTGCTTCGGCAGGTCCTCTCGCTCCAGCCAGGGACCAAGCTCCTTCAGTGCCGCGCTCTCGGCCGGCAGGTAGAAGGCATGCGCGGGATCAACGCTCACCGCGAGGCCGCGCAGCCGGGCAGTTAGGCCATTGGCGCCATCCAAATCCAGTGCAAGACACAGGGGGCGACCCGCATCGAGTGCCGTGAGGATCTCCCGCGGAAGAGCATCGCTGACGCGTGTCACCTGGAGGGCGTGCTCCGGCCTCGAGGGCTCAGCGGGGGCGTCGCCTTTGTTGCTGATCAGCGGCTCCAGACGCGAGAGAAGCGCGCGGAACTCGAGGCGCGTCAGGAACTCCCGGACCTCCGAGAGATCAGCGCGGTCCACACCGCAGTCGTCTGGGTCGACCTCGCAGGTGACCTCCGTGTGGATGGTGACCAGCTCCTTCGAGAGGTGGGCCATCTCCGTGCCGGCCTCCAGAAGCTGCCGCTCCCGGGCAGAGGGGACCTCATCGATGCGGCGGTAGAGCTCCTCCAGCGTGCCGAACTGCTGAATAAGGCGCGTGGCCGTCTTCTCGCCGATGCCCTTCACGCCGGGTACGTTGTCGGAGCTGTCGCCTTTCAGCGCCTTGTAATCCACCATCTGGTCGGGGCGCAGCCCGTAGCGCGCCTCCACGGCATCAGGGTCATACAGCGCGGTGTCCGTAACGCCCCGCCGTGTGATGAGCACGTTCACCCCCGGCCGGACGAGCTGCAGCGCGTCGGAGTCACCCGTCACTATGAGTACCTCGTAGCCGGCCCGCTCAGCCCGCAACGCTGCCGTGCCCACGCAGTCGTCCGCCTCGAAGCCGGGCACCTCCACGGAGGCCAGGCCCAGCACCTTCACCAGCTCACGCGCCAAGGGCGTCTGCGACTGCAGGTCGTCCGGCATCACCGGACGGTGGGCCTTGTACTCCTCATAGGCCTCGTGGCGGAAGGTGGGGGACGGCGTGTCGAAGGCGACCAGCATGCCGGCAGGCTTCTCCTCGGTCAGGAGGCGCACCAGCATCTGAGCGAAGCCGAGCACCGCGTTGGTGGGCTGCCCGTCCTTGGTGGAGAGGTAGGGCATCCCGAAAAACGCCCGGTAGAGCAGGCTGTGCCCGTCAACGATGATGAACTTCGGCTTCGCGTCAGTGGACATGCGGTTCCTTTCTTAAGGGCGGGTCGTTGGGTCGTTGGGTCGATGGGTCGTAGGGGAGGGGCCTCGGAGGGCGGGAGGCGGGGTCAGGTGAGCAAGTCTGGTGCCCTAGCGCCCCGGGCTGAACCCCGGGGCGACAGATCCCAAAGCGCGCCGAAGCGTGCTGGGAGCATCGCTTTACGAATCTCGGGCGGGAGCCAGACGGCATAGGGCTGTTAGCCGGCTTCGAGCCGGCTTCGTTAGCTGTCGCCCCGGGGTTCAGCCCGGGGCACCGGCGCCTCAGGCCCCCTCCCCTACTCCTACCTTCCACCCGCTGAGCCCTTCCCTACGACCCCACTACCCCACGACCCAACGACCCGCCCTCAGTCCCTACTGGGCTCTCAGCATCTGCGGCAGCATTGGCAACAGGCGGGTGTCCAGCAGCAGGTTCAGGCTTGGCGTGGTCACGACGTTGGCTCGGGACTCCGGGTCGCCCATCAGGGAGCTGAGCAGGCCCTTCTCACCGATCTTGCGCACCGTAGGCTCACCCTTCAGACCCGCGGCGCGGGCCGCGGCCAGAACGGTGTCTTGCAGGTTGCCCAGTTCGTCAACCAGGCCCAGCTTCTTCGCCTCCACGCCCGTGTAGACGCGGCCATCGGCCAGGGCCAGCACCTTGTCTCGGGGCAGCTTGCGGCCGGCGGAGACGGCGTCCACGAACTGGCCGTAGATCCCCATCACCATCTTCTGGAAGAGCGCCTCCTCCTCGGCAGACATGGGGCGGAACATGCTCCCGCTGTCCTTGAAGCGGCCGCTCTTCATCACCTTCATCCCGAGGCCCAGCTTGCCCATGAGACCCTGCGCCTGGGGGAAGGAGCTGATGACACCGATGCTGCCCGTGAGGGTGGAGCCGTTCGCATAGATGCGGTCCGCGGCGGAGGCGATGTAGTAGCCACCGGAGGCCGCCACGTCGCCCATGGAGACGTAGACCTTCTTGTGGCTCTCCCGGCGAACGCGCTGGACCTCCTGGTTGATCTCCTGAGAGCCCGCCGCCGTCCCGCCGGGGCTGTTGATGCGAAGCACGATCGCCTTAATGCTATCATCCTTCGCGGCCTCACGGAGCTGCTTGATCAGGTCCTCGGAGGCGGCTCCGGCGCCACTCAGCAGCCCGCCACTCGACTGCCCTCCGGTTATCAGACCGCTCACGTGAATCAGCCC
>DASXUI010000134.1:0-18249 GCA_036504955.1 Armatimonadota bacterium
GTAGAGGGCGACCCAGCTCTGTGACGGTCTCGTTCGACCCAGACACTCACGGCCTACCGCCTACCTCTTCTCCTGTTGTCGCTGGCTCCCGCTCTTCCCTCGTCAGGGGCTAGCGGGGCCCTCATCCAAGATACAAGACACTGAGACACAGAGGGGCACAAAGAAGGGAAAACGGCACCAGGGGAACATCATCACCTGGGAACCAGCAAAGGCTAAGCTCGATCCTCTCTGGGCCCCTCTGTGTCTCTGTGCCTCTGTGGTAAGGCAGTTCTTGGTGCCTCTTGGTGTCTTCGTGTCTTGGTGGTGACTCACCCTTGCCACGACCTACTCCCAGCACACGTCCAGAGCATTGAAGGTGGGGCCGTGGCGACAGACGCGGGTGGGGCTCCAGTCGCCCGAGCCGTCGCTATTCAGGGTGGCGCAGACGCAGCTCATACATACGCCTATACCGCATTCCATCCGCTGCTCCAGCATCACCCAGCAGGGCATCGCGGCCACGCGGCAGAGGGCGGCGACCTTCTTCATCATCACCCAGGGGCCACAGGAGTAGACAGCGTCGTACGTTGGCGTCTGGCTAGACGCCAGAAGCTCCTGGAGACGGTCGGTCACGAAGCGGGAGTCCTGCTGCTCCGTCACCGGCTCTACTGGAACGCCCATCTGCTCGTACGCCGGCGCGATGAAACGGTCCGGCGCGTCTGCGGAGGGGTAGAGCTGGTCCCGGTCCCGGGCACCGACCAGCAGGCGGACCTCATCGCCCCGGCGGCGCAGGCGTTCCGCCAGCAGTGAGAGGGCGGTCAGCCCGATGCCTCCGGCCACCAGCAGCACCCGCCGGTACTCCAGGGGCAGTGGCGCCTCCAGACCCAGCGGCCCCAGGATCTCCAGCGTCTCCCCCTCCTGAACGTCCGCCAGCGCCTGCGTGCCGTGTCCCACGACCTTCAGGCCGAACTCCAGGTGGTCGCAGCCGGCCGGCCTCAGCAGGTGTCGCACAAGCCGAGGGAGGTGGGGGAGCAGGCGTGTCTCCGCCGCCCAGGGGCCTGCCAACACGGGGAAGGCTCCCTGCACGCTCATGGGGAGCCGGGAGAGGTGGAGCGTGTCCGGACGGCCATTCGGCGAGCCCTGCAGCTCCGTCCAGTCCTCCACCACGTGATAGCCCGGCAGGAATCCACGACCGCGCCCGTCGGCGCGCAGGTTGGCGAACTGCCCGGCCCGAACGTGTCGAGCGATGTGAGGGGCCCGGACAGTCAGGAAGCACTGGCGCGCCCCCGGAGCCTCATGGACCCTTCGACGGACTACGGTACCGGTCTCCAGCCGCGTCTTCGGCTCGCGCCGGTCCTTCAGACCGAGGTGGATGGCGAGGTCCTCCTCGCCAAGAACCCCCACCGCCTCGCTGAGGGCGAGACCGGGAGGACGGACTGACACGTCGTACTCGCCCTCAAAGCCGCGCGCCAGGCGAAGGACGCCCCCATCGCTGAGGGGCAGCGACCGCGGATCGGGACCGGGAACCTCGCCGCCGGGCGCAAGGTCACCCGAGCGCGCCAGGGCCTCCCTCAGCGCAGCCACCTCGGGACTCAGGTCCCCCGTGATCGTCGATGGATCCAGCCTATCTATGAGTCTCTCCTCCGTCGCCTGGCCGTCAGGACAGGAAGGCCAGAGCGGAGCGCACCATCACCTCGGTGCCCACGACCAGGGCCTCCTCGTCGAAGTCGAAGCGCGGGTTGTGATGCGCATGGGTCTTCCCCTCCGCCTCATTGGAGGAACCCACGCAGAAGAAGCAGCCCGGCACCTTCTCCAGAAAGAAGGCCATGTCCTCGCCGCCCATCGTCATGCCGGGCACCACCACTGCGGATTCGCCCACCACCTGGCCGGCGGCCTCTCGCACCAGGTTGCACATCTGGGGATCGCTCACTGTGGGCGGGTAGTTGGGCGTGTACAGGAACTCGCCCTCCACCTGGAAGGCCGACGAGACCTGCGCCACCATCGCGCCCACACGCTCCGCCAGCATCGTCCTTACGGAGGGCACGAAGCTGCGCATGGTGCCGACCAGCGTTGCCTCGCCCGGGATCACGTTGTCGGTGGTGCCCGCGTGAAACTGAGTGATGCTGACGACGGCCGCCTGTAGTGGGTCGAGGCTGCGGCTGACGACGGTCTGAAGGGCGGTAACCAGGTGCGCGCCCGCGACGATGGGGTCGATTGCCTGGTGCGGAGAGGCGGCATGCCCGCCCTTGCCTCGTAGCCGGATCTCGATGCGGTCGGTGGAGGCCAGCAGCGGGCCGTCCCGGACCCCAAGGGTTCCGATGGGGAGGTCATTCCACAGGTGCAGCCCCAGAGCGGCATCGACCGTGGGGTTCTCCAGGACGCCCGCCTCGATCATCGGGCGGGCTCCGCCGGGCCCCTCCTCGGCGGGCTGGAACACCATCTTCACCTGTCCGCTCAGGCGGTCCCGGAGGCCATGGAGGCATTGGGCCACCACCAGTGCGATGGCCGTGTGACCGTCGTGGCCGCAGGCGTGCATGACCCCTGGGTTCTCGGAACAGAAGCCGTGGTCATTGGCCTCGGTGATGGGCAGGGCGTCCATGTCCGCCCGGATCAGCAGGACGGGGCCCGGTTTGGCTCCCTCGATCAGGCCCACCACGCCCGTGCCGGCGATGCCGCGGGCGGCAGGGATGCCCAGCTCGCCCAAGTAGTCCGCCACGACGCGGCTTGTCCGCTCCTCCTGGAACGCCAGCTCCGGGTGGCGGTGGAGATCCCTTCGGAGGCGCACCAACTCCGGCTTCAGCGAGCGGAAGTCAGGTAGTCCCATCCTCTCCTCCCCCCGGCCCCTCACTGAAGCCAGGTCGTCTCTACGCGGCCAACCCATCTCCGTGGTGAGGCCGCCTCGGGCCGGACTGTGCCCTCTCCGCCAGTATAGATGGCGGTATGGTAGAGGGTCCACGAAAAAGGCTGAAAGAAGATCCTCCGAAAGATGACACGAAGCCGCCAGATAATGGAATACTATTCCGAAGTGCTCCCGCTGATGTGGGAATGGCTGATGGAGGTACCGGAATGGCGACCTACAGGGTGAAGGTATTCATGGCTGCGACGCTCTCGTGCATCGCCTACACGCTCGCGCTCCACAACTGGGTGGCTATCCGCGAGCTCTTCACGAGGCCCTGGTAGTTCGGCCCTCGCGGCCCCGCTTCCCCAGAGACTCAGCACTCCGGACGCGACTGCCCTGGAGCATGGCAGTCCTGCCCTGATGCGCCGGCCGACGGCGCCGGCAGCGGCATCCCGCGCTTGTTATGCCATACCCAGGGAGCGGGCCTTGCCCTGCACAAGCCCTAGCGCGCCCTTCGAGCTCTTGGTACCCCCTGCCTGGGCCGGGGCTTCGGCTTAGCTTTGGCGCCTGCCTGTCTCGCTTCCCCCGGCGGCTTGGCAGTCGGTTCCTGCCCCGCCCCCCCTGCGCACCGCAGCAGGGCAGTCACCTCTTCGCCCGTCAACGCCCGCCATTTGCCGGTCTTCAGGCGCCCCAAGGTCAGGGGGCCCATGCTGACGCGGGTCAGCTCCAGCACTGGGAATCCCGCCGCGGCGCACATCCGCCGCACCTGGCGCTTCTTCCCCTCCCGCAACACGATCTCGACCTCCGTCTTGGCCGGCTGCCCGTAGCCGCCCGGCAGCGTGGCAAGCACCTTCACCTCGGCTGGCGCAGTGCGGCCATCGACCAGGTCAATCCCCGTAGACAACTGACGCACGGCCATCGGGTCCATCGCCCCGCGAACCACTACGTGATAGGTCTTCGGCACCTTGTGCCGGGGATGCGTGAGCTGGAAGGCGAAGTCGCCGTCGTTGCTCAGCAGCAGCAGGCCGCTGGAGTCTACGTCCAGGCGCCCCACCGGGTACACGCGGCTTCCCAGGTCGCCCAGCAGCTCCGTGACCGTCAGGGAGGCGTGCGGGTCGCGCTTGGTGGAAGTGTAGCCCAAGGGCTTGTTCAGGACGTAGTAGAGGTGCCTCTGCGGCTTCGGCAGGGCCTCCCCATCAAGCCGCACGTCCTGCGTTGCCGGGTCGGCCTGTGTCCCCAGTTTGGCAACCTCACCGTCGACGGTTACGCGGCCCTCGCGGATCCACTCCTCGGCCTGCCTTCTTGAGGCGAGACCAGCGGCGGACAGCAGCTTTTGGATTCGTTCCGTAGCCAAGAATCACCAGTCCCATGCCCAGAAGTAGGAAGGGGATTGGGTACCCCTCCAGGAAACCGCCCATTCGTGCCGAGAGTCCGGGATGTATCTCCGCCACCGGGGCCTCCACCCCCAGCGGCACCTCCGCAAGGTGATCCTGGCCCTGTACGAATTCACCCTTGGCGACCGAAGTGCCCGGCCTCACGGGTGCCACGAGAGTCGTCGCCGGGAGCCGGAACTCGGGGCGCAACTGCTGCTCCCTGGGCACCACCACCGTTGCGGCCTCCAGGGCGCGGAGCCCAACCTTCGGCTTGGTGCCGTGCGTGACGGCGGCCTCGGCAAGCCTCGCGCCCTTCATGGCCAGCACCTGCCGCCGGTACCGGGCGAAGCCGTACTCCAGCAGACGCTGGGTGTCCGGATAGACCGAGTGGCTCGCCAGCACCACGCTGATCAGGCGCCAACCGCCCCGAGTCGCGCTGCCCACAAAACAGTTGCCGGCCTGCTTGGTATAGCCGGTCTTGATGCCGTCGGCATCCTTCATCTTCCACAGCAGACGGCTTCGGTTGTAGATGAGCCGGTCCCCGGTGGGGTTCTGCCTCGCGATCACCCTCTTGCGGGAGCGCACCAGTTCGCTGAACAGAGGGAACCGCACCGCGTGCCGGGCCAGGATGGCCAGGTCCCGAGCGCAGGAGTAGTGCTCCGGGTCGTTCAATCCGTGAGGGTTCATGAAGTGGGTGTTGCGCAGCCCCAACTCCCCGGCCCGCCGGTTCATCCGCTCCACGAACTTCGCGACGCTGCCGTCCAGGAACTCCGCCGCGGCAACACAGGCATCGTTGGCGGACCGCAGCAGGATACCAACCAGCAGGTCGTGTAGGGTCAGCTTCTCCCCGGCCTTCAGGTGGATGGCGGTGTAGAGCGTCTGCTCCGCGTTCTTGCTGACGGTCACCTTCCGGTCCAGCCCGCCACTCTCCAAAATCAGGATCGCGGTCATGATCTTGGTCGTGGAGGCGATGGGCCTGGGCTCGTCCGCGTTTCGCGCGTACAGCTCCTGCCCAGTGGCCGCGTCCACCAAAATGGCCTCCTGGCCGTCCACCTCCGGCGCGGGCCCGGGCGCCAGGGTCCAGGGGGGAGGCACCTGGGCCTCCGGAGCGTACGGGTCAACTGGGACCTTGGGTACAGGCTGGGCAAAGGCTGGGACGGCAAGAGCCACGGCCACGGCGGCATGGCTCAGCCACCGGCGGAGCGCGTTACTCAGGGGCATCGGTCCGGGTCTCCAGGCTGGGTAGGTCGGTAAGCTCCTTGAGCCCGAAGTAGACCAGGAACTCCTCGGTGGTGACGAAAAGGTTGGGGCGGCCGGGCGTCTCCTTCTGTCCGGCCTCATGGATCAATCCTCGCTCGACCAGCGTCCGCACCACTCCATCGCTGCTGACGCCGCGGACCGCCTCGATCTCCGGAATGGTGATGGGCTGCCGGTAGGCGACGATGGAGAGCGTCTCCAGGGCGGCACGGGAGAGGCGGGTAGGCGGCGCCGCCAGCAGCTTGCCGACGAAGGGCGCGAAGTCCGGGTGCGTAACCATCTGATAGCCACCGGCGACCGGCAGGATGTGGACGCCCCGCCCGTCGTGGTAGTCTGTCCGCAGGTCCACCAGCGCCTGGTAGACGGTGGTCTCGTCGATCTCCAACACCCGCGCCATGCGGTCGGTCGTCAGCGGCTCCGTGGCGGCAAAGAGCAGCGCCTCAACGGCATGTCTCAGCCGCGGATCCGAGTGCTCCAGGGATTCGACGCCCTCTACGGTCTCGCCACCCAACATCTTATCGTCCGCTTCTTCCAAGGATCCGCTCAGCAACACGACTTCACCACCAAGGGCAGGGCGAACTGCCTCACCACAGAGGCACAGAGAGCACAGAGAAGGGCTGAGCTTCAGGCAAGGAAGACTCACCATCAGGGCACGAAGGCACTGAGAAGGGAGAAGCTTGGTCCTCTCTGTGTTCTCTGTGTCTCTGTGGTGAGGCGTTTTGCTGGCTAGACACCCACCTCGGCGGGCTGTTGCCACTTCACCCGAATCTCGCCCAGAGCCTTAGTCTGCTTCACGCTGATGCGGCCCAGCCGTAGGAGTTCGAGCAGAGCCAGGAAGGTGGCGATGATCTCCTCGCGGTCCCCTCCGTGCAGGAAGAGCTCCCGGAAGCCAAGACCCTCCTTGTGGTGCTGGAGGAGCCGCGTGACCTCCCTGAGCTTGATCTGGAGGGTGATGCGCTCACGGCGGAGGCTGGTGACCGGTGCCTCGTCGGCCTCCTCCAGAAGCCGCCTCAGCGCCGCCAGCAGGCTGAGCGCGGCCGTCTCCGGCAGAAGCAGCGGGGTCGGCCCTGCCCGGTCAACCTCGATGGGCATCCCACGGCCGAAGCACAGCCGTCGGTTCGCTTCCAGGTCCTGGAGGGAGTCCGCCACCTCTTTGAAGCGCTGGTACTCCAGCAGACGGTCAACCAGCTCCTGTCTGGGGTCCTCCGCCTCCTCCTCGCCCTCGGGGTCGAGGCCAGGATGCGCGGGGAGCAGCAGCCGCGACTTAATCTCCATCAAGGTAGCCGCCATCACCAGGAACTCGCCGGCCACGTTAATATCCCTCGCCTCCATCTGCGCCAGCGTGTCGATGTACTGGCTGGCGATCAGAGCGATGGGAATGTCGTAGATGTCTACCTTATTCTGCCGTATCAGGTGCAGGAGCAGGTCCATCGGCCCCTCGAAGGCCGGCAGACTGACGGTGAGGGCGGCAAGATGCGGCCGGCCCGGGGCCTGGTGGACCGATGAGGGAGGGGGCACTCTAGACCTCCGCCAGATCGGGCACGAGCGCCAGCGCTTGAGGGGTGTGGGGGATGCCCCACCCTCCCGCGATGGCAGACCGGCTCCCCCTGCGCGCGTGTCCCATCCGCATCCCTGCCCTAGCGCAGCCCCATCGCGTCGCGGACCTCAGCCATGGTCGCCTCTGCCACGCCACGAGCCCTTGCCGCACCGGCGCGGAGGATCTCCTCCACGTACTCCGGCCTGGCCTCCAGGTCGCGGCGCCGCTCGTGTACCGGCGCCAGTGCGCGGATGATGGCTTCCGCCAGGTCCTTCTTGTCGGCCACACAGCCCAGTGTCCCCGCGCGGCAGCCGGAGGCGATCTCCTCCGCCTTCTCGGGCTGGTACACCCGCTGGTAGGCGTAGACGGGGCAGATCTCGGGGTGGCCCGGATCGCCCATGCGGATCTTCTCTGGGTCGGTGAACATGGTCCGGACCTTCTGGCGGATGATGTCCGGCCCGTCCGACATCAGGATGGTGTTGCCGTAGGACTTGCTCATCTTCCGGCCGTCCAGCCCGGGCAGCACTTCCACCCCCTCCCGCAGCAGCCCGTGCGGCTCCGGGAAGACCTCGCGATACAGGTGATTGAACCGGCGGACGGTCTCGCGCGCCAGCTCGATATGGGGAAGCTGGTCCTTGCCCACGGGCACACTGTCGGCTTTGTAGAGCAGGATGTCCGCGCTCATCAACACCGGGTAGCCCAGCAGCCCGAAGGGGATGGAGTCCTCGCTGTCGAGCTGGTCCTTCTTGTCCTTGTAGGTAGGCACGCGCTCCAGCCACCCCTGGGGGGTGATCATGCTCAGCAGCAGGAAAAGCTCCGCGTGCTCCTTCACATGAGACTGAAGGAAGATGGCGCAGCCCTCCGGGTCGAGCCCCGCCGCCAGGTAGTCGATGGCGACCTGGCGGGCGTTGTCGGCGATGTGGCTGGGGTCCTCATACTGCGTAGTCAGAGCGTGCCAGTCCACGATGCAGCAGAACATCTCGTTGTCCTTCTGCAGCTCCACCCAGTTGCGCAAAGCGCCCTCATAGTTACCCAGGTGAAGCAAGCCTGTGGGCTGCATCCCGCTCAGAATACGCATGGTTAGGGGGTCCTCACAATCGTCAGGAATCACGGGTGGAGCGCCGGAGCCGTCCTAGAAAGAAGCCAGCCCGACGGCTCGGTAGAACCACATGGTGGGGACACCTACCCACGTGCCGAGGAGGCTGTGGGGTAGGAGGAAGAGCATGCACAGCAGGAGCGGCATCCCCCACACCATCATGAAGCGCTCGTACTTCATAGACTGCTTGGGGGGTAGAAGCCCGGACAGCACCTTGGAGCCATCCAGCGGCCAGATGGGCAACAGGTTGAAGAAGGCCAGCATCAGGCTCAGGTTCATCGTCCAGACCACGTAGGAGTTCAGAAAGGCGAGGGCTTCGACGTCCGCGAAAGGCGTCCACCGGATCATCAGAGCGAGCGCCGTCGCGGTCAGGATGTTCGAGAGCGGCCCCCAGAGGCTGACCCACAGCATCCCGAAGCGCTGGTTCCGTAGTCGCGACGGGTCTACCGGCACCGGCTTCCCCCAGCCGAACCCGCCCAGCAGGATCAGCGTGGTCCCCAGGAGATCGTAGTGCGCCATGGGGTTCAGTGAGACGCGCCCAAGCCTCTTGGCGGTATCATCCCCCATCCGGTGGGCGGAGTAGGCGTGGGCGAACTCGTGGATGGTCAGCGCGGTGACGAGCGCCAGGAGCCCGCTGAGGAGCCCGAAGAAGCTCAACTGGCCGAACAGAAACTCACGAACCACTAGATTCCCCCTGTGAGCTCCTGAAGCCGCTGGGCCGCGAAAGCGAGCTCTGCCTTCCGGGTCCGAAGTCCGCCGTCCAACTTGGCGTCTAGGGCTTCCTCTAATACTCTACCAAATGCCGGCGAAGGGGCATAGCCTAGCTCCTGGAGGTCCCGCCCGCCGATGCCCAGGTGGCAGTGCCGGAGTCGGGTGATGAACTCCTCCAGCGGCGCGTCAACCACGCCCCCTACGCCTAGAGCCCGCGCCACGACGAGAGTCTCCAGCCGCTCCCCCCTCAGACAGCGCGTCAGCGAGGAGCCGCTCAGGTCCGCCACATCCCGCTGGATCCTTGGCGCGGCGGCCAGGGCTTCGGCGACGGCCTCCGTTCTGGGCGCCGAGTATCGCAGCTTCTCCAGGCATAGCGCGCGCGCCTTCTCGGGCCCCAGAGGCGCCAGCAGCCCCGCCAGCAGCACCAGAAGACGGTCCGGCTTGTCCCGCTGCCTCAGGCGGGCGAACCAGGTCAGCGCCTCGCGGCAGCAAGCCAGCGGAACCCGCCCGTCGGGCAGCTCCACGGTCAGGCCCGCGTCCATCGCCCGCAGGACGCCCAGCGACTCGAGCTCCCGGAAGGCTTCGACGACCCGCTCTTCCTGCAGGCAGTTGATCAGCTCCCGGCGCAGCCTCTCCGGGGTCAGGGCGGCCAGAGAGCCGCCCGCCACGGCCTCCATCGCGAGGCGACGGGTCTCCGGGTCAAGCTCGAAACCAAACCGTCCGGCGAAGCGCGCGCCGCGCAACACGCGGGTTGGGTCGTCCACAAAGCTCAGGTTGTGCAGCACGCGGACCCGGCCGGCGCGCAGGTCCTCCCATCCTCCAAAGGGATCGATTAGGTCGCCAAAGCGTTTCGTTCCTAGGCTGACGGCCATCGCGTTCAGGCTGAAGTCCCGGCGCCGCAGGTCGTCCCGTAGGGAGGAGACCTCCACCTCGGGCAGGGCCGCGGGGCGTGGATAGCTCTCGCAGCGCGCGGTCGCCACGTCGATGGTGAAGCCGTCCGGCAGCACCACCTTCGCGGTCCCGAAGCGCTCGTGCCCCTTCACCTCCGCCTTCAGCGTGGTCGCCAACCTCCCAGCGAAGAGGGCTGCCTCTCCCTCGACAACCACGTCCACATCCAGGTTCCGAATGCCCAGCAGCAGGTCGCGCACGAAGCCGCCTACGAGGTACGCGTGCACTCCCACATCGCCGGCCTCCTCACCCAGGGTGTGCAGCAGCCGGGTCACACGCTCCGGCAGCTCCTCCTCCATGCGCTCCGCCAAGCTGGCCGCCGGCTCGGCGTAGGAGCGGCCGTGCAAGGCCATCAGCAGGTCGCCTCGCGTGACCACGCCCACCAGCGAACCCTCCCGAAGGATGGGCAGCCGCCCCACCCCCTGGTCCAGCATGAGCTGCATGAGATCGGAGAGCGGGGTGGACTCCACCGCCGTGACGGGCGGGCGGGTCATGAACCCCTTGGCGGGGGCGTGGGTGAGGCGGTGATGGCGGGCCTTATCAACGTCGCGACGGGTGATGACGCCCACCAGATGGTCGCCATCCATCACGGAGAGGCCGCTGTGGCCATAGCGCTGGAGGCAGCGCGCGACCTCCTCGATGGGTGCATCCTGCTGCACGGTTCTGGGAGGTTGGGACATGATGTCGGCAGCGCTAGGCTCCGGTCGGACCTCCTCGCCCAGCACCTCCACCAGCCGCTCCCTGGCCGCCGCCAGTGTCGCCCCCCGGAGCGTGGCGGAGCCGGCCCTGCGGTGCCCCCCGCCGCCCAGGCGCTGAAGCGCGCCGCCGATGTTGAGGTGCTCGCCCGCCGTCCGGCCCACGATCAGCACGTCGCCCGATCCGTCCGAGCGTTGGCGGGTCGTCCGAGCAACGATGAAGACGGTCTCCGCGTTCTCGATATCCGCCAGACGGTGGGCCAGGGAGGCGATCTCCCCTCGGTAGTCCTCGGCCTCAAGCAGCGAGATGGCGACGCCCACCCCGTGGATGGTGAGATGCTCGGCGCTCTCGACGAGCTCGGCCAGCGTCCTTCGCTGTTCCTCGGAGAGCACGGGATGGACGAACTGAGCCACCAGGTCCAGATTGGCCTGCTGGCTCATCAGGTAGGAGCCTGCCTGAAGGTCCGCCGCGGTGGTGGCGGAGAAGCCGAAGCTCCCCGTGTCCTCGTAAAGGCCAAGGGCCATCAGGGTAGCCTCAACGGGCTCCAGCGTCAGGCCCTTCGCCTGGATCTCCTCCAGCAGCAGAGTCACGGTGGCGCCCGTGTGCCGGTACACTCGGCGCGTCGGCTCGAAGTCAGCCTGCTCCTGGGGATGATGGTCGTAGACGTGGATGTCGAGGCCAGGCTTGGAGAGGAGGGGCGCCAGCTCGCCCAGGCGAGACCGGCTCTGGCAATCCACCAGGATCACGCGGGTCACCTGCGCGAGGTCCACCTCACGAGGCACGCGTATGTCCAGCAGGTCCTCATGCAGCGTGAGGAAGTCCTTGACGTTGTGCTCCGCCCCCCCAGAGAGCACCACCACTGCCGACGGATACAGCTTCGACGCCGCTACCATGGAGGCCAGGGCGTCGAAGTCGGCATTCACGTGGCTGGTAATCAGGTCCATGGTTGTTGCAAACTGCCTCACCACAGAGACACAGAGGACACCTAGAAGGGACTGAGGGGTGAGGGGGTGAGGGGGTGTAAGGGCCTCAGAACCACGGCCCCTAAGCTCACCGCAAGGGGCTGAGGCCCTTACACCCCCTCCCCCCCTCACCCCCTCACCCCTCAGTCCCTCTCAGGTGAGGCGGGTGGGGATTCGGTCCTGGCGGATCAGGTCCTGGTAGGTCTCGCGCTGAACGATGAGGTCCGCTTGGCCGTCCTTCACCAGCACTACCGCCGGCCGGGGCAGACGGTTGTAGTTGCTGGCCATGGCGTAGTTGTAGGCGCCGGTCGACTGCACTGCCAGCAGATCCCCTGGCCGGGGCAGCAGCACTGAGGTATCCCAGATGAGGATGTCCGTCTCGCAGTGCTTGCCGGCGATGGTGACGGTGCGCGTCTCCGAGCCGGAGCTGCGGTTGGCAAGGGCGCAGGAGTAGACGGCCTCGTAGAGCTGTGGACGCGGGTTGTCCGACATGCCGCCATCGATGTTCACGTAGATCCGCCGGCCCGGCTCCTTGGGGATCTCGATGTCCTTCAGGCCGCCCACCCGATAGAGCGTCGTGCCCGCCTCGCCCACAATCGAGCGGCCAGGCTCCACCTCCAGCACCGGCCGCGGAAGCCCGCTCTCCTCGAGCCTCTGCTCCAGGGTGCCGATGAGGCGCTCCGCGAACTCATCGATGGAGGGGGGCTGGTGCTCCGGCAGATAGCGAATGCCGACACCCCCACCCACGTTCACCTCGTCCAGCGTGGCGCCCGTCGCGTCCTGGACCTCCTTCATGAAGTCCACCAGGATCTGAATCGCGTCGAGATGGGTGTCAAGGTGAAGTAGCTGTGACCCGATGTGGCAGTGTATGCCCGTCAGCTTCACGCGTGGCAGCGTGAGGGCCAGCTTGATGGCCTCCAGCGCCTCTCCGGTCTTGATGCCCAGGCCGAACTTGCTGTCCTCCTGGCCCGTCTGGATCCGCCGGTGCGTGTGGGGATCGATTCCGGGCTTGGTGCGCAGCAGGATGCTTACGTCCCTACCCAGCTCCCGGGTGAGCCGGTCGAGCATCTCCAGCTCGAAGACGCTGTCGGCGACGATGCGCCCGACGCCCGACTGAAGCCCAAGAGTGAGCTCCTCCTCCGACTTGTTGTTGCCGTGGAGGACTAGTCGGTCGGCGGGGAAGCCGGCCTCCAGCGCGGTGTAGAGCTCTCCACCGGAGGCGACGTCCAGGCAGAGGCCCTCCTCCTGGATGATGCGGGCCATCGCCATCGTGAGGAAGGCTTTGCCTGCATAGGGCACTTTGACGCGGGGATACCGCTTGCCAAACGCCGCCAGATACTTGCGGCAGTTGTCTCGGATGAGCTGTTCATCCATGACGTAAAGCGGTGTGCCGAAACGCTCGGCCAGTTCAACCGTGTCGCAGCCGCCGATCTCCAGGTGATCCCGGTCGTTCAGCCGCTGCGTCCCCAAGAGCATCATTATGAAGTGACCTCAGCCGCGCGAGGCGCGGCAATCAGTGGCCCGCGAACACGTTCGTGTCCGGGTGGCTGGGAGCCCAGGGAGCAGGCAGACCTCTCCCCTGGAACGCCCAAACAAAGAAAAGCCCTCGTTGTCAGCGACGGAGACGCAGCTCCGCCCGAACGAGGGTCCATGCTACCAGCAGCATACCAGAGGGCCTCACGCCGGGTCAAGCCGGAGACGCCCCGTGCCGCTGGCCCGCCGGCCCCTCCGGTGGAGTTACGAAGGACTCGCCACGGGTTGTGGGATAGACTAATATGGTAGTACCCATGGCTCCCCTGGCTGAGCCGGCCGGCAGGGCTGGATCAGCGCTTACGCCATCTGTTGGGAGAGCAAGGGACCATCCGTACTCTACATGGCGAAGCGGCCAGCATCGCGTCCGTCACAGGTTCCGATGCACCCTAGGTCTGCCTTCTCCCTACTTGGGAAGGCTCCCCGCGGACCCGCGACGGCACCGGGCAGCTACCCTGGCATGCGACCAAGGCCCACCAGGCCTAGGCAGCCACGGCCCCGGCTGTTGGCCGCGGCGCTCAGCATCTGAGGGTTGGCGGAGGGGATCCCGACCAGTAGGTAGGGTGACCTGACGCGCTTAGCACTCAGTACCCGGGCTGGTAGTTCAGCCCCTACATTCATCTCACCTACATGGGGGACGGAGGAGCGTAACGCGTCGGGCAGTGGATGCGTGCGCCCACGGTGGATAGCTTAGACCCGCGCGGGCGTGCCATCCCGGCTACGGCTGGCCCTGCGTCCCCAGGGACAGGTTACTAGACAGTGCTAGATCAAGCTACTTCGGGCAGTCCTCCCAGCACCGCGGACCCTCGGCTGGGCAAGGACAGGCTGCGTGCCTGTCACAGGGAATGGGATGTAGTTGACATCGCGAGCCGGGTGGCGCTTCAGGCCCTCGGCTACGACCGCTGCGGCGTCTTTCTTGTGGAGCCGCAGGTAGGCGCTCTGGTCGGCCACTGGTCCAGCCACCAGGGCGAGGAGGTCAGCATCGGCCCAACCGTTGACCTCACAAGCGAGGCGGTTGCTCCGCCCCTCTGGCGCATCAAGGGCAAGGCTCGAGGCCCTATCCCGCCTCCGGTAGCGCCGCCCCTGGAAGCCCGCGTACCCATGCGGGTGGCCGATGCGCTGGTAGGCATCCTCGCCGTCTCCAACGCCGAGAGCCGACGCCCGGTAGCCCCCGCCGACCTCATGGCGCTTCAGTGCTTCGCCGACCAGGTCGCCCTGGCACTCCTGCGCGCTCGTGGCAGTGAGCTCGGCGCCCTGGCGCCCGTTCTGGGCGCCTCCACCCCCTCCCAGATGGACTCCATCCCCGGCTTCGAGCTGTCCGCCTTCTATCAGCCCGCCCGCACCGACTCCGAGCCCTGCGGCGACTTCCACGATCTCTTCGCGCTGTCGGAGCACGCCTACGGCATCGTGATCGCGGACATCAGTGGCAAGGGGGCCCGCGCCGCCACCCATGCGGATATGCTCAGGACTATGCTCCGCAGCTTCGCCCACCTGGACCCAAGCCCCCAGCGCGTGCTGGAGCGGCTGAACACCGTGATGCTGGGCGAAGCACAGAGCGACCAGTTCGTGACTCTCTTCTACGCCCGCGTCGACACTGAGCAGGGGACCCTCACCTACGCCAGCGCCGGCCATGAACCGATGCTGGCGGTCACCCGAGCCGGCCGGCTGGAGCTCCTGGAAAGCACGGGCACCGTCCTCGGCGCCGCTCTGGATGTCCCTTACTTCGAGGACACCCGTGACTTGGCCGACCTCGAAGCGCTTGTCCTCTACACCGATGGCGTTACTGATGCCCACCCGCCCTGCAGCCCTGAGCGCTTTGGGCTGGAGCGGCTGATGCAGGAGGTGGGCCTCCACGGGAAGGGAACTGCCCTGGAGCTGCTGAAGGGTGTGCTCCGGGACGTCTTCGCGTTCAGCCAGGGAACCTGCGTGGACGACCTTTCCATGCTGGTGATGCGGAGGTGTGATCCAGCAGCCTAGCCCGCTCCACGAGGCTGACGTGAACCGCGCGGACCACGATCCCTGGCCTCGGGAAGGCACGCCCGCGCGTACTGGGAGACCTCGAATGGCGGAGCACGAGGAGCTGGGTGAGGGGTTCGAGGCGAAGCTCATCTTCCCAGAGAGGGTGCCTCAGCCCTCCTGCCACGCGGCAACCGTGACAGAGTTGCCGAACGGCGACCTGTACGCCGCCTGGTACGCCGGCAGTCGTGAGATGGGGCGGGACGTCGCCATCTACGCCGCGCGCCTCCCCGTAGGTGCTCGGGATTGGTCCTTCCCGGAGGAGATTGCCAGCACTCCGGGCCTCTCCGAGGGCAACCCCGTCCTGTTTCAGGAGCCCAACGGCCCGTTGTGGCTCTACTTCGTCACCATCCACGGGCTACACTGGCGTGATGCCGTGCTGAAGCGGCAGTGCTCCGAGGATGGCGGCCGGACCTGGTCGCCCCCCCGCATGCTCCCCGCCTCGCCCGGCATCATGATCCGAAGCAAGATGCACGTCCTGCGGAGCGGCGAGTGGTTGCTGCCCCTCTACGATGAGGCCCAGTGGACCTCCATGGTGTGGATCACGGCCGACCGTGGCGACACCTGGACCCAGCACGGACACCTGCGCGCTCCCGAGGGGGTGATTCAGCCGGCCCTCGCCTACCGGACGGATGGGAGCCTTCTGGCCCTGCTCCGACCCGGCGGTAAGGGCAGCCACCTGTGGAGGTCCGTGTCCACCGATGAGGGCCGTACCTGGTCGGCGACCGCCCCCACGGAGGAACCCAATCCCAACTCAGGGCTGGACGTCGTGGCTCTCAGGTCCGGCGCCCTGCTGCTCGCCAACAACCCCAGCCGGACTGCCCGCACACCCCTCACCCTCTCACTCTCCACTGACGGCGGGCAGCAGTGGCGGACCGTAGCCACGATCGAGCCCGGCCGCGGCGAATACTCCTACCCCTACCTGATCCGCGCCTCAGATGGCACAATCCACCTCCTCTACACCTACCTCCGCACCTCCATCAAGCACGTCAGCGTGAAAGAGGAGACGCTGCGGTAGCTCGGCGGCATCACCTCTCCGGTAGCCGATGCGCAACTCCGTGTACCCGGTCATCCGGCCGTTCATCGAGGGGCTGGGTTGGGCGGACTGCACGGTATTGCCCAGAAGATGATGGGTCCGGAGGGACGAATCGGTGGTCAGGACCACCCACCGGGGAGGGGACGGGTCGAGAGGGACCGGTCGGTGAGGCCGATCACCCACCCAGTGAAGGGGTGAGTCCAGAAGGATCGATCGGCAGTCACGATCACCCACCCCTTCACGGGATGGGTGATCGTGACTGCCGATCGATCCTTCTGGACCCATGGCCTCCGGGGCACCCCCGCGCGGAGCGCCAGATCAGCCCACCCCTCTACGGGGTGAGTGATCGTGACCACCGATTGGTCCCTCCTGACTCACCCCTTTCACGGGGTGGGTGATCGACCCCACGGGCCGATCCCTCTCGACCCACCCCTTCACGGGAAGGGTGGTCGTGACCACCGATCCTTCCCTCCGGATCGCCATCGCCTCCCAGGAGAGCGCCCTACGGCTTCACCACCACATCCCGCACGAAGGCGTTGGACTTCACATCCCTCGCCGCCAGGGGTTTGCCATTCACGACCACGTCCTCCAGGGTGACGTCCTCGATCAGGTGGCTCGCGTCGAAGCCCACGAACTCCACCAGGGGGTTGGCACCGGCGGCGCGGATTCGCCTGAAGGTGACGCCCCGGATGCGCCCGCGCTCATCGTCCCGCGTCCAGTAGGCCTTGCCGATCCAGAGCGAGATGAAGCGCTGGGCCTCCTCGATGCGCAGATCCTCAAAGCGCACGTTGCTGATCGTGGCCGCGTCGCAGTGGTAGACGCGCAGAGACCACTCGCGCCCGAAGTCGTGGATCACGTCGCAGTTGGTGAAGAGGACATCGTCCACATCCTCGCTCAACTCCGCGCCGATGCTCAGGGCGTGCGCCACCTCGTTCCACAGGACGCAGTTCCTGGCCACGATTCGCTTGACCAGACCCTGCCCCTTGTCTGACTTCACGACGATGAGGTCGTCCAGGGTGCGGATGAAGCAATCCTCCACCGTAACGTCACGGCTGTTGCAGATGTCGATGCCGTCGGAGTTGGCCCGGTACCCCAGGATCTTCAGGTTCCTGACCGTCACCCGGTCGGACTGGCGGACGGGGATGTTCCAGGTAGAGGCGTCGCGCAGGATGACGCCTTCCAGGCTGATGTCCTGGCCGGTGACGAACACCATGTTGCGGGCGTGGGTAGTGCACCCTGTGGCGTCGATGATGCCCCGCCCTCGGAGCTTGATGTTCCTCCCCCGCAGCTCGAGGGTGGGAGCGTAGGTCTTCAGCCCGCTGTAGGAGCTGATCGTGTACTTCTCCTGCGGGCCAATGACCGCGCGCACGATGGCGCCGCCGGCCACGTAAACCGTCTTGTTGTCGCCCACCACCAACCGCGTTACCTCGTGGATGCCCGGCCCGAAGTAGATGACGTTCGGGTCGCCGGCCTTCGGTACATCCTTCTCCGGCGGGTTGGCGAACAGGTGCAGGCAGCCAACCCAGGTACCGTTGATCTCCAGGGTGAGCGGCTTGGGCTGGGCCAATGAGAAGCTAACCGTCCTGCCCCGGACCACCGGCTTGATGCCGAGTGAGGTGGGCAGGATCCGCGCGGAGGTAACCCTCTGGGCGCAGGTCACTACGACCTTCGTCGTGCCCTGCATGTCGAAGTACGTGAAGGACGCCTTCTCGTAGAAGTTGGCGGAGTTGGCCTTATCGTCCATCGCCTTCCAGCGAAGCGTCCGGTCCGCCGGCGCCACCCGGGCCACGTACACGGGCGACGCCTTGCCGCCCACCCTAACCAGGTAGTCCTTGGAGAGCGTCTCCCCGGCAGGCGCGGGGTAGACCTTCACCGTCGCGGCCTCCGAGGCGGAGCATCCGGTACCTAGGATCGCGGCCATGACCACCCCTAGAGAGAGTGAACCAACAAACGAGCGGAACCGATCGCGAAGGATAGTGTGCCTCCCTTTCGGAGTGGGCCAACCGGCGTGACGAAGCAAGAGGATGGTATGCACCGGCGATCTGAGACGCGCGTCCAGAGGAGGCGGTGGCTAGGAGCCAGCGATGCGGTAGAGGTGTACCTCGTACCCCTTGAAGGTGTCGGTGAACCGGCCCCCGCTGACCGCCACGCGGCGGCCCTCCCCTAGCGCCTCGGCGCTCCGGGAGCCCTTGAGGCCCTTCACACTGAAGCTGGCTCGGGTCGGCCCATCCCGCATGGCCACCGCGAAGACGTAGGTCGCGCCGCCGTGGCG
>DASXUI010000135.1:0-1921 GCA_036504955.1 Armatimonadota bacterium
TCCAGCCCACCGGACGCTTGGGCCGGCGCGGGTGACGATGCAGGTGCCGATGCCCAACTCGCGGGCGAGAGTCCAGCCCCGTCCCGTTACCCAGAGGGGATGTTCCGGCGTGGTGGTGAGTGTCTGCCCACCGTCGAACGGCAAGGTGAAGGTCCCAGGAACCATTCGAGCGTCGTGCTCAGGCTCCCTGTCTGGCTGGCTCGTGGGACGGACGACTTCAGAGAGTGCGAGGGTGAGGCACTGGTCGGGGACCAGGCCCGAGGGCTGGGGCGAGGGTTATCCCTGGTTGTCCATGAGGAGCTGGTTGTCGGAGGCGGCCACTCGGCGGGGACGGCGGGGACCCATCGGTGGGGGGGCGCCCTGGCGGGAGACGTAGAAGACGCGGCGGGGGCCGTTCCACAACTCGCCGAACTGGGCGTCGGTGAGGAAGACCTTGGGGCAGTCCGGGTACCGCGAGCCCCACCACAGGTACCCCTTGCGGCCCTCGCGGATGAGGAGCTGGTGGCCGCTGTAGAACGCCAGGCTGGAGTGCAGCTCGAACTGGCCGTCCACCACCAGGAGGTCGTCCTTCGAGGCTGCCTGCCGATAGGCCGCGGCCAGGGAACGCGAAGAGAGGTCGTCCCCGAAGGCGGCGTTGCAGAGCTGGATCCCGGGCAGAACCACCAGTGAGGAGAGAACCAGAGCGGCAAGGGCCTTGGTGGATCGGCCTCCGCGCGCCAGAAGGTAGGCGGCGAGGGACCCCAGGAACAGCGCTCCGGAGATGGCGAGGATGCTGGGCTCCATCACGTGAAAGGCTCGTGGCGAGAGCTCCAGCACCGGAGAGAAGAAGTAGATGTTGTACGGGGCCTTGGGGTCGATCAGCGACTGGCTCGCGCCCTGGTAGCGGTGGACATATGCCAAGAGCGCTATCGCCGCCACCTGGGCCAAGGCCCCCACGGCCGCCATCACGGCGCAGGCGCCCACGAAGCGTCGGGAGGGCAAGCCCTCGGGACGCCGCGTCAGGCGGGCAATCGCCCCACCCAGGAGCACCGCCAGCGCGGGGTAGGCCGGCAGCGAGTAGTACTCCAGCCGGGTGGAGAAGGAGAAGAACAGCAGCACCACCAGCGCCCAGATGGCTGGGAAGGCTGTCAGCGGCCACCGGCCCTCCGGACCCGGCAGCGTCGATGCATCCCCCGCCCTGTCAGCGCCTACACCGGAAGCCGACCTCACCCTTCGCCAGATGCCCTTCACACTGGGCAGCCCCACCCCAAGGGGCAGAAGAAGCAGCCACGGGTAGAACCAGGCCACGTGCATGCCCCAGAAAGCGGCCAGGGGAACGGTGCCGTAGTCCTTGGGATAGCGCAGCCCCAGAAACCTCAGAACGTGCTCGTTGATGAAGTAGAACCACGCGAAACCAGGGTTCAGCAGGCCCACCATCACGTGCCACGGAGCCGCGATGGCAAGCGTCACCAGAAGCCCCCGACCAGGGCGCAGGACGGCTACCTCGCTCAACCGATTCGCGATCACCAGGAACAGGAACACGATGCCCAGCGGAAAGAGCAGCCCAATCAGGCCCTTGGTCAGGATCAGCAGCCCCAGCGCCGCCCAGAACAGCCCGTACCACCGTCCGGACGCCGATCCGTCCTTGAAGCCCCGCAGGAAGCCGTAGAGGGCCAGGCTCAACAGCGCCGTGATGAGGGTGTCCGGCATGAGCTGCTGGCTGAACAGGTAGTAGCCGGGCGCCAGGGCTAGCGCCAGTCCGGCCCACAGGCCGGCTCCAGCGCCGAAGCACAGCTCAGCCAGCAGGAAGGCGAGCAGGATCGTCGCAACGCTAGCGAGGGCGACCGGCAGGCGGGCGGCAACCTCGTTGGTCCCGAACGCCTCGTAGCTGGCCGCGGTGAGCCAGTACAGCAGCGGCGGCTTCTCCAGGTAGCGCACGCCG
>DASXUI010000136.1:0-8448 GCA_036504955.1 Armatimonadota bacterium
CCCCCCCCCCCCCCCCCCCCCCCCCCCCCCCCCCCCCCCCCCCCCCCCCCCCCCCCCCCCCCCCGCCCCAAGGAGACCCAGGTTGGTAAGCAGTGTACTGAACCAGGAGCAGATCAGCAGGATCCATGGGGCCTCTCTGGAGATCCTGGAGCGAGTGGGCGTCCACCTGCCACATCCCGAGGTGCTGTCGCGGTTCGCGGACTCGGGGGCACGGGTGGACTGGTCGTCGGCACGGGTCTGGATCCCCGAGAGTCTGGTCGCTAGATGCCTGGGGTCGGCGGGGAAGAGCTTCACGCTCTACGGCAGGGACGTGGCTCACACGGCCGCCTTTGGGCAGGGGCAGCGCAACTACAACAGCGTCGCGGGCGAGGCGCTGTGGGTCGAGACGCCCGGCAGCGAGCGCCGGTATCCGACCCTTGAGGACGTGGCAACCGCCTCACGGCTGGGAGATGCCCTGGACGCCATCAACGTGGTGGGCGCGATGGCCGACCCCCAGGGCGTGTCCGTCTCCTGCCGCTGCGTGGAGGTGCTGGCGACCCAGGTCCGCAACACTACCAAGCCGGTCCACTTCTGGTACCATGACCGCGCCTCCGCCCGGTATATCAACGAGATCCTGATCGCGGTGCGCGGGGGTGCGGCGGAAGCAACGGCCCAGCCGCTGTGTTACCCCTTCCTGGAGCCCATCAGCCCCCTGCGATTTCCCTTCAACGGCGTGGACCTGCTCTTTGAGACAGCGCGGCTGAACCTCCCTGTCCCCATCGGCCCCATGGCTCAGATGGGGCTCTCCGCTCCCGCCACGCTTGCAGGCACGATGGCGCAGGAGAACGCGGAGATCCTGGCGGGGCTGTGCATCACCCAGCTCATCCGGCCGGGCATGCCGGTCTGCTATGGCGGCATCTGCCACGCCTTCGACATGCGGACCACGCAGCTCATCTTCTCCGGCCCGGAACAGGCCATCTTCGGCGTGGCGATGACGCAGATGGGCAAGCACTACGGCCTGCCGGTCTACATCAACGTGGGCCTCACGGACTCGAAGCGCCCAGACGCGCAGGCGGGCCTGGAATCGGGCGTGACGCTGGCCCTCGGCGCGGCCGCGGGGGCGGACATCTTCGGCCACATGGGCATCAGCGGGGTGGACCAGGCGGCATCGCTGGACATGCTGGTGCTGCACAACGAGGTCATCCGCTACGTGGAGAGCACCCTGCGCCCCATCGAGGTGAGCGACGAGATGCTAGGGCTGGACGAGGTGGAGGCGGCGGGCCCGGGCGGCAGCTTCCTGGACCGCGACCACACGGTGCGCCACTTCCGCAAGGAACTCTGGTTCCCCCGGCTGCTGGACCGGGACTACTATGACGCCTGGCGCTCCTCGGGCGCGGTAGACACCGCGCAGCGCTGCGCGGAGTGGAAGGCCCGGCTCCTCTCCACCCACCGCCCGGAGCCCGTCGCCCCCGACCTGGACCGCGCCCTCACTGACATCGTCACCTCAGCCCAGCGCGAGCTCACGAAGGCGGAGTGAGGAAGCACCCGCGACCACCTGCCCCCCTATCTCGTCTCGTGGACACCTTCAGCGCAGGGGATCAAGGAAGCAGCCCTCTGCCATGGCAGCTTGCACCAGCTTCCTATCAGTCGTCGCTAACAAGCAGCCATTTCTCAGAGCCAAGTCCAGATAGGTCGCGTCGTAGGCGGTGAGGCCGCGGTGGAAACACATCTGGTGGAGGCGAAGCATCGCCGATCCGTGGTAGGCGTTTGGCACCTCGCGAACCGGAAGCGCGGCCAGGTCGTGGACGAACTGGTGCAGAGCGGCTGAGGTCAAGCGCCCGCCCCTCTCAGCATGGACGAGCACGTTCACTATCTCGATCGCCCAGAGGCTTGGAACTAGGGCCTCTCCATCCCCAAGAAGGGTTAGCACAGCGTCGTTGTAGGCCTGGTGCTCCGGTTCCTGAAGAGCCCAAGCAAGGGGCACTGAGGCGTCCAACACGAATGGCTGGTTCACGGCCGCCTGCCGTGGCGGCGCAGCTCCTCGATGGTGGTGTCCGTGAGCACGGTACCATGGTCCCGCGAGAAGGTCCGGAGCCTCTCGATGGCGCTCCTGACCTGCTCCCCACCTGCCGGCCGCCGAGGAGCGGTGAGAAGCGCAACGGGGACACCGTGGCGGGTGATCAGCACTTCCTCCCCCTCCTCAACCTGGCGCAGCAGATGGCTCAGCTGGGCGCGAGCATCGTAGACGCTTGTCGTGATCATCTGGCCCCCGGTTTCTGTACAGAAGTCTAGCTACAGGGATCTTAGCCCACAAGCCCAGAACTGGCAAGACGCATCGATCACAGCAGCTTCCCCGACCATGGCTGAGGGCTCCACTAGAAGATCCAGAAGGTGTACATGGGCACCTGCAGGATGACGCTGACGATGCTCCAGGCGCCGCCCACGAAGAACTCGCCCAGGATCAGGCCGAAGAAGAAGGGGCTCAGGTCTCGGAAGAGGCGGAGGCCGCCGTATCTTAGGACCACCACCTTCACGGCCCAGGCGATCACGATGGCCATCCAGTAGTAGTCCAGCCCGAAGGCCATGGAGAGCGCGTAGCCCAGGGGGTGGAAGGGCCACCACAGGAAGGTCTGGCGGGCCATCTGCAGCAGGCAGGTGAAGACGAAGCCCCCGCCCATGAAGCCGGTGGCCAGGCGGTCGAACCCGTCTCCCGAGGCCAACCGCGACTGCAGCAGGTTGTAGGCATCCCACCCGAACCCCGCCCTCGTGGACGCCCCCACCGCGTACAGGCTGTGCAGAAGCGCCCACCATCCCAGGGCGATGCCCACTGCGGACGCCAGCAGCAGCGGCCAGAGGGTGCTGCGCAGGGCCACGCCACTCCGCTTCGCCAGCTTCATCCCCTCGAGCTGCTGGGGCATCGTGTTGCCCCGATGGCTCCGGTTCAGGAAGTTGAACAGGGAGAAGGCGGTGAGCGTCCCCGGCGAGAGGTGCGCCGGGCCGATGAGCGTCAGCAGCGTCACGTTCGCCCCGATGCCGAAAACCTCGTGGGCCGGGGGGCCCAGCTCCGCCCGCATCCTCGTTAGGGTCACACACACCGCCAGGTAGATCAGCATATACGCCACCGCGATCCAGGGCGTCATCCCGGCCTTGGTGGCAAACCAGGTCAGGTACGCCATGCCCGCCAGCACACCCAGCGCCGCGGCCCTTGGCGAGAGCACCTCATCGCCGGATTCCCGCGGCAGGTTGCGGAAGATGGCGCCGAAGGACCGGCTCATCGCGGCGCGGCTTCGCCACAGGGCCAGCAGGAAGAGCGCGATGAACGCCCCGTTGGACTGCTGCGTAAAGAAAGGCATGTTGGGGATCTGGTCCATCCCCATAGAAGAGCACAGCACGCTCTGCGCCTTCCTGAACAGGAAGAAGAACCAGCTCGAGAAGGCCAGATCCGCCGGCAGAAAGTAGCCCACGCCTGCAATGAAGGGGTAGTAGGAGACGTTGAGAGTGCCGATGGCGCTCCAGGGCTTCGTGACGAAGTTCGGCCCCAGGTCGGTCATCTTCAGCGCGATGTAGGGCAGCGTGGGCATCAGGAAGTTGAGCCCATTCATCAGGTCCAGGCCGCCCGCCAGCAGGATGCCCAGCCAGAGCAGGCGGTTCCGGAAGAAGGGTGGCCCCGTCTGCCTCGTCATCGCGTAGGGCAGCTCCACGATGGGGAAGCTCATCCGCTCGTTGTCCATCCAGTCCCGCCGGAAGATGCTGTTCAGGCAGAGCATGGTGAACACCAGGGCCATCAGGAAGCTGCTCCACATGCCGATGGGTACCAGCCAGGGGAGGAAGTTGCGGGGGAGGTACAGGTTGCTGTGCCCGTAGTAGAAGTCTTCCAGCGAGCGGAGGTCGGAGACCGTGAGCTCCTTGGGCAGCAGGGGGATGATGAGCTCGCCCCACCGGTTCTCCGGCGTGGCGAACCAGGCGACGTGGCCCAGGGCGGGCAGGAGGATCTGGAGCGTGTCGTGGCCCGCCATGCTGGAGCCGAGGCTCAACATGACGAAGACCATCAGGAGCTCCCCCTGCCGCAGCGCGTACTTGGGGACCCACCGCCGCAGGGCGCCGTTGGCCAGCAGCACCAGTATGAGGGAGAAGACCGCGTTGTAGTATAGCGAGAAGCAGGTGGGGTGGCCGCTGTACCAGACCAGCTCCACCTGCACCACCCAGAAGACGTTGATGGGCATCAGCGCCAGGGCAATCAGCACCGCCCGGAGCGTCACGCGCTCTGGGGGTGGCTCCTGCCTCTGGGAGGTCTGCTCCTGGGGAACGGTCGAAGGGCCTTTGGGGGAAGCCAAGGGGAACCTCACTTGCGAAGGCAGGTCTTCGGCAGCGGCACCTCACCGGGCCCCTGAGGCGCCCGCCCCGGGTGGCTCGTCGGCAGGCGTAGAGCCGGTCTGCCTTGCTGTTCCCCCTTCCGTTCCCCCTTCCCTGCCGCTACACCCCGAGGTGACGGGGGCTAGACCCCGAAGTACCCCCGATACCACTCGACGAAGCGCCGAACCCCCTCCTCGATGGGGGTGTCCGGCCGGAATCCGGTGTCCCGCATCAGGTCCGAGACGTCCGCGCAGGTCTCCGGCACGTCCCCTGGCTGGATGGGCAGCATCCGCTTGATGGCCGGCTTACCCAGGCACTCCTCCAGCACCTCGATGAAGCGCAGGAGCTCGACCGGCTGGTTGTTGCCGATGTTGTACGCCCGGTAAGGTGCCCGGCTGGTGGCGGGGTCGGGGTCGTCTCCGGACCAGTCCGGGTTGCCCTCCGGCACGCGGTCCAGCACGCGGACCACGCCCTCCACGATGTCGTCCACATAGGTGAAGTCGCGCCTCATGTGTCCGTTGTTGAAGACGTCGATGGGCTGCCCCTGAAGGATTGAACGCGTGAACAGGAAGAGGGCCATGTCAGGCCGGCCCCACGGGCCGTAGACCGTGAAGAAGCGCAGCCCGGTGGTGGGGACGCCAAAGAGGTGACTGTAGGTGTGAGCCATCAGCTCGTTGGCCTTCTTGGTGGCGGCGTACAGGCTCACGGGGTGGTCAACGTTGTCGTGAATGGAAAAGGGCACGGAGGTGTTGGCCCCATACACAGAGCTGGAGGAAGCGTAGACCAGGTGCTGGACACCGTGGTGCCGGCAGCCTTCCAGGATGTTGAGGAAGCCGACCAGGTTGGAGTCCACGTAGGCATGGGGGTTCACCAGGGAGTAGCGCACGCCGGCCTGAGCGGCGAGGTTGATCACGCGCTCAACCCGGCTCTCCGCGAAGAGCTTGGCGACTCCCTCGCGGTCGCCCAGGTCAAGCCGGACGAACTCGAAGCCGCCCCGCTCGCGGAGGTTGCCTAGCCGGGCCTCCTTCAGAGCCACGTCGTAGTAGCTGTTGAGGTTGTCCAGGCCCAACACCTGGTCCCCGCGCTCCAGCAACCGAAGACTCGTATGGTACCCTATGAAGCCTGCCGCACCGGTAACCAGTACCTTCATCGTTCTCCTCTCGCTCGGCAACCCAGCAGCCCTCCGCAGGCCGAGCTTCCGAAGCCCCGACACGCCATCGCGTAACCCGCCAGCTCTGGGTGGCCACCGAAGCCCGTGGGCTAGGGCCGCCTGCCAAGGGGCTGTGGAAGCGGCTCAGCGCGCCCCCGGCTGCCTGAGCTGTCTTGGGCTGGCCGCCGGACGGGCCAGGCTCTTACCTATTGCCGAGGCCGCCTACAGTCACTAGAAGTAGGGTAGCACTAGGACCTCGCACCAAGGAAGTCACCGAGTGGCGGGGGCGTGTCAGAGTATTGTCAGGTGTTTGTACGGCTCCCTGCCTAACATAGGGACTGAAAGGCGTCGCCTGCTAGATAGGCGAAACAGGGAAACAGGAATGCGGTGCCATGCTCGGCTGCCTCACCTGACTCACTGAGCTCCGCGGTCCACGAAGCGCCCGAGAGTCCCACATGGCGTAGGGCTTCACAAGCTGGTCGTGCCTGGTGCGAACCCAAAATGGCCTGCGCCCGAGCATGGCTATGCCCGCTTGGATCATCTACCGGCCTGGCTCTTGGGACAGGTCGGTGAGTACCCAAGCCCTTCCCGGTTTCCCCACGGAGAGACAATGCTGACAGAGAGCACTCAACGCGCGTCGGATGGTGTAGGTGATGGCCCAGGGCGTCCGGCTCAGGATGGCGCGGGCCCCTCGACGCTGACGTGGGCGGCGGCGCTGCTGGGCCCCCTGATCCTGCTGGTCATCTACCGCCTGGTGGTCTTCAAAGCGCTCACGAACAGCGACGCGATGGACTTCGCCCAGATCGGGCGCAACCTTGGGGCCGGCCACGGCTTCAGCACCCTCATCCTCCGCCCTCTGGCCATCCATGGGGCTGACGCCCTGAGGCAGCCGGATGTGACCCACGGGCCGCTCTACCCTGTGTGCCTCGCGGTGGCCTTCGCCCTCTTCGGGGCCAAGGACGCTGTAGCTTCGAGTGTCTCCGGCCTCTTCTACGTCCTGACGGTACCCCTCATCTATCTGCTGGGGGGTCGGCTGTTCAGCGCCCGGGTGGGAGCCCTCGCCGCCACGGTGTTCGCGGTCAACAGCTACGTCTTGGACTACGCCATATCGGGCACCCACATCACTTTGTGCCTGTTCCTCGCCACGGCCCTCTTCTTGGTGTTCCATGGAGTGGCCAGCGCAGTCAGGTCGCCCGAAGGCGGGGCCGCACAGACCGTTCCCACGGGCAAGCTGCTCCTGTGCGGGGCCTTGGCCGGTCTGCTCTACCTGGCCGACCCGATGTTCGCCTGGCTTCTGCCGGTGCTTCTGGTGGCTGTACTGGCGCTACACGACACTCGGCGCACGCAGTACGGCCTTTGGCTCGTGTTGGGAATCCTGGTCCTCGCCGGGCCCTGGATGCTGCGCAACCTGATGGTTGCCGGCAACCCCGTTTTCGGACTTCGGGGCCGAGAGGTCTGGATGAACACCACGATCTACCCCGGCTACGTGGCCTACCGCATGCATCCGGACGACGTTGTTCCCGGTCAGCTTCTGATCAGGTCAGTCGCGAAGAAGATCCTGATAGGCGGCGCTCAGGTGCTGCAGACCTTCCCTCAGGCGCCCATGGCCTGGATGCTTGCCTTCCTGCTGCCCAGCCTATTCTTCCGCATGAGGAACCCGGAGGCCAGCGCCACCAGACGGGCGGCACTGTGGTCGCTGACGGCGTTGATGGCCGGCGGACTGCTGTTCTCCCTGCAGATCACCTTCTTCCTGGTCTTGGCTCCGGTCCTGGTGGTCTTCGCCTGCGCGTACCTGCTGTACATCGCCGGGCAGGCGCAGCTTAGCAAGGGCTCAACACGCCTAGCGGTGGCCTTGATCGCTTTCGCCGTCGCCTATCCGCTGCTGGCCCAGATGGTTCTTGGTGAGCGCCCAGACGCGGTGAAGGAGATGGTCTCCGCGCAAGCGCTCGTGAGCCAGAGCCAACCTACCGATGTGGTTCTGTCGGACGTGCCCTGGGTCGTGGCGTGGTACGCGGACCGCCCTTCGCTTTGGCTTCCGGCCGATGACCGCCGCCTGCCCGAGCTTCGCAAGCTCTTCCCGGGCAACCAGTACGTGCTCATCACGGAGCAAAGTCGGGCCTTCTCCCAGGGATGGCAGTGGGTCTACAGCATCCTGCAGCAGCAGAACGACCGCCATGCGAGCCTGAAGGACAAGTCCCAGGTTGGCTCCGGCAGCGTGAGGCTTGATGCCTCTCGCGTGCCCAAGGAAGTCGTCGAGAAGCTGCCCCTGGTATCGGAACTGAACGGCCTGGAATGGCTGAAGCCCGCGGAGGGAGCGGCGCGGTCCACTGTAGTGGCAGCCCTGCCGCCCGCCGCCGCGGCGAAGCCGGCCGGCGGATAGCCCTCGCTGCTACGGGGGCGCTTGAGCGCCGTTCAGGGCGCGGACTTCTGTCGGCCCCGAGCTTGACGTGCGGGTTGGGCCAGCGTCTGACCTTCCTTGGAGGGCCACGGAGGAGTTGGCCCCGCGATTTGTGCGGAACCACACGTGGCGCGGCACTGCCGGCGATGGCCCGTAGCCCAGAGCGCATAGACACGCGGCATATGCGGGACGTGGGGAGTGCGGGGCAGCGGAGCCTCCCGGAACCGCCCGCGAGACCTACACGCGTTGAGGGCCGGGCTCCATCAGAGCCCTGGCTCCCTGACCGTGGCCCCCAAAAGGCCACGCAGACAAGATGTGATAGCGCTCGGCAGGGCGCACTCACCCAACTCCATCGAGGAAAGGAGGTGAATACACTATGAAGAGCTTACTCGCAACGCTAGCCCTGGCCGGCAGTCTGTTGATCTCAGGCCTGGCCAGCGCTCAGACCGCCACGGTGGCGGCGGGCCCGAAGCTGACCGTGCCGCCCTCCGGCGCGGCCAACGTCTGGAACGTGACCCTCACCAACGCGGGGGGCAACGTCTGGGACGTGACCGCCAAGGCCGCTAGC
>DASXUI010000137.1:0-21394 GCA_036504955.1 Armatimonadota bacterium
CAATCCCGCTGAACCGGGGTTCTGAACCAAGGGTGCAGCTTGGGGTCAGAGCCCTTCCTTGAGGAGGCTTGAGCCCCTGAGCCCGGCGATTCGCCGCCGGGCGCGGATCCCCGGCCCTGCTGATGGGCTGTCCCCAAGGCCCTCACCGTCCGACCCGTCGTACCCGTCCGACAGGTCCCTGCCCGTACGACCCCACGACCCCACGACCCGCCTTTACGACTCCTCCTCGGCGGCCAACACTTCCCTCACCCTGAGCGCGAGTTCGTCAGGGCTGAAGGGCTTTCGGAGTAGGGGGAAGCGCTCCATCTGCTGCTTCACGGGGAGAGCCTCCGCGGAGGCGTCGTGCATCAGGAGCACCTTCAGGCCTGGGTGCTCTTCACGGAGTCTCTGGGCCAGGGCAGGCCCGGTGTCTCCGTGAACAGACAGGTCTGAAAGCAGCATCTGAACTCCACCGTCGCACGTGGAAGCCGTCCTAAGCGCGTCGGCCACTCCCGTAGCCTCCACTACGTGGTACCCATTCATGGTCAGCAGGTCGCGGATGAGAGTGCTTACGGCCTTCTCGTCCTCCACGAGTAGGATCGTCTGTGTCTCGCCCTGGGGGCGGACCGGACCGGGCAGGGCCTCAGTGGCTCGGGCGTGCGGGAGGTACACGCGGAACTCCGCCGCGCGCCCCGGCGAGATGGCCACAAGGATATCGCCGCCAGCCTGCTTCACGATCTCGTGCGCGGTGGAGAGCCCAAGACCCGAGCCCCTTCCGCGCCCCTGAGCGGCACCGGCGACCACCGGGGTTGTGCGCTCGCCGTCCGCGCCACCCGTATGCCCGACCGTGAGCACGGCCCAAACCGAATCACCCACGGAGGGCAGGCCCCTGACGAAGGCATCGCCCTCTTCAGCGTCGCCCACGGAGATGGTGAGGCCCTCGCCCTCCGGCAGCGCATCCCGGGCGTGCAGGGCCAGGTTCAGGATGGCCTGCTCCAGTGACGCGGGGTCGGCCAAGATGGGACCGCAGCGGCGGTCCGCCTCGATCGACACGGGAGTTCCAGGGGGCAGAAGCCGCTCAAGCGACGTTCGAAGGTTCTGCAGGAGCGCTGACAGGTCCAGGCCCTCTGGCTGAAGCACCTGGCGGCGGCTGAAGGCCAGGAGCTGCCTGACAAGGCTTGAGGCGCGCGAGCAGGCCTGGCTGATCTCCTCCGCGAACCGATGGCCGGGGTCCTCCTTCGGCAGACGCTGCTGGAGAAGCTCCCCGTACCCGCTGATGGCTGTCAGCAGGTTGTTGAAGTCGTGCGCCAGGCCTCCCGCCAGCCGGCCCACGGCCTCAATCCTCTGGGACTGCCGGAGTTGCTCCTCCATCTCATGCCGTTCGGTCACGTCACGGAAGTGGATGACCAGGCTTTCCACCCCGGCATCCCGCAGCAGGTTCTGGCCGTTAGTCTCCACCCACCGCCAGGTCCCGTCCCTATGCCGGCACCGGAAGGCCTGCTCCTGGACGCGGCCCGGCTCCTCACGAAGCTGGCGGAAAGCCGCTTGGGTCTGCCGCAGGTCCTCGGGGTGTACCAGCTCCGCCAGAGGCAAGTGGCCGAGCAGTTCCTCTGGGGCGTAGCCCAAGAGGCGTTGAGAGGAGGGGCTGCAGTAGGTCACGACCCCCTGGGCGTCGGCCAGGATCAGCCCGTCGTAGCTGTGCTCGATCAACGACCGGAAGCGGTTCCCGCTCTCGCGCAGCGTCCGCATCGAGTTGGCCCGCTCGATAGCGTACCTGAGTGCCCGACTCAGCAAAGGCGCGTCAACTTGGCCCTTGACCAAGTAGTCCTGGGCACCCTCATGGACAGCCTGAACCGCCAGGGCCTCGTCGTCGATTCCTGTGAGGACTACCACCGCTTGGTCTGGCGCGGCCTCCTTGAGGCGCCGCAGGGTGTCGAGCCCCTGGGCGTCCGGAAGCGTGAGGTCCAGCAACACGACCGCGTAGGGGGAGGCCTGGAGCAGGCCGAGGCCCTGAGAGAGCCTCTCGGCCCTGTCGACGCTGAAGCCGGGTTGGCCCGCCGCTTCGGTTTGGGGTCGCAAGAACTCCTCCAGCAGCCGCGCGTCGCCAGGGTTGTCCTCGATGAGGAGCGCCCTGAGGGGCGAGTCAGGTTGCTGCGTTTGCGGGGTCATGGTCGTGGGTCCTCAGAGTAGCTCACAAGCTGGCCCTGGCAATGCACGGGACCTCCGGACGCCGGTTGAGTCTCGGGTCTGGGCCTCCCCCCGCATCGCCACTTGGGGTGCTTGGTGGGAAGTTGGACTGTCGGACTCACCCGGCAGGAAGCCGAAGGGAGTTCGCGGCAGGCTTCTCTGCCGGTGTTGAGGCGCCCCGCCGGGAGCCGCGCGCGTGTCCGCGTCGCTGCTGCTCTATCTCCGCTCTAGCGGGGGGGTAGGGTGACCACGGTCATCCAGAAGTCCTCGATGGATCGAACGATGCCTAAGAACTGGTCCAGATCGACTGGTTTGCTGATGTAGCAGTTGGCGTGCAGGTCATAGCTTCGAAGGATGTCCGTCTCAGCCTGCGAGGTAGTGAGGATGACCACGGGGATCCGCCGAAGGTCAGGGTCCTGCTTGATGTTGGCAAGCACCACGCGGCCATCGACGCGAGGCAGGTTCAGGTCCAGGAGGATGATGTCCGGGCGGCGGGCATCAGCATACTTTCCTCGGCGATGGAGGTAGTCCAAGGCGCCGACGCCGTCCTCAACCACGCTCATGGTGTTGGTGAGCTTGGCCATCCGGAAGGCCTCTTGGGTGAGACGCACGTCGCCTGGGCTGTCATCCACGAGAAGGATCTCGATGGGCCGCGCCCCATGCTCTCGCTGATTCGTGACCAGTTGTTCGCCTGAGCGCACCGGGCCCTCACCTCCTCGGGCAATGTAGCATCTTCGACCGGCAGAGGCTCTGGCCCCCTGGGTTCGGCCCACCGGCACCGGGGCCCCAGACGGGGCGCGGGCAGGGATCCGGCGGCCCCGGCGTGGAGCACGGGGGCCGACCCGACCCTCAGTCAGATCCCATCGGCTCCCATGGCCGGGCCGTTCCCGGCCGAACCGGACGGGGCGCTGTTGGTGGGAATCGCCGTGCTCGCGCGCGAAGGATGCAGTAGCGGACCAGGCGGGTGAGCCGGACCGCGTCGCCCTCATCGATGAAAGGTCAGGCATATGAAGCTTGGAAAGAAACTGTCGATCGGCGCTCGGGCGCTGCAGGTGGTGGGAGCGGGTCTACTCTTCCTCCTACTGCTTGCGCCAGGGGCCCGGGCGGACCAGGCTCCCTTCCCCTTCCGGGATGGGGACCGTGTGGTCTTCCTGGGCGACAGCATCACCGAGCAGCGGCTCTACACTACGTTCCTGGAGACCTACCTGCTCACGCGCTTCCCCAACTGGAAGCTGCGCTTCCGCAACGCGGGGTGGGGAGGTGACACCTCCTGGCTCCAAACGAGAGGGATTCCTCCTGAGCAGGCTCTGGATCGTGACGTCCTCTTCTTCAAGCCGACAGTGGTCACCATCGACTTCAGCATGAATGACGCGGGCTATGGAGCCTTCCGTCAGGACCTGTATGACCGACACGTGAACGGCATGCGCGACATCGTCCGCTGGCTCAAGCGGGGCGGGGTCAGGCCCGTCGTGCTGACTACCAGCGCGGATGAGAACCAGAAGACGGGCCCGATCCTCAGCAACTACAACCTCGTGCTGGAGCGTTTCGCGGAGGGCGATCGCCAGGTGGCCAAGGAGGCCAACGCCGCCTTCGCGGACCAGCTCCACCCCTTCTTCAACGCGATCGACCTGATCAGGAGCACGGACCCCAAGGCGCGCGTTAGCGGCGACGCCATCCATCCCGGGCCTGCCGGGCATCTTCTGATGGCCGACGCCGTGCTGAAGGCCCTGAACGCCCCTCGGCTGGTCTCGAGCGCGACCCTGTCCGTGGACAGCAAGGCTCGCGCGCAGGAGACCCGAAACTGCAAGGTGACCGGGGTACAGTTCCGCGATGGCGTGCTGTCCTTCGACCGCCAGGATGAGGCTCTTCCCTTCCCCATCCATCCGGAGGCGATGCCTATCCTGCGCCTGGTCCCCGTGGTACAGGACCTCGATGACTACAGCCTCACCGTGAAGGGCCTGGAGCCCGGCTCCTATCGTGTGGCCGTGGACGGCATCACCCTCACGACAGTGACCAGCGACGTACTGGCGTCCGGGCTGAACCTGGCGCTGCTGGCGGGGCCGCTAACGGATCCGGCCCAGCGGGTGATGGCGAAGGTCTTCGAGAAGAACAACCTCTACTTCGAGCGCTGGCGCGCGGTACAGCTTGGCAGCAGCTTCCCCGACCCCAAGGGTGAAGGCGCCGAGGAGCGTCGGCAGGCGCGCCTGAAGGAGCTCGACGACCGGGTGGCATCACTCGAGGCGGAGATAGACGGACTGCGGAAGCCGAGGCTGCACCATTTCGAGATCAGCCGGGCTCAGTAGCACCGGAGTAAGGGTGCGTCCCCCGGGCGCGCCAGAACCCCGTGGCGACGTTGTTCCGGGCAGCGCATCTCCCCAGTGGCGCTGCCCAGGGGGTACCTAGGGCCGCGATGGCGTTCCCAGGGATCGAGGCTTGCGCCTCCGGGCGAATGCCGGATCGATGAGAGGCTTGCTGATCACGTGCGGGTGGCCAGATAGGGAGTGAGTCGAGGAGGGACAAGTGGCAGAGAAGCGTCGTACCGAACCACAGCCGGCCCGGTTCGTGAGCCGGCGGGAGCTTCTGGAGGTCGCGGCCACCGGGGCTCTGGGAGTCGCGCTGGCCTCGCGGGCGAGCAGCCTGAAGGCCGCTCCCGAGGAGCCCCTGGCGCCGGCGGCCTTGGAGCAGTGGAAGAGGGAGCTGCGCCGGGCTCTGCCTCGCAAGGTCTACACCTCCTCTGAGAGCCCTCAGGCCGCCATGCCCCTGGGGGGGATTGGCTGTGGGAACGTGTACCTGGGCGTGGGAGGCCATCTGAAGGACTGGCTCATATTCAACAACGTGACGCCGATCCAGGTGCCGGACACCTTCTTCTTTGTGCGGATGAAGGCCGAGGGGAAGGCCTCCGTGGCTCGCGTGCTCCAGACGGCGCTTCAGGGTTACAGCAACGTGGGGCAGTATGGAGGCACCTACAAGGCCTCATCCCGCGTGTCCGACGCGGAGGGGCGGCACGTGAAGCGCACCTCACTGGTGGGTGAGTATCCCTGCGCGGAGCTCACTTACGAGGACGACGCCCTGCCGGGCAAGGTGACCCTGGAAGCCCTGACGCCGCTGGTCCCGCTGGAGCAGCACCAGTCCGTATATCCTGGAGCGGCCTTTCTCTTCCGGGTGGAGAACCCGACCGCATCGCCGCTGGAGGTCTCGCTCGCCTTCTCGGTGCGAAACGCGGCGGGCGGCGGCAGAGGGGGCGGCAACCAGAACCGTCTGCTCAGAGCCGGCAAGGTCACCGGCGTGGGGTGTGGTCTGATGCCCGGCCAGAAGGCCACCCTCGGTGGGCCGGTGAGGGTAGCGACCAACCAGCGTGACTTCAATCCGGAGGGCATCGAGCGCCCGGAGGGGCTGGAGCTGACCCATCTGGAAGGGGGCGGCCTCCGAGGGGTCGGGGCGTCCGGGGCGACCCCATCCGTTGTGTGGCTGGAGGACCCCGAATCACTCACTCAGGCGGAGGCCGACGCACTCACTGCGGCGGTCAGGGGTGGCGCCGCGCTGCTGCTCTCCGGCCGGGCGCCAAGGCTGCTTCAGGACTGGGCCAACACCCGTGCCCTTCGGGGGTCCCAGGCGAAGCAGGACATCCCATTTGAGGACTTCGAGAGTGGCACTTACGCCAACTGGCAGGTGGAGGGAACCGCTTTCGGGCGCGGCCCGGCGAAGGGTACCCTGGAGGGCCAGCAGGTCGTCAGCGGCTTCACGGGCGCCGGCCTAGTCAACAGCTTCCTCGGGGGCGATGAGCCCACCGGCCGGATGCTGAGCAAGCCCTTCACCATCGAGCGTAAGTTCGTCAAGTTCCTCATCGGCGGAGGCAACTCCCCGGGCAAGGAGTGCGTGAACCTGCTGGTGGATGGCAAGGTGGTGCGCACCGGAACGGGCCGCAACGAGGAGCGTCTGCTGCCCGCAGCCTGGAACGTGGCCGACCTGCAAGGGAAGGAGGCCCGCATCGAGGTGATCGACGCTGAGACCGGCGGGTGGGGCCACGTGAACGTGGACGAGATCGTCTTCAGCGACATGCCCGGCCGCGTACTTCCCGAGGGCGTGGTAGCGGCGCTGGACGGCCTGATGCCGGTGGAGTTCCGGGCCTGGGAGTGGCCCCAGAACCCGACGCCCGTGCAGGCTCGCGGGGGCGGCAAGAAGAGCATCCAGCTCAACCTCGCGGGTAAGGCGAAGCTGGTCGGAGCCAAGTTGGCGCCCGGATCGCGCGGCAGCGCGGACGTCTGCTTCACGCGTGAGGTGGGAAGGGGCTCCGTACTGGTGGCCGCCTCCAGGCTAGTGGGGGCGGAGGGCTCCGACGGCACCGCCTCTCAGCGCCAGGCTCTTGCCCTTCTGGCGTCCCTGGCCGGCGTTAGCCACAAGTCGGCGCGGGGTGCGGACCCGGAAGCCCTGGACTTCGGCGAGATGGCCTTCGGCACCACCGGGCCCGACGCGACCGTCTTAACGGCTTGGTCTGACCCTCAGAGTCTGTGGACGCAGTTCGCCAAGAGCGGCCGCTTCAGCGCGCCCTCGGAAGCAAAGCGCTCCAAGACGACGGAGCTGGGTGAGGCCGTGAACGGCGCCGTGGCGTCGACGGTGGTGGTGCCCCCGAAGGGCCAGGTGACCGTGCCCTTCAACCTTACGTGGCGCTTCCCCAACTACCGCTTCGACAACCGCAGAATCGGCAACCAGTACTGCAAGCTCTGGCCGAGCGCCCAGGCCTCCCTGGAGGACCTGGCTCGGGCCACGGAGGCTTCGCCCGCTGCCTCTGCCGCCTCGGCTACGCCGAGCCTCCGCCACGCCACGGACCGATTCCGGCGGGCTCTCTATGACAGCACCCTGCCCAGCTACGTGCTCGACTGTATTGGCAGCCAGATCTCGACGTTGCGCAGCGAGGTCTGCGTGTGGTCGGAGGACGGCACCTTCGCCGGGTACGAGGGCTCCGACGGCTGCTGCCCCATGAACTGCTCCCACGTGTGGGGGTATGAGCAGACCATCTCCCGCCTCTTCCCGGCGCTGGAGCGCAACATGCGCGACGCCGACCTCCTGCATCAGCAGCGGCAGGATGGCGGCATGAACAACCGCATCTCGCTGCCCCTGCAGCCCCGGCCCACGGGGGAGCGGCCCTTCGCCGACGGGCACGCCAGCGGCATCCTGAAGACCTACCGGGAGACCCTGAACAGCGCGGCGGGCGATACCTGGCTGAAGGAGCGCTGGCCCCACGTGCAGCGCGCCGTGGACTACATGGTGACCGAGCTGGACGCCGACGGGGACGGCATCATCGAGGCCGAGCAGTGGAACACCTACGACTGCGCGGTCTACGGCCCCAACAGCTTCATCGGCACCTACTACCTGGCGGCGCTGAGGGCCGGCGAGGAGATGGCCAAGCGGATGGGCCAGCTCGAACCGGCCGCCAAGTGGCGAGGCATCTTTGAGAAGGGCCAGAAGCGTCTGGTGGACCTCTGCTGGAACGGCGAGTACTTCGTCCAGGTACTTCCGGACTACCAGCAGCGCTCCACCCAGTACGGCCCCGGATGCCTGGCGGACCAGCTCATCGGTCAGTGGTGGGCGCACCAGCTCGATCTGGGCTACGTGCTGCCCCAGGAGTTGGTCAAGAAGGCCCTCCAGTCGGTGTTCAAGTACAACTGGATGCCGGACCTGATCAACTTCAAGCACAACCAGCGCGTGTTCGCCGACGGGCACGACAAGGGCCTGCTCTGCTGCACCTGGCCCACGGGTGGACGGCCCGACAGGCCCATCCTGTACTGCGACGAGGTGTGGTCGGGAGTGGAGTATCAGGTCGCCGGTCACATGGTCTACGAGGGACTGCTGGACGAAGCGCTGTCGATCGTGCGAGGCGCACGGGAGCGCTACGACGGGCGCAAGCGGAACCCGTGGAACGAGCTGGAGTGTGGGGGCCACTACGCCCGCGCGATGGCCTCCTGGAGCCTCCTGCTGGGAGCCACGGGCTTCCTGTGGGATGGTCCGCGGGGCGAGATGACCTTCGCCCCGGTGGTCTCGCCGGACAAGCACCGAAGCCTCTACACTACGGGCGAGTCCTGGGGCACCTTGGCCCAGACGCGCGAGGGGCGGCAGACGACGGTGACCCTGGAGGTCATCCACGGCGCCCTGCCGCTCCGGCAGATTCGGCTAGGGGAGTCGCGGGGCGGGCTCAGTCCCAAGGTCGAGGTCGGGGGCAAGCCTATCGCCGCTACCGCCAGGGCAGAGGCAGGCAGGACCGTGGTCGTGCTTGCGGCGGGGCCCGAGGACCGGCTGCGGCTGAAGGCCGGCGACACACTGAAGGTGACCGTGTAGACGCCGGCAGCGGAATGGCACCGAGTGGGAGGGCGGCCTTGGCCCATCTGGGCTGGGGCCGCCCTCCCTCCGGCCCCTGTGGCGGCGGATGCCGAGGTGCGCCAGGCGCGTACGGCAAGGGGCACCAGACGGGACAACTCGGTACCGGCGCGCGCTGGGTGGCGGTACGCTTGCTTTTCTGACAGGATGGTGGCGATGGCGAAGAACGGCTACATGGCGCTCTCTGGACTGGGACCGGATCGGCCCGGCCTGGTGGCGGAGGTGACGCGCTTCCTAGTGGAGCGGGGGTGCAGCGTCCAAGAGAGCCGCATGGCGGTGCTGGGCGGCGAGTTCGGCGTCCTGATGCTGGTCGCCGGGGCTCAGGAGGGCCTTGACTCCGTACAGTCCAGTCTGGCGGACCTGCAGGCACAGACAGGGCTCCGGTTGGTGCTGAAGCTCACAGCCAGCCCGGAGGAGCACCGCCGGGCCGCCGTGGTGCCGTGCCAGGTGACGGCCAGCTCCCTGGACCACGAGGGAATCGTGTACGCGGTGACCAACGTGCTCTACCGCGCGGGCGCCAACATCGTTGCCCTGGAGACCACCGCCTACAACGCGCCGATTACCGGCTCGCCCTTGTTTCGGCTGGAGGCCTCCGTGGATGTACCACAGGCGGTGTCCCTGCCGGAGTTGAGGGCCTCCCTATCGGAGGTGGGGCAGAGTGAGAACCTGGACATTGAGCTGAAAACGCTGGTGGGGTAGGGAAGGGGCGCGATTACGTGCCCTGGGTCCCTTGGCGGCCCAAGGGACCCAAGGGACCAAAGACACCAAAGGGACGAAAGGTGGGTCTACTAGGAGGGCCTGCGGGTGACCACCATCCAACGGTGGCCGTAGGGGTCCTCCAGCGTGCCGTTGCGGAGGGCGCCGTCGAAGGAGTCCTGTAGGGGACGGGCGGCCCTGGCCCCGGCCCGGACGGCCTGGTCAAAGAAGCTGTCCACGTCCGGTACCTCGAGAAGCAGCATCACGGGGGATCCACCGAGGGTTCTGGGGCTGACGACCTCGATATCCGGGTACTCGTCGGCGAGCAGGATCGTGGCGTTTCCGAGGTGCAACTCCGCGTGGGAGATGCGGCCATCCTCATCCTCGACGCGGGATGCCTCCACCGCCCCAAAGGCCTGCTTGTAGAACTCAATCGCCTCCGAGGCGGGGCTCGCGCACAGCATGGGGGTGACCTGGGCCCTCAGGGTCAGCGGCTGAGTCTTCTGAAGGTAGGGCATGGGTCGGGTGTCTCCTTCCGGGAGAGTTGAGCGGCTTCCTCCATCGCACTAAGGTAGCGAAGAGCACCGGCTGCTTTCAAGCGCCCCTTCTCATCACACTGTGCCCCCCAGCCTGTAGGGACCTGCCGGGCACCCGGCTCCGGCCCCCCGGAGGGGCGCGCGCCAGACACGGCGAAAGGACACACGGAACGCTCGGACGCTGCTGACCGCGACCGAGCGAACCCGGCCCCCGCTCCCGGCGCACAGGGCATTCACCTTTGCCTGCCTCACTGGGGTGGCCCTTTGGGGGTGTGGCCGGCTGACCTCTGAACTCAAGGAAGGATGGACCCTGATGCCTCCAAGCTCCCCCCTGAGGGCGCGCGCGCGCACCCTTGCCTCTCTGGGCCTCGCCGCTATCCTGGTGGCCGCCGCCGGTTGCCGCCGGGCCGATGAGACCTCGACGACCGCGAACAAGGGCGGCACTCCTCCAGGGGCCGGTGCCCCGGCCGCCTACCCGGAGATCCCGTCCAAGAAGGGGCAGAAGATCAAAGTCGGTATGCTGCCGAAGGTGAAGGGGAACCCCTACTTCAACGCCTGCGAGCAGGGAGCCAAGGAGGCCGCGGCCCAGTTGGGCAACGTGGAGCTCATCTACGATGGGCCGAACGAGGGCGGCAAGCCGGACAAGGCCATCCAGATCATCGAGAACTGGACCACCCAGAAGGTGGACGTGATCGCCATCAGCGCGGATGACCCGATCGCCACCAGTCCGGCCATGGAGGCCGCCCGCCGCAAGGGCATCCACGTCATCACCTGGGACGCCGACGCGGACCCCCAGCGGTCCGGCCGTGAGTTCTTCGTGAACCAGGCCACTGAGCAGGCTATCGGCGAGACCCTCGTGGACCTCATGGCTCAGGAAGCCGGCCCCAACGCCCCGGTCGCCATCGTGACCGCCACCTTGACCGCCGCCAACCAGAACGCCTGGATCGGCTGGATGAAGAAGCGCATGGCCTCGAAGTACCCCAAGATGACGCTGGTGACGGACCCGAAGCCAAGCGAGGAGGATCGCAGCCGGGCCTTCCAGGTGACCCAGGACCTTCTGAAGGCGTACCCTCAGCTCAAGGGCGTGTGGGGCATGTCCTCCAACGCCTTCCCCGGCGCGGCGGACGCGGTGGACCAGGCGGGGAAGAAGGGCCAGGTCGCGGTCCTGGGGCTCAGCACACCCAAGGACATGAAGGAGTTCGTGGACAAGGGTGTGGTCAAGAGCGTGCTGCTCTGGAACCCACTGGACTTGGGGTATCTGACGGTCTACGCCGCCCGTGCCCTGGCCGATGGCGACCTCAAAGCGGGCTCCACGGAGATCACAGCGGGCCGTCTGGGCGCCAAGAAGGTGGAGAAGGACCAGGTGCTCCTCGGCACGCCCATGGTCTTCAACAAGGGCAACATCAACAAGTTCAACTTCTGAGGATAGGCCCGATTTCGCGGGATGGCGCCCAGGGATGTCTCCTGGGCGTCCCCGCCCCAGCGTCCCCGGTAAACCGTCCCCGAATGCGCCCCCGCCCGGCCCCGCGTCTCCGCACAGCCCCCTCAGCGCCCAAGGCGTCCGCGCGTCTCGCATAGTGGAGGCTTTCACAGGCACTGGGTGAGCAAGGCGGGCCATGCCCCTCTGCCTGTCTGCTTGCCTGGCGACGCCTGGGTGAGCTACTCTACGTCCATCGAAGAGGAGGGCAACCTCATGCGCGCGATGGGAGAGCACTGTGTCTGCGCCGCCAGCCTGAAGGATTTGGGGCCCGGCGGCTGCCTGGTGGTTCAGCTAGAAGGCCTCACCCTGGCCCTTTTCCGGGTGGAGGATCGAGTCCACGCCGTCGACAACCGGTGCCCACACCTCGGTTTTCCACTAAGCCGGGGCTCTGTCTGTGACGGGATCCTGACCTGCCCCTGGCACCACGCCCGCTTCGACCTGGAGAGCGGCGGCACCTTTGACCCCTGGGCTGACGACGTCCAGTCCTATTCGGTGGAGCTGCGCGGCGACGAGGTGTGGCTCGATCTGAGCCCCGCCGCCGACCGGCGCGAGAGCAGCCTGGGACGGCTGCGGCAGGGCCTGGAGCGTAACATCCCTCTCGTGCTCGGGAAGTCGGTGCTGTCGCTGCTCTCCGCCGAGGGGGATCCCCTGGAGGCCTTCAGGCTGGGCCTGGGCTTCGGGGCGCGATACCGTCAGGTCGGGTGGGGCCCGGGTCTGACGATCCTGACCTGTATGGCCCGTATGCTGCCCCACCTGCGACCGGACGACCGCGCCCGGGCCCTTTGCCACGGTCTGTCCGCCGTCGCCGACGAGTGCGCGGGCTCCGCTCCCCGTCATCCCGTCGCTACGCTCCCCGGGGCGGCATCCTCCTGGGAGCGTTTGGGCTTCTGGTTCAGGCAGTTCGTCGAGGTGCGTGACGCCGAGGGCGCGGAGCGCTGTCTGGCCACGGCCGTTGAGGCAGAGATGCCGCCCCGTCAGGTGGCCGAGATGCTGTTCACGGCGGCAACGGACCACCGCTACGTACAGACAGGCCACGTGGTGGACTTCACCAACAAGGCCTTTGAGGCCCTGGACCTGGCTGGCTGGGAGAACGCCGGCATCGTCCTAACGTCGCTGACCCCGGCCTACGCGGGCGCGTCGCGGATGGAGGAGTCGAACGCCTGGCGGCACCCGGTGGACCTCGTTGCCCTGCTGGAGGGCGCCTTCGACGAGCTGCCGGCCGCGGTGGCGGAGGGGGGGCGGAACGGCGCCGATAGGCCCCCACACCCTGACTTGGTCCCCGTGCTATTGAGCGACCGCCCCAGCGATATCCTGGGGGCCCTGTTGGAGGCTCTCCGGCGCGGTTGCTCCTGGGACGTGGTGGCCGGCGCCGTAACCCACGCGGCAGCGCTCCGCATCGCCAGGCTGCATACCAGCAACGAGTTCGGCGACTGGGACCGAGCGCTGCACACCTTCAGCTTCGCAAGCGCGATCCAGCGTGGCCTCCAGCGCGCGGGGTCGGCCTCGCTCCTCCGAGGGGTGATGGATGCCGCCATCAGCGTGTACCTCGACCGTTTCCTCAACACCCCGCCCGCTCGCCTTCCCGAGTGCCCCGTGCCCGCTGGCGGCGCTCCGGCGCTGCTGGCGCAGGTGCCCCGGCTCCTCGATCAGCGCCAGCAAGTGAATGCCGCGGGGGCTCTCGTCAGCGCCTACCTGAGCATGGACGGGGACGTCGGCCCAATGGTGTCGGCCCTCGCGGCCAACCTCCTGAGGGAGGATCGAGACTTCCACACCATCCAGGCCCTGGAGGCGGCCTTCACCCACCTCAGCGCGCTGCCTGGGACGCCGGCCGGCGCTGACCTTCTGGTCGCCGCCGCGCGGTACCTGGCCGCTCACTCCCCCACTGTCCGCTCCCACGAGCAGAACTTCAGCGTCGCTGAGCGTCTGCATCGAGGGGAGCGCCTCTACGAGGAGGAGTAGAGCGGAAGCTGCCTCGGGAGTGTCTGACGGATTCACGGCGGCTGGAGACTGAACGACGCCGGCAGTCTTCGCTTGCGCCATGGCCGATTGCCTTAGATGGCCGAGCGCTCTGCTCTTACTGGCTCTTGACAGGCATCTGGGTGCGGAGTAGACTCTCGGTACGGTGAGCTGCCGTCACTAGGAGGCAGGCTTCGCTCCGGGCTGTCGGAAGTCCCCGAGGTCCCGGCCCATTGGCCTAGCCCGCATGATGCACGAGGCGCTTGCGCGTCGGGCATGGCGCGGGACTCCACGAGCTCTCGTGGGCAGTGCAGGCTGGGCCACGCCGGCGCTTCGGCTCTCTGGTCGCTCGACCCTTGGTGAAGGGTCGTGAGCTGTCGGAAGGAGCGGGACCATGCACCTTGGCCTGGATGCTCGCGTCGCTGTACCTACTCGCGGTCTGCCGGCCAGTGCTGGCGGCTCCAGCCCCGCCAGGGGCACCCTCCCCGCGGCCACCACCTGGGCCGTCCTCCTCATCGCGGGCGCTCTCGTCCTTTGCCTCGCCTTCGCCATCGCCTGGTTCAAGAACCAAGAAGTGGAGATGGAATGGCGGACGGCGGGCGACGTTCTGGCCGAGCGCCGGCCCGTGCGCCTGATGGACCTCGACTTCGCTCGGCTGCACAGGGAGTTCGACGGTCGGTACAGGCAGCCCCTGCGGTTCCGGCTCGAGTCGGACCGAGACGGCACAAGGGTCGTGGTGCTGGATACCAAGAAGCAGACGCTGACTCAGCGCAAGGTGGGCTACGATGACCTGAACCAGGAGGTCATCCTCGGCAACTACCACGCGAGGATGGGGGAGCCCGCCAACAGCGTTACCCTCTACTACAAGAAGAGCCGGGCCATGCTGGTTATCCAGCAGATCGATGAATAGCCCGCGCGCCCTCACACGGTAGCCTCGGCAGCGCTTCGGACGGAGAGGCGCGCCCCCTGTCACGCCCGGCCCTGGCCGCGACCCGGGCACGAGGGAGCGGCGGTTCTCACCCCGAAGTCAGTGTAGGCGCACCCTCCACCCGTCGGCTTGCCTGTCCCCCTGTGTCTCCTCGGAAGGCTCCCGCCTCTCCAGCAACCTCTGGTGCCGCCCCTGAAAGGAGTCCTCTATGTCCTCGACCCTCTCCCTTGCAGCGATAGTGGCCTGTGGCTGCCTGGTGGTCGCCAGCGCGGCCCCCGCCGCGGACGCCGTGCCTAGACCCCTGCGCGGGGTGCAGCGAATCGTGACCCTCGGCGACAGCATCACCGAAGGGGGCGAGCAGCCCGGCGGGTACGTGTGGCTCATTCGGAAGTCGCTGACCTACCTCTATCCGGAGGCAGGCTTCGAGGTGGTGAACGCGGGGATCTCCGGCCACAAGTCCACGGATATGCAGGCACGCTTCCAGCGGGACGTTCTGGACAAGCATCCCCAGCTTGTGACCATCAGCGTGGGCGTGAACGACGTGTGGCACGGCTTCTACGACAACCATCCGAAGGGCGATGGGCCGAGGGGAGTGCCGCTGGCGCAGTACAAGGAGAAGGTCACGCAGATGATCGACGCGGCACAGGCCGCGGGCATTCAGGTTGTGCTGCTCTCAACCACGGTCATCATGGAGGACCCCAAGAGCCCCGAGAACGAGAAGCTCAAGGCCTACAACGCGGCCCTCAAGTCGCTAGCCCGGCAGAAGCACTGCAAGTTCATCGACCTTAACACGCCCTTCCACAAGGCGATCGCGGAGCACCGCAAGGCCACCGGCGACACCAAGAACTGGTTGACCGCCGACGGGGTCCACATGACGCCGCGCGGCAACCGCATGATGGCCTCTCTCATCCTGAAGGGCCTTGGGGTGCCGCTGAAGGCCCAGGAGGCCGCCTTCAGCCAGCCAGGCGTGCCGGGCATCTAGCCCGCCCCAACGCTACGCGGGTCGGCTGCCGCTGAGGACCGCAACGGGGAAGGAGAAGTGGATCCTCCCGTCCACCAGGTGCGACTTCATGCTGAGGGTATCCGCGCGCAGGTCCTCCTCGAAGAGCGCGCGGACCCTCTCCGCGCTGCCCCGCTCCGGGAAGGAGGCGGAGAGCAGCTTCTCCAGCTCCATTGGCAGGCGGTAGTGGTCCAGGGTGACATCGACGAGGCCAGAGCTGGCGATGGCCTCCAGCAGCTCCTCGGATGGCAGCGCCCGCGTGTGGGAGGGGTCTCTCAGCCTCTCGACGCGGTCGTACGCCTCGGCCTTGTCAGCGTCCGGGGAGGCGTCCACAACCACTACTCTGCCGCCGGGGGCGCACACGCGGACCATCTCGCGCACCACGGCCCCCGGGTTCAGGAAGTGGTGGAGTGAGTAGCGGGTGACCACTCGGGTGAAGGCACCGTCGGGGTAGGGGAGCGGCAGCACGTCGCCCAGACGCCAGGAGAGGTTGGTGAGCCCCTTCTTCTCCTGGAGTTGCCTGGCCTGCTCCAGCATGGCGGGTGTGATGTCGATCCCCTCCACGCTCGCCACGTGCTCGGCGAAGGCGCAGGCCACCAACCCGGGACCACAGGCCACGTCGAGCACCGTGTCGGTGGGCCGGAGCATCGCCCTCCGGAGCATCAGCCCCATGGCCTCCTCCTGGCTGTGCTCGGGCATCGCCGTGAAGGCCGCCGCCTGCTTGGTAAACTGGTCCCGAATAGCCCGCTGGTGGTTGCTGGTCTCCATTTGGCTCACTCCTGTCACGCTGCTGAGCGTCTGTAACTGCCGGGCCGCCACGGAACCCGTCACGCGCGCACCTTGGCTACGGCCTCGCTGGCCGCCAGGCGGCGTGCTGCCCTAGAGAGTGCCTACCATGATAGCATGCCGGGCCCGTATGCCAAGGCCGCACCAGGGCCTCCTGCAGGACCCGGCGGCCCGCTGAGGAATGGGAGGAAGGCGCACTGGGACGTGGTGCCAGAGCGTTCCCTTGGCCATCACCCCCGAGTAGGGCTGACGATCTGCGCTGAGACCACTATCCCCTAAGTGACGCTTCAGTGGCTACTTCGCCGTCCATCAACATTCGGGACACACCGCCCGAACATGATGACTGGCAGGTAGTGAGGCGATGTTCGCGCATGCACCGAGGCATGGTAACGCTCCCTGTCTCCATCAACCGAATACTAGGTATGAAGTCGGCATTTTTGGTCGCCCACTGGCAGATGTCCTGCGCCTGGGACCCGACGAGCGTTCTGGAGAGCATATCCGCAATGCCCCTAATCAAAGCGGCTTCTGAAGCCCATATGTGGGATACTCCTGTTAGAGCCAGCAAGCCCAGGATGTCAGAAGCGGACATCGAGGAGAAATACGCATCAAGGGAAGAGCGTATCGTGACAGAGTCTAACCGCGAGAAGCTGCCGAACTTCGTTGAGGCGCTGAAGCGCCCCAACTACATGAACGTGCGCCCCTTCTATCAACGGCGGCCTCGATGGGACGCTATGCGGCAGTCTAGGCTGATTGAGTCATTCATTATGAACGTCCCCGTGCCGCCGTTGTTCGTCTACGAGACGCAGCTCAATACCTATGAAGTGATGGATGGTCAGCAGCGCATCACCGCGATACAGTCCTTCTATATGAACGAGCTTAAGCTCACTGGTCTAGAGCGTTGGCCTGAGCTCAATGGGCGAACATATCTGCGTCTGCCTGAGAAGATTCGGGCCGGTATTGATCGGCGCTCAATCTCCTATACTGTTCTGATGCACGAGTCGGCTCAGCGCGAGGAGGACGCAATGCTGCTGAAGCAGCTTGTCTTCGAGCGCCTTAATACTGGGGGGGTTAAGCTGAGTCATCAGGAGGTCCGCAACTGCCTCTATCAGGGGTTGTTCAATTCACTCCTTCTGGAGTTGTCTCGGACCAATGCATTCCGCCGCGCATGGGGCTTGCCTGAATATGCTGATCGAGAGGAGTCTCAGCCGCCCAAGGAGCTGCTCGACGATGCATTCTACTCTCAGATGGGAGATATCGAGACCATCCTCCGGTTCTTTGCGCTACGCTTTGCCGACCAGTACCAACGTGGCATGCAAGGGTTCCTCGATCTCTATATGGCCAGGGCTCGGCGGTTCACCAGCGCCGATATGAACGTTCTGCGAGACCTGTTCCTGGATACGATCAGTCTGGCGGAGAGAGTGTACGGCGAACAGCTTTTCCGTCCCTGGGATACGAAGCGGAAACAGTGGGAGGCCCGGCCCCAGAAGGCATTCTGTGATGCGGTGCTAGTGGGTATGTCGCGGCACATTGGGCATGCCAGGGAACTGGAAGAGCGTCAAGGGGACATTGTGAGGGCAACAAGGGCACTCTTTGAGGCACACCCAAGTGGCACCTTCACTGGGAGAAAGAACACGAAGGCCGATGTGGAAGGGCGCATTGACCTGTATTCAGACATGCTGTCGCGGGCGCTGTCGGAGTAGCGCATGTTCTCAAGCAGTATCGCCGTCTGTCGCGATAGCCTCTCTGTTATTCGCAAGTGCGTCGCGTTGTACGACCATGCTCGTGACCTCATCTACGGTGGGTTGGAGACCGGTGGGGGTGAGGGGGACGCCCAGGCCGACCCGATAGGCAGACTCAGGGAGTTGGCGCCGTCTGCACCTTCCTGGCGCGTCTATGATAGTGCTTCGGCATTGACACAACTTTACGCAGCATACGAGCGTTTCGTATATGATACTGCGACAACATGGCTGGGCCTAATGCCCCGAGTCTATAGGCTATACAGCGATCTGCCGGAGTCAGTGCGCAAACAGCATAGAGTGGGCGCTAGTCGGATTCTGCCCAAAGCCGGTACGGGTAGATATCAGCACCTATCGTCCGACGGTATTGTGAGGGAACTATACGGTGGCGTCGCGAATCATCATGGCTACTGCCTGATGATTGAGGCTTTCCAGGTGCACGATCGGAACCTTCGTGGCGACGCCCTAAATGACTTCCTCGGAGGGCTGTCCATAGCAGAGCCATGGGCGTGGATCAGTCAACAGAGGCGTGTAGTTGAGTACATGACTGAGACGCGAGGAGGGCAGGAGACGGCAGAGGCCGAGCTTCGCTCATTTATTCAGTATCGCAACGACGCTGCCCATGGGACGCTTGAGAATCTGCCCGGGCCTATGGTGTTGCTAGGGATCATTGACTTTGTGGAGGTGCTTGCGGAAGCCATCGGTGAGCTGTTCTATAGTCACGCTGTTGAGGCGATGGCCAAGTGCGGACTAGCTTGTCAGGTGGGTGAGGTGGCAGAACGCTTTACTCGGGCGGATGCAGTCGTAGCAAGGATGTCGCAGATCACCATCAGCACTGGCGATACACTGGTTGCCAGCGCAGAGCATTACTGCATTCCGGTGAAGATAAGAAGCATGCAGGTTGACGACAAGGACCGCCGTCGTGTTCGCTGTGGAGCAGGGACCGAGCTAGGTCTGCGGTTCGACGCCCAGGTTGGGAAGGGCGCAAAGCTGTACAGGATCTCCAGGAGCAGATAGTGACCTTGGGGTTGAGAGACCCGCGCGCGGGCTGGTGTCGGTGTGAGCCTGCACGGTGCGGGATGAGGGCAGACGATCTGCTGGACACCACGATAGGGGGAAGAGATGCCAGACGAGTTCCTACTGGACCGCTACGAAAAGATGCAGTACAGACGCTGCGGGCGCAGCGGGTTGCTGCTCCCGGCTATCTCCCTGGGGGCTTGGGAGACCTTTGGTGGGTACCGGGGGGAGGACGTGGCCCGAGAGTGCCTGTTCCGGGCCTTCGACCTGGGGATCACCCACTTCGACTTCGCGAACAACTACGGCACCCCGCCGGGCAACGCGGAGCTGGTCTGCGGGCGCGTCATCAAGGAGATGCCGCGCGACGAGCTAATCCTTTCCAGCAAGGCCGGCTACCGCATGTGGCCCGGACCCTACGGTGAGTGGCTCTCCAAGAAGTACATCATCGCCAGCCTGGACCAGTCCCTGAAGCGCATGGGGGTGGACTACTTCGACATCTTCTACGCGCACCGCCCCGACCCCGAGACCCCCCTCGAGGAGACCCTGATGGCCCTGGACCTGGCCGTGCGCCAGGGCAAGGTGCTCTACATCGGCGTCAGCAGCTTCTCCGGAGCGCACTTCGCGGACTCGGTGCGCATCTGCCAGCAGCTCGGTCTGCACCCCATCACGATCCACCAGCCCTACTACAACATGCTGGGTCGGGGCGTGGAGTGGGACCTGCTGCCGCAGACGGAGCGCGCCGGCACCGGGGTCATCGCCTTCTGCCCCCTGGCCTCCGGGATGCTGACGGACAAGTACCTGGGCGGCACGGTGCCGGAGGGCTCTCGCGCGGCCGAGCGCTGGGGGAAGGACTGGGCAGAGCGCAACCTGACGCCGGAGAAGTTGGGCAAGCTGCGTGACCTGAACGAGATCGCCAAGAAGCGCGGCCAAACGCTGGCGCAGATGTCCCTCGCGTGGCTCCTGCGCCTGAAGCCGATGACCAGCGCCCTCATCGGCGCCTCGCGGGTGGAGCAGGTGGAGGAGAACGTGAAGGCGCTGGACAACCTGGAGTTCAGCAAGGAAGAGCTGGACGCCATCGACCGGCTGACCAAGTAGGAAAGGCGGGTCGTGGGGTCGTGAGGTCGTAGGGTCGTAGGGGAGGGGCCTCAGAGGGCGAAGGGCGCGGGACCTGTCGGACCAGACGGACCTGTCGGATGGTTAGGGCCCTCCGGAGCGATCTGGTGGCATGGACGGGTGTCGGTGCCCGGAGGCGGTCCGCCCGGCGGTGAATCGCCGGGCTCCGGGGCTCAATCCTCCTGGAAGGAGGGTTCTGGCCCCAAGGTGTACCTGAGCGTCCTGTCCCTGGCTCCCTCCAGAGGAGTGCACTGACGCCAGGGAGCACCCCTGGTTCAGAACCCAGGTTCAGCGGGATGAGCCTCGGAGCCCGGCGATTCACCGCCGGGCGGTCGGCCGTGGGGCACCCTGTGACCGGCCCTGCCGCCATGCTGCTCTCTGGGCCCTTACCGTCCGACAGGTCCGACCGGTCCGACAGGTCCCAACCCGTCACCCTGAAGCCCTTCCCCTACGGACCCTACGACCTTACGACCTTACGACCCTATATGCCTTCCAGAAGCTGCTCCAGGCCGACCACCAGGCCCTTGAGATCCATGACCTTGCGGACGGCCATCACCACTCCGGGCATGAAGGACTCGCGGCTCAGGGAGTCGTGGCGGATGGTGAGGGTCTGGCCCAGGCCGCCGAGGATAACCTCCTGGTGGGCCACGTAGCCCGGCAGGCGCACGCTGTGGATCTGCACGGAGCCGACGGCTCCTCCACGCGCACCCTCTACCGTGAAGTGCTCCGTTGCGGGGCGGGGCGGAAGCTGGGCAGCCTCCGCGATCATCTGGGCGGTGCGAAGGGCGGTGCCGGAGGGCGCGTCCTTCTTCTGGTCGTGGTGGAGCTCGATGATCTCAATGGCCGGCATGTAGCGAGCGGCCTTGGCGGCAAAGGCCATCATCAGCACCGCGCCTATGGCGAAGTTGGGGGCGTAGAAGACGCCAATCCCCTTGGACTCCGCCAGGGCCCCGAAGCTGGCCCACTCGTCCTGCGAGATGCCGGTGGTGCCCACGACGGGACGCACACCGGCCTCCAGCGCCTGCCGGATGTTGCCCCGGGCCGCGGCCGCCACGGTGAAGTCGACCATTACGTCGGGCTTAACGGCGCTCAGCGCGGAGGGCATGTCCGCGTGGACCTCCAGGCTAAGGCCGGGCAGGCCCGTTAGCTCCCCCAGGTCACGCCCCGCCGCGGCTGGGTCAACCGCCGCCACTACCTGCAACCCCTCGGCGGCATGTACCGCGCGGGCTACTTCGCGGCCCATCTTCCCGCCAGCGCCAGTTACCAGCACTCCGATAGACATGTACGACCTCCTATGGTGATGGGACTGGGGGAGCGGGCTAGGGGGAGAAGGGGCTGCGGGCGGCGCCGGGGGACGCGCCAGGGGTGTTACCCCTGGCTGACGTAGAGGCGCCCCTCCGGGGCTCCCCACGGACTGGTGCTCCACGAGTCCGCGTCTGGGCCCAGATTGTTCAGCCCCAAAGGGGCGCCCCTATGTCGGTTGGGGGCTGCATTCCCGGCACCACCTGGGGCTCACTTGCACGCCTACATCCCCCTAACTGCTTGGGGTGGGCCCTATGGTGGCCAGGGCCATCTGGGCTGGGTTCAGGACCCGCTGGGCGATGGCTA
>DASXUI010000138.1:0-7264 GCA_036504955.1 Armatimonadota bacterium
GATTGACCGCCGGGCTGACGGCAGCTGGGCACCCACCTGTGGCTACACCACCGAGCTGTCCGCAAGGCCCTCACCGTCCGACCTGTCCGACTAGTCCGACAGGTCCCCACCCTCTGAGGCCCTTCCCCTACGACCCAACGACCCTACGACCCATCTCACCAAGACGAAAAAACGGCCCGTGGGGGGGAAAGGAGGAAAGCCCCACAGGCCGTTTGCACTTCGGAGGCGAGTCTGGCAGGAGGTCTCGTCTCCAGGTCTAGCTCTCGGAACCGCACCGGTTGGGTGGCTCTACCACAACCGGCCAGCTCTCACAACCAAGGAGGTTGTTCCACGTAATAGGACGAGGTGCGCCTCCAAAGGTTCCAGGCCCGCCCTACCCCACTTCGGCCACCCCGCCTGGCGGGAACAGGCGCCGCCAAGCCTCTCTTCGCCCCAGGGCCTCACTCCGCGCGGCACCCTCACCCAGCCTCACTCGCCACCCGGAACCGGGAAGGGAGCGGGTGGCGGGCCGCCCGGATCGCCAATCGGAGGCCCGACGGGCCCCTCACCCGCGCCCTCGGTCGGCGCCGGTTCCGTGGAACCCGGTCGGTCGTTGTCCCCATCGGCGTCAGTGCTGCCTGGCGCGGTCGGCGGGATTCCGGTCTCAGTATCGCCCTTGGCAGGCTCCGTCGGCTTCTTCGCGTCACCAGGCTTCGGGGCCGGTTGCCGAATCGTCTTGGGCGTAGGAGCGAAGTTGAGCTGAGGCGACTTCGTCTCGAGCTCGTCACGCTGCTTGCCCGTAAGGCTGTCCGTCTCGTCGACACCCCGGACTACGTAGGGGGTGAGGAACACCATCAACTCGGTCTTGCTGCCCGCGTTGTCCACGGACCGGAAGAGCGAGCCGATCAGCGGGAGGTCTCCCAAGATGGGCACCTTGTTGTGAATCCTGGTGGTGCTGTCCTTGATGAGGCCGCCGAGGACTACCGTCTGCCCGTCCTTCAGGGTGACGGTGGTGGAGGTGGACCGGCGCGCTACCAGGGGAGCGTTGAAGCTGGTGTAGCCCTGGAAATCGTTCGCCTGCTGATCAACGACGATAGACACATAGCCGTTGCTGCTGATGTGCGGCGTGACGTCTAGGATCACACCAACGTCCAGGAAGCTGAAGCTGTTTGACACTGAACCGTTCGCGTTGACGAAGCTGTTCGTGATGTAAGGCACCTGCTGGCTGATGTTGATCTGCGCTTCGTGGTTGTTCGACGTGAAGATGCGCGGAGTGGAGAGCACCTTGAAACGTCGGTCCGTGGCGATGGTGCCCAACACGGCTTGCCAGCTCGGCCCGACAGCGGTGTAGGTCAGTCCGCCGGTCAGGGAGTTTGGCTGCATGTTGACGTTCGGCGTTCCAGCCGTCCCCGACCCGAAGGCGCCCATTTGCGTGAAGTTCCACTGGATGCCCAGCTTGGTGGTCGTGTCGAGGGAAGCCTCAATAATCAGTGCCTCGATCAGCACCTGCTCGGGCAGCACGTCGATTCGGGTCAGGATGTCCTTCAACGCTTCCATACTGGCGGGATCGGCGTTGATGATGAGGCTATTGCTGTTAACGTCCGCCACGACGCTCACGTTGCCCTGAAGGTCCACCACGCCGGTCACGGCTCCGCCCGCGCCACGGCTCTGGCGAATGGTCCCGGTGGTGCTGCTCCCGGTGGCCTGGGCAAGCTGGACCTTGGGCTGCACCGTCTCGGCAGCGGCAGTGGCGTCCTTCGGCTTGTCCTTCAGCTCGAAGATGCCGTCGGCATCCGGGTCCAGGGGCATCGTTGCCCCCTGATATAGGTTGCCGCCCAGGGCGACGAGAGCCGTCTCAGTGGACTGCCCTACCGGATTGAAGCCCACCTGCGGACTGTCGCCGCCGGGAATGAAGCTCGGCAGCTTGCTGCCGGAACCCTGGCGGGACTTGATCTGGTCCGCGTGCTCGCCGAAGGTCTGATGGTACGCCGGTGCACCGGTGCCGGTGAGGCGGTCACCCTGTGGGTTCTTCTCGCTCCCAGCCTCGGCCTGATCGGCCGCGCTCTCCGGCCGGCGCAGCGCGGAGTTCAACAGCGAGGCGACCTCCGAGGCGTTGGCCTTGCTGAGGTGATGCCAGAACAGGTTGCTGGCAAGCTGCTTCGGCTGATCCAGCTTCAAGATTACATCGGAGACGGCGGCAAGCTGGCTCTTCGTGGCGGTCACGACCAGGGAGTTGCTCTCCACGTGTGCCGCGACGTCGCTCTGTCGCGGCGCCTCGGGCGCGCCGGCGCCCTTGTCCTCAGCCCCCGCGCCAGAAGCCTTGGCCCGTCGATCCGACGACTGAAGCATGGACTCCACGACCGGAGCGGCCTCGTTGGCCCGGATGTACTTCAGGCTGTAGACCTGCGAAGAGGTGGGCTCGCCCAGGGCGGGTACCGCCGTCCTCGGCACATCGAGCTCCTTCAGCATCAGCGCCACCTGAGCCATGCCCAGGGGAGTGGCGGAGACAACGACAGAGTTCGTGCCAACCTCGGCCGACGCCCTGGCCACGAGGCTGTTCTTGGACGGAACGGTAGGCACAATCGCGGTATCGACCGTCTTCGGCGCCTCGGGGGCGGCGTAGAGGTCGTTGATGATCTTGGCCACGGCAGACGCCTGGGCGTTCACAAGCGGGAAGACGCGCGTCGAGATCGCCGCAAGCGCATCGGCTTCGGCGGCCTGCGGATCCACCAGCGGAGCGGGCCGGACGAGCAGGGTGGTGCTGGTTCGAACCGGCTGGTACCCTCGGCTCTGGAGGTAGAGCTCCAGGACGCCGTAGGCTTCCTCAACGGTGAGCGGCTTAGGGCTGATGAGCGTCGCCGTGCCCTTGAGGCTGGGGTCCTTGATCACCGTCAGGCCTAGCGCGGCGCCGTAGAAGTCCAGGACGTTGTCGATGTCCGCTCCACGAAGGTTCAGCTCAATGAGGTCGGTCTTCTTCAGGCCGGCCAGCGCGGACTGACTCTTGTGGACCGCCGGCAGCCGAAGGACGGCCGGGGACACAGGCTTGACCACCTTCAACACCGGGGCCCCCACCGCCCAAGTTGGTACCAAGGTGGCACAGGACAGGGGTAGCAGGAGAACCGTGCAGAGCTTCGTAGAGTGAGAGAGCATCTTCCGCCTTCAAGTGTCAGCCCCAGTTCCGCGTCCCGCGGCAGGGGTGTGGGTGGGACGGCCACAGTCGCCTGTGGCGGGCGCGCTGGACCAATCGGGTGCGTCTGCCGGGAGGGGCCCGTCGGCCACGGGGGGCTCACTCGCTCCCCGTGGACGATACGCAACTAGCTGGCGCGTCTACCGCATAGGGCAAAGCACGCCTTGAGGGAGGCGACCACTTGCCAGGAGGTCTCGGGCCAGGCTGCGATCGCGGTTGCCCCGCTGCTTCAGCCACCCTCCGAGGATATAGACGCAGGGTGAGGGCCCCAGTTGCGTTCCGGTCGGCGGGCTCGGCGCACAGGCCTGCCTGTGCCGGGCATTCCGCCGCCGAGTGGAGGCGGCCGCGAGCCGCCAGGAGCCGGCGGCGGGACCCAACCCCGCCGGGCCCCCGACCCCACCGCAGGGGCCTCCCAGATCCGGGCTAGATCAGCAGCCTGTAGGGCGCCTCCAGGATCTCCTTGAGCTGCTTCAGGAACGCGGCCGCCGGGGCACCGTCCACCAGCCGGTGGTCAAAGGAAAGGCAAAGATTCATCAGCGAGCGCGGCTCCAGCCTTCCGTTCACCACGCCGGGACGCTCCAGGATGCCGCCCACCCCCAGAATCGCGCACTGGGGCGGGTTGATGACGGGGTTGAAGGACCCAACCCCATACGCCCCAAGGTTGGTGATGGTGAAGGTGCCCCCCGTGTAGTCGTCGGGAGCCAGCCTGCCCTCCCGAGCCCGGCCAGCCAGGTCTCGGATCGCGCCGGAGATCTCGGCCACCCCCAGCAGGTGGGCGTTGCGGACAACAGGGACGATGAGCCCTTCAGACAGCGAGACAGCGATGCCCAGGTGAACCCGGGAGTGCCGGGTGATCGTGCTGCCGTCGAAGGTGGCGTTCAGTGCTCGGTGATCCAGAAGCGTGAGGGCCGTGGCGCGGGCGATCAGATCGGTGAAGGTGGCCTTTCGCTGGCTGCGCCGCTCCATCTCCTCCGCGATCTGCTGCCGAAGGCTCACCGCCTCCGTCATGTCAACCTCCATCACCAGAGTGACGTGAGGGGCCGTCTGCATGCTCCGCGCGAGGTTGTCGCCGATCACCTTGCGCATCCCTGTGTAGGGAACCCGCTCATCGTCCTCCAGCGAGGGAAGCGCCAGGGAAGGCTGCCCTGCTCGCTCCACGTCATCGCGAAGAACCTTCCCGCCAGGCCCACTGCCCAGGATCTCTCGGGGCTCCAGACCGCGCTCGGCGGCCATACGCTGGGCCAGAGGGGTGATCCGCACCTTGTCGGCCGTGGGCGAGGCCAGGTACGCCTGAACGTCGCGCTCCAACACCCTCCCGCCTGGGCCCGTTCCCAGTCCCGCCAGCAGCCCCACGTCCAGGTCGCGGTCACGGGCCAGGCGCCGAGCACGGGGAGAGACGCGCTCCTCCTCACCTGCGCTACCGGGGAAACTTGGCAGTTGGCTTGGGAGCCCCGTGGGCGTCGAGATTGGCTGGGCTTGTCCCGTCGCGGTCGCGGCCATATCGGCAGAGGCTCCAGCGCCCGACGAGAGCAGTGCGTCAACGTCCTCCCCTGGGGAGCCCAGCACCGCCACGGGTTGCCTGATCGGTACCGTGGTGTCCTCCGGCGCAAGGATCCGAAGCAGCGTCCCAGATTCCGGCGCTTCCACCTCCTGGTTCACCTTGTCGGTCATAACCTCGTAGAGGGGCTCACCAGCGGAGACCCCCTCCCCTTCGCGCTTGAACCACTTGAGGATGGTACCCTCCTCCATGGTCTGTCCAAGAACGGGAAGGGTGAGGATCTGCGCCATCGTGAGTCTCCTTCTTCAAGCAGAGGTCTGGGCCAGGCTGCCGCCAAGGCCGCGCGCGCTCCGCGGCCGGTAGTGCGGGGTTTTGAGCCTAGGGGGCTGAGGGCCGCCGCGACGGGGAGGGCGGGCCTGCCTGTGATGCGTGTGCGGGCCGCTGCGACTGCCGCTCACCGCACACCATCACGATTCGCGGGCCAAGCGGGGGACGGAGCTAGGCCGCCGGGATCAGCCTTCGCAGAAAACGGCCCGTGTGGCTGGCCTCGCAGCCGGCGATCTGCTCGGGGGTCCCGGCCGCCACCACCTGGCCTCCCCGGTCGCCGCCCTCGGGCCCCAGGTCCACCAACCAGTCCGCGACCTTTATCACGTCAAGGTTATGTTCGATGACCAACACGGTGTTTCCGCCATCCACGAGGCGGCCCAGAACCTCCAGCAGCTTCTGAATGTCGGCGAAGTGCAGCCCAGTCGTGGGTTCGTCCAGGATGTATAGGGTCCGGCCGGTGCCGCGGCGGCTCAACTCGCTGGCCAGCTTCACCCTCTGGGCCTCTCCGCCGGAGAGCGTGGTGGCGGGCTGCCCCAGCTTCACGTAGTCCAGCCCAACATCGTGTAGCGTGGAGAGCTTCCGCGCGAGGGGAGGAAGACTCTGGAAGAAGGTCAGGGCCTCACCGACGGTCATATCCAGCACGTCGGCGATGCTCTTCCCCTTGTATCGTACTTCCAGCGTCTCCCGGTTGTAGCGCTTGCCCTTGCAGACCTCGCAGGGCACGTAGACGTCCGGCAGGAAGTGCATCTCGATCTTGATGATCCCATCGCCCCGGCAGGCCTCACATCTGCCTCCCTTCACGTTGAAGGAGAAGCGGCCAGGCTTGTACCCCCGTACCTTGGACTCCGGCACCTGCCCGAAGAGGTCCCGGATCAGATCGAAGAGACCTGTGTAGGTGGCTGGGTTGGAGCGAGGAGTGCGCCCGATAGGCGACTGGTTGATATCGATCACCTTGTCCACCTTCTCGGCCCCCTGCACCTCCCGGTAGGAGCCCACCTGCCCCCTCGATCCAAGCAGGATCTGGCGCAGGAGGGGAAACAGAGTCTCCTGCACCAGAGTGGACTTCCCGGACCCCGAGACCCCGGTGACACAGGTGAGAGTGCCCAGCGGCACCCGCAGGTCGATACCCTTCAGGTTGTGCTGTGAGGCCCCCAGCACTTCCAGCCAGTCACCGCTGCCCTCCCTCCTCCTCTCCGGAACCATGATGGCCCGAGTACCAGACAGGAACTGCCCGGTGATGGAGTTGGGGTCCTTCGCGACGTGCTCCGGCGTGCCCTGGCTCACGATGTAGCCGCCATGCTCACCGGCACCGGGCCCCACGTCCACCACCCAGTCGGCGGCGTTGATGGTCTCCTCGTCATGCTCCACGACGATGATGGTGTTGCCCAGGTCCCTAAGCCGAACCAGGGTCTCGATCAGCCGCTGGTTGTCCCGCTGATGCAGCCCAATGCTCGGCTCGTCCAGGATGTAGAGGACGCCCATCAACCCGGAGCCGATCTGCGTGGCCAGCCGGATACGCTGTGCCTCACCGCCCGCCAGGGTGGCCGCCGCTCGATCCAGCGTTAGGTAGTCCAGACCTACGTTGCGGAGAAACCCCAGACGGGAGACAAGCTCCTTCACGATCTGGCGAGCGATGGTCTGCTCGCGCTCCGTGAGCCGCACCCCCTGAAGGAAATCCAGCGCCCGCTCCACGGAGTAGGAGGTAAGCTGCGAGATATTCAGGCCGCACACGGTCACGGCCAGCGATTCGGGCTTCAGGCGCAGCCCTCCGCAGGCCTCGCAGGGCCGGGCCGACATGTACTGCTCCATCTCCTCCTTGATCCCCTGGGAGGAGGTCTCCTTGTAACGGCGCTCCAGGAGGTTCATCACGCCCTCGAAGCGCGCCTCGTACCGCCGGAACTGCCCGTGCCGGTTGTGGTACGCCATCGGCAGGCGACGGTCCGTACCATAAAGGAGGGGCTTGATCTGCTCCTCCTTCACCTCGCGGAGGGGCACATCGGTCGTGAATCCGTAGGCGGACGCGATGGCCTGGAACATCTGCGGGAAGTACTCGCTGGAGGTACTCTCGAAGGGTACCACCGCCCCCTCGTCCAAGGAGCGGTTGCGGTCCAGCACCAGGTCGGGGTCGAACTCCGAATGAGTGCCGAGGCCGTGGCACTCCGGACAGGCGCCGTAGGGGGTGTTGAAGGAGAAGTTGCGGGGCGCGATCTCGCCCACACTGATGCCGCAGTCTATGCACGCGAACTGCTCACTGAAGAGCAGCTCCCTGACGG
>DASXUI010000139.1:0-5684 GCA_036504955.1 Armatimonadota bacterium
CCCAGGGCGGGGGCCAGTGCGCGCCGCTGAGGTCCTCCAGGAAGAGCACTGGCTCCTCGGCGTCCTCGACCTGTCCCAGGCAGCGGGGCATGAAGGACCCCTTGAGACAGGCGTACACCTGCTGCTCGGTCCGAAGCCACCCCGCCGTCAGCGGGTCATCCGCGGCCTTCACGAAGGCGGTGCGCCCGTCCGACAGGGTAACGACCCACCGTCCCGCCCGAGTGCATCCCCCGCGCGCCGGCTCCCAGCGCGTCACCGGCGCGCCCAGTACCTGGGCAGCAACTCCCCGCAGCTTGGGGGTGGGCTCTCTGTCGGCAGACATAGGGCATCTCCGCGCGCCAAGCCGGAGACGCCTTGGCTATCTCCCTCTTCTTCGCTGCTCCAGCCGCGCGGGTCCTCCCCCGTCCCCACAGCCCCCGCCGATCCCGGTCGCGCCCGCAAGCAGCCCGTGTGACCTGGGTCTCGCTTCTGGGTAGATACCGTATGGTGGAGCGGCCACCCGATGGCCGCCGAACCAAAGAGCACGCCACGGCAAGGCCTGGCCCTCAGTCAGCGCCCACAGAGTACCCCACAACCAAGACACCAGGAGGAGCAGCAGAGACCTCACCACAGGGGCACAGAGACACAGAGGGGCTCAGGGAAGAGCCAAGCTTTGCCCTTCCTGGTGTCTTGGTGACTTGGTGGTGGGTTCCCCTTGCGTCCAGCTTGGCTCTTCCCTGTGTTCCTCTGTGCCCTCTGTGCCTCTGTGGTAAGGCAGTCTGCGCCCGCTGACCTAGCGACTCGCCTGTAGCCTGTAGAAGGAGGACTCATGGAGGATCCGGGGTTCCTGAGAGAGGTCGCCGTCGTGCTCATCGCGGCGCTGGTAGGGGGTGCCCTCGCGCACCTACTGCGGCTGCCGCTCCTTGTGGGCTACCTGCTCACCGGCATCGCCGTGGGGCCCCACACGCCCGGCCTCATCGCTGACGAGCACACGGTGAACATGATCGCCAACCTCGGCGTGGTGCTGCTGATGTTCGCCGTGGGCGTTCAGTTCTCTCTCGGGGAGCTGGCGGAGGCGCGGGTGGCCTCCCTTCTGGGCGGCGGGCTACAGATCGTGACCACGCTTCTGCTGGGCGTCGGCGTCGGCATGACACTGGGGTGGAGCGCCTACGGGGGGCTCTTTCTGGGCTGCGCGCTGGCTCTCTCCTCCACCGCCGTCATGATGCGCATCCTGGAGGAGCGGGGCGAGCTGAGCACCCAGCACGGCACGCTGATGCTGGGCATCGGCGTCGTCCAGGACCTCTCACTGGTGCTGATGGTAGCGGTGCTGCCGGCCGTGGCGACCCTCTCCCTCAGCGTGAGCGCGCTTGCCGGAGTGGGCCTCGCGCTGGGCCGGGCGGCCCTCTTCCTGGGTGTCCTGTTCCTGCTGGCCGTCAGCGTGGTGCCCGCGCTGATGGACCGCGTGGTGCGCACCGGCTCCAGGGAGCTGCTGCTGCTGGCGGTCGTCGGCCTCAGCCTTAGTGCCGCGGCGGTGGCCGAGGTCGCCGGTCTCAGCCTTGCGCTCGGCGCCTTCCTGGCCGGACTGATGCTGTCGGAGTCGCCCTACTCCCACGACGTGCTTCAGCTCATCCGGCCGCTGAGAGACGTGTTTGCCTCCCTCTTCTTCGTGGCCGTCGGGATGCTGCTGGACCCCGGCTTCGTGGTTCGCCACTGGGTGGCCGTGGCGGCAGTCGTGTCGGCGGTGCTGGTCGGCAAGCCCCTGCTGACGCTCCTGGCCCTGTTGCCCTCCCGGCTGCCCAAGCGGACCCTGGTGATGACCAGCCTTGGGCTGGCGCAAACCGGCGAGTTCTCCTTCGTTCTCGCCACCTACGGCACCAGCCGCGGCCTCATACCCCAGGAGATCGGCAGCGTGATCCTTGCCTCCGCGCTGCTGACGCTCCTCGCCGCGCCCTTCCTCTTCCAGCTTGGCGCCGCCCTGCACCCGGAGGTCCCGCGTGAGCCCGGGGAGTCGCCTGCCGAGGCCCCAGGGGCCGACCTCCACCAGAGCCGCCCTGCAGCCCTCGTCCTGGGCTGCGGGCGAATCGGCCACCTCGTCTCCGACGCACTGCGCGCCCAGGGCGTCTCGCAGCTCGTGGTAGACCTCGACCCCCACGCCGCCGCCCAGCGCCGTGAGCGCGGGGTGCCCGTGTTGCTGGGGGACGCCTCCCAGCCGCAGGTTCTGGCCCAAGCCGTGGCTCCGGAGACCCGCCTCGCCGTGGTCGCGCTGCCGGATGCGGCCGCCGCCGGAATGGCCATCCGCCGCCTGAGGGAGCTGAAGCCGGACCTCGCCATCATCGCGCGGGTCCATCGCGGGGTGGACGCCGACGCCCTGCGTCGCCTCGGCGCCGACGCCGTCATCCACGCGGAGTTCGAGGCCGGCGCCGAGATGGTCCGCCAGGGCCTCCTACACCTCGGCATCGGTGAGAACGAGGTCGGCAGCTACGTCGACGCCCTCCGCGAGCGCCGCTACGCCCTCCCGGCTGCATAGCTCTCTCGGCTCCCTCACCCGACTCCCTTCGTGGCCCCAATCTGCCTGTGGCAGTCTACTGGCAAGCCCACTCCAGCTGCAGGCCACCGGTGTCGAGATACCTGATGACATGGATGACTTCCTTCGAGGTTTGTCGGCGCCCTTCCAATGGGTGCTGCACGTTGCCGGCTACTGGGTCGGGCTTGCTCTGGGCCTGCTTCTTCTGCTCTTCGTGATCGCCGTCCCTGCCCATATCTACGGGCTGTTCAAGGGGCGGACGGGGGCAAAGGAAACGCGCCAGCAGTCACGGGGAGCCCCCCGCTAGCCTCCCGCTTTCGGCCGCACGCGCCCTCCCTATCCACCCCGCTCGAAGGACAGGGCCTTCCCTGTGCCCCCAGCCCAGTGACCACAAACAGCCTCAACACCTAGATACCAAGAGAACCTACGCTGGTTTCCTGATCTGTGCAACTCCATGCTCTCTGTGTCCTTGGGGTAAGGCAGTTTGTGGTCTCCTCGTGTATCGTGCGCGAACGCACGACTATCGCGTGCTCGCACGCGACGCTTGGTGGCGAAGCAGTCCTTGGTCGCTGACTTGGTTCGCGTCTCCCTCGCCCCTCCCCCCAGGGCCACGTACGGCGCGGTCCTGGGGGGAGGGAGCAGCCCTCCTATGGAAGCGTGGTGATCAGGCCGGCCACGTACTTCAGCAGGAGCAAGGCGTCCGTGATGCCGACCTTGCCGTTACCGTCGACGTCCGCCGGCGCTGTGTCGGCTGGGGTGTCCAGGCCAACGATGATCCGCAGTAGGGCGATGAGGTCCTTCACGTTCACGGAGTTGTCCCCGTTCACGTCGCCCTTCTTCCGGCTGGGGGTGCTGATGGGCTGCCCCAGGGATCCGGAACCGCCACGTACGGTCACCGCGCCGTCCACCACACCTTCCGAGACGGCGAAGTTGTCGAACCACGCCATGCCGCCTGGATCGGCGAAGACGTTGCCGCGCGGCAGGAGGGTGGTAGGCTGGGCTTCCGCCGTGCTGAAGGTGGCGGCCATATAGGTCCAGTCCTGCGTGCCGTGGATCTTGGGGATGGGGCTGCTGGGCTTGAAGCCGGAGCCGTCATTCCACCAGGAGAGCAGGCCCGCGTCACCCGTGTCCGGGATGTCCTGGGTCTTGCACCACAGGGAGACGGTGTAGGTGGTGTTGGGCTTGAGCTGGTCCGCCGGAACCGTGGGCTGGATGTAGGACTGGTTCCCGGCCTGCGTCTTCTCCATGCGAACGGAGCGGTTGCCGCTCAGGAAGACGTCCCGAACCCAGAAGTGGCTCGCCACGGAGGGGGCATCCTCCCCGAAGCTCCAACCATCGGGCAGGCCGGCCTCATCGAAGGTACCGATCTCAAGGCTGGGGTTGCTCGCCAGGTTGGTGCCGACACCGACTCCGGCGTTGAAGAGGAACAGGTTGCCGGTGAGGGTGACGCCACTGGAGGGAGCGCCGGCCGCGGCGGTCACGTTCAGCTTGAGGTCCGTGGTGCTCGCGGCCGCTATGGAGGCGGCGTTCCCCGCGTCGGGCACCACCTCGTAGCTGGAGGAGACGTCCTTGCCGCCCTGGGTGAAGGCTACTCCCGCGGCGTCCACCTTGTAGGCGAAGGAATCGGCATTGCTGACCCGCAGGGTCACCACGCCGGTGCCGCCCGCGGCGATGCTATCCGCGCCGATGGCGGAGATCGTCACGCCCGGCTTGTAGGACTGAACGAACTGCGCCTCTACCCAGCCGGAGCTGTTGCCGCCAACGTTGGCCCGCACACGCCAGGAGACGGGGCCCATGGGCACCGCCTTGGAGGGCGTGAAGCTGGTGGTGGTGACGTTACCCTTCTCCACCGGGGAGCTGAAGGCGCCGGCGACGGCGATCTCCACGTCGTAGGACGCGGCGCCCGCCACGGCCTCCCAGGTGAGAGTGGGAGGGTTGTCCTGCACCAGGGCGCCAGCCAGCGGCGACTTCAGCGTAGGCGCGGCCACTGCGGCGGCGGTCACGCTCAGGGGCTGGTCGCCACCGGTTACCGTCAGGCTGCCGTCGCCGTCGCCCTGGGTGAGCGACAGGTTGTCGAACCAGGCGGTACCGGTCGCCATCTGAAGCTGTGCGCGGCTGTGCGCCGTGGGCGTCTGGCCGTTCTCGGTGGTGACGATGCTGACCATCACCTTTCGCCAGTCCTTGGTGCCGGTGACGCCGGGGCTTCCGGGCTGCTGGTAAGGGTCGTTTCCGGTGATGGGGGCGTAGACGGCCGCGCCGCCCTGCTCGTTCTTGGGCTCCACGCTGTTGGTGCGCAGGTAGCCGCTGAGAACGTAGGTGGTGCTGGCGCTGATGGGAAGCGGGTTGGAGTAGTAGGCGCGGTCGCCGCTCGAGTCGGTGACCACTATCTTGGCACTGTGCTTGCCCGTGATACCGGAGTCAGCCGCGGTGCTGCCGGAGCCCACCGTGGGGCCGTCGAGGCCGAAGGCCCAGTTGCTGGCGGTCCCCTGGGAGTCCACCTTCTCGAAGCTGCCGTTGGGGAGCAGGTTCTTGCCGAGGGCGGTATCGAAGGCGAGGATGCTGGCCCGGAGGGTCACCGCGCCCGGCGCGGCCTTGCCTGAGGCGGTGAGCGTCAGGCTCAGAGTAACGCTCTGCCCGGCATCCACGGTGGCGGGGTTGCCGCTGCCCGGCGTGGTGGTGAAGTCGGCGGTGGGATCCGCCGATCCCGCCGCGGGCACAACGGTCAGGCTCACTTCATCCAGGGAGTAGGTGCTGGTGCCGTTGTTCTTGACCACCACCTTCACGGAGGCTTCCCCGCCCTGCGCGATGGACGCAGGGGCGGTCACGGAGACAATCTGGAGCAGAGCCTCCAGTGCGAAGTCCTGCTTGGCCGGGTCGCCACCAGAGGCTGCCTGAACCGTTTTCTCGTCAGCCTTGTAGCCGTGCAGGTTAACCTTCACCTTGTGGGACCCGCCGTTCACCGCCAGCGTGTAGACGCCATCCTGGTTCGTGATGGCGGATAGCGTCGCGTCGTCAGCGGTCACCGGGGCGCCCACGATGGGGCGGCCTCCTTCAGAAACGGTACCGGTGATTGAGGCATCCTGGCCAAAAGCCAGTGACGCCGAGAGCAGCAGCAGTGGGATGATGGCCAAAGTCCTATGGAACATCCACGTCTCCTCTCAATGCGGGTCGTAAGGTCGTA
>DASXUI010000140.1:0-13261 GCA_036504955.1 Armatimonadota bacterium
TGGTTGACGCTGGTGACGTCCACCCGCACGCTCTTGGAGTCGGTGCCGCCCTTGCCGTCGGAGACGGAGAAGGTGAGGGTGTAGCTGCCGGCCTGGGAGAAGGAGGGGGTCCAGGAGAAGACGCCGGTGGCGGCGGTGAAGGTGGCGCCCGTGGGCAGGCCGGAGGCGGAGAGGGTGAGGGCGTCCCCGTCGACGTCGGTGGCGCTGACGGTAAAGCTGAGGGTCTGTCCCTCGGAGCCCGTCTGGGTGCCCGGCACGGTCAGCACCGGCGGGTCGTTCACCGGCGTTACGGTGATGCTGACCGCCGCCTGGGAGGTGGCCTGTGCGGGGTCACGCACGCTGAAGCTGAAGCTGTCCGGACCGTTGTAGTTGGCTGCCGGCGTATAGGTGAGGTTCGGCGCGGTACCGGTGAGCGTGCCGTGCGCTGGCGGCGCGACGATGGCGTAGGTGAGCGTGTCGCCGTCCGGATCCGTCCCGCTGAGCGTGATCGGCTTGGCCGTGTCCTCGGCCGTGGTAACGCTTTGAGCCGTGGCGGTGGGTGGGTCGTTGACCGCCGCTACGGTCAGGCTCACCGTGGCGGGCGCGGAGGTCAGCTTCCCATCGGAGACCGAGTAGGTGAAGGAGTCGGGGCCGTTGTAGTTGGCAGCCGGCGTGTAGGTGAGGCTCGGGGCCGTACCGCTCAGGGTGCCACGCGCCGGCTGAGTGAGGACGCTGTAGGTCAGGGCGTCTCCGTCCGGATCGCTGCCCTGGAGGGTGAGGGTCTTCGGCGTGTCCTCCGTGGCGGGCACGGTCAGAGGCGCCGCGCTGGGGGCCCGGTTCACGTCGGAGACGTCCACCCGCACGCTCTTGGTGTCGGTGCCGCCGTGTCCATCGTTCGCCGTGAAGGTGACCGTGTAGGTGCCCGACTGGGTGTACCCCGGGGTCCAGGCGAAGGTCCCGGTGGCCGGAGTGAAGGTGGCGCCGCTGGGCAGCCCACTGGCACTGAGTGCCACGGAGTCTCCGTCGGGGTCGGTGGCCGAGACGCTGAAGGTGAGGGGCTGCCCCTCGTTGACCGACTGGGCCACCGGCACCGTCAGCACCGGGGGATCGTTGACGGCCGTGATCGCCAGGCCGATGGTCGCGGCAGTGGATGTCGCCTTGCCGTCGCTCACGGTGAAGCTGAAGCTGTCGGAGCCGTTGTAGTTGGCGGCCGGCATATAGGTCAGGTTGGGCGCGGTGCCGCTCAGGGTGCCGTGGGCCGGCTGCCCGACCACGGAGTAGGAGAGGGTATCCCCGTCCGGGTCGGTACCGGAGAGGGTGATCGCTTTGGCGGTGTCCTCCGCGGTGGAGAGCGACTGAGGCGTGGCCGTGGGCGCACGGTTGACGTCCGTGACGCTGATGCTGACGCTCTTGGAGTCCGAGCCGCCGTGTCCATCGCTGGCGGAGAAGGTGACCGTGTAGCCCCCCGACTGCACGTAGCCGGGAGTCCAGGAGAAGGCGCCGCTCGAGGGCGTGAAGCTGGCGCCAGAGGGGAGCCCAGTGGCGCTCAGGGTGACCATATCGCCGTCCACGTCGGTCGCGCCGACGGTGAAGCTGAGTGGCTGTCCCTCGGCAACAGTCTGGGCCGCGGGCACCGCCAGCACCGGTGGATCGTTCACGGCGGTAATGGTGATGCTCACCGAAGCAGGCGCCGAGGTAAGGGCGCCGTCCGAGACGGTGAAGAGGAAGCTGTCCGATCCGTTGTAGTTCGCCGAGGGAGTGTAGGTGAGATTCGGCGCGGCGCCGCTGAGGGTGCCATGGGCCGGCGGCGTGGAGACCGTGTAGGTGAGGGTGTCGCCGTCCGGGTCGCTGCCCGTCAGGGTGATGGGCTTGGCGGTATCCTCGGCCGTGGAGACAGCGGCAGGAGCGGCGCTGGGCGCGCGGTTCACGTGGGCGACGTCGATGCGGACCGTCTCGCTGTCCGTGCCGCCGTGGCCGTCGCTGGCCCCGAAGGTAACGGTGTAGGTGCCCGCCTGGCCGGGGCTGGGCGTCCAGTTGAATGACCCTGTCGAGGCTGCGAAGGCGGCGCCACTGGGCAGCCCTGTCGCGCTGAGCGTTACCGCATCGCCATCCACGTCCGTGGCACTGACGACGAAGCTGAGCGCCTGCCCCTCATTGGCCGACCGCGTGCCCGGCACCGTGAGGACGGGAGGATCGTTCACGGGCGTGATGGTGAGGCTGACCGTCGCGGGAGAGGAGGTGGCGGACCCGTCGGAGGCAGAGAAGCTGAAGCTGTCGGGTCCGTTGTAGTTGGCGGACGGGGTGTAGGTCAGGTTGGGCGCGGTGCCGCTGAGGGTGCCATGGGCCGGCTGGGAAGTGACCGCGTAGCTCAGCGGGTCCCCATCGACGTCGGTGCCGGAAAGAGTGAGGGCCTTGGGCGTGTCCTCGGCGGTGGTCACACTTTGCGGCGTGGCAACGGGAGGGTCGTTCACGGGGGTGACGGTGATGCTCACGGTCGCGGGAGCCGAGGTCGCCACCCCATCGGAGACGGTGAAGGTGAAGCCGTCCGGTCCGTTGTAGTTGGGTGCCGGCGTGTAGGTCAGGCTCGGGGCGGTGCCGTTGAGCGTGCCGTGAGCGGGCTGGGACGCGAGGCTGTAGGTCAGCGGGTCCCCGTCGGGGTCGGTGCCGGCAAGGGTGATGGCCTTGGCGGTGTCCTCGGCCGTGCTGACGGAGGCTGGCGTCGCCGCGGGGGGGTGGTTGCTGACCGCGATCTGGCCAGGCTGAACGATGGCAGTGTCCGTGTACTCCGGCAGCCCATCCTTGTGCGTCAGGTCCACCGACGAAGCCGAGAGCGTGTAGGTCGCTCCCACGGGAGTGGAGGGGTCCAGCGTGACGGAGAGGCGCAGAAGCTCGGCGGGGCCGTCGATGCCCGGAATCTTGTAGGCGACGTAGCGCCAGGGGTTCCCCGTGCTGAAGATGGACCAGTCCGAGGCCTGCGCACCGAGGGCGAACACGGGGCTGCCGACCGCCGGCGCGCCGGGGGAGGCGGTGACCGCCACGGTGATGTCGAGCCCACTGGCGGTCGCGCCCGCGGCCAGGGTGATGGGCACCGTCACCGTCTGCCCCGCCCGGCCCTCCGCGCTGCCGAGAGTTACCATCGTCGCGGCAGAGGCGGGGGACTGGGCGAGCGTCGCCGCCGCCAAGAGGAACAGGCCCAGGGCCAGGCGCGTCGCGCGCAGCCCTCGGAACCCGTGATGAGCCATCGTCAAGGGGACCTCCTAACCCACGCGATCCTGAGGGCTCGGATCCTCCACGGATGGCGCGGGCTTCCACGGGGAGTGGTAAGCCTACAGGCCAGGTGGTTCTTCCATAGTCAGTCACGCACAAGCGATGGAAAGGCAGAGCGCTTGATCGGCGCCGATCGCGCCGCAGGTGGGGACCGCCACACGGGCCGGAACCCTTGGAAGCAAGCCGCGTGCCAAGCGGGCAGGCTGTGCCCCCCTACTGCCGCCGGACCGTGATGCCGGTGGCGTCCCCTTGCCGCAGGTCCGTACTATCCCCAACAACCACCGCTTGGTCACAAAGCCTACCTAAAGCTATCGTACGCCCTGCGGGCTGCTTGTCCTTTTCCCATCTCCCACCCCTCTTCCCGGTGTCCTATCTCCCCAACCCTCTTCCCGAGACGGGAAGAGGGCTCCGTCCTGGCGTGGCCTCGCCTTCCTCTGCCAAGAGCAGCCCAACAGCGCCACCAGTCCAGGACCCTGTCACTCCGTCGAAACCGCGCCCCTCCTCTTCCCGTTTCGGGAAGAGGAGCCGGAGGAGATAGGAAGGCCCGAAGCGGGCAGAGGGGCTGGGGGAGCTAAGCGCCTACAGCCTCCCGGCCACTACCTGGAAGGGCTTCAGGATCAGGGTGAGGGTGCCGGAGGCATCGCGGGTGCAGGGGATGGTGCCGGTGGAGAGGACGTCCCGGAGCGGAGGGAGCTGCCCTGGGCCGGGCGCGGCGGGGCCGGTGAGGGTGAGGTGGGCGGTCTGGGGTTTGTCGGAGAGGGAGATGGCGATGAGGGCGCGCTGGTCGCCCAGGCGCCGGACGGCGGCGAAGACCATGGGGTTGTCGCAAGACACGTCGGTCAGCAGCAGGTCCCCTCGGGCCAGCTCCGGGAGCTCCTTGCGGAGGCCGAAGAGGCGGCGGTAGGCCTCCCAGGTGGAGGGGTCGTCCTCCGGGTTGGGGCCGTTGTTGGGGTCGCCGGCGAAGACCTCCGTGATGCCGCAGAGGGCGTGGATGGCATCCAGTGCGAGGAAGCGGGGCGTGTAGCCCCCGAAGTGGTAGAACCACGAGGTGTCGTGGTTGCGGGCGAAGCGGACCCGGTTCGTTCCCTTCGGCAGCATCGCCTGAACGTTGGCGAGGCGCGCTTTGTAGTCGGCCGCCGTCGCCTTGCCGGCCTCGATCATCTCCAGGAGCTGCTGGGGCGCCTCGGTCTGGTTGTCGTGGCTCAGGTTCGCGGCCGTGTAGAAGACGGGGCCGAAGACCTCGTTGAGCATGACCGACTCCGGCTTGCGAACGCGCAGGGCCTTCAGCATGGCGGAGATGAGCGCCGGGGAGTTGGTGGCGCTGAGGTAGGCTGGCGAGGGGCTCTTGGGGTCCCAGTTTGGGCCCTTGTAGCTCGCGGCATCCACCCGGTAGCCGTCGAGGTCGTACTCGCGCTGGTCGTGCAGCACCAGGCCAACCATGTACTTGGTGTAGGCGGGGCTGGCCCAGTCAGTGGAGAGGCTCTTCCAGGTGGGGTGCCGCGCGATGGAGCCGTCGGGCTCGTGGATGAAGAGCTCCGGGTGCTCCTTGGGGACCGCCGACTTCTCGTTGAAGCCGTGGATCACCATATCGAAGAGCACCTTCATGCCCAGCTCGTGCGCCCGTTCCACCAGCGCCTTCAGGTCAGCCGCGCTCCCGACCTTCGGGTCAACCGTGTAGAGGTCGATGGGGCTGTAGCCGCCCAGCCAGTGGGGCATCAGGTACAGGGTGTTGAACCCCACCTCGCGATAGAAGGGCAGGCGGCCGGTTAGCTCCTTCAAGCCGCCCTTGAAGTAGCTGGGCAGGACCTCCAGGATCACCATCTCCCGCGTTGACTCGGGCGTGCCGCGCTCCGGGGCCATCGTCCGCTCGACCAACTTGCGGTAGCCGGACAGCGCCTTGGGCAGCAGCTCAGGGGTCAGCTCCACTCGCTGGAGGTCGGAGTCCACCGCGTCGCCGCCGCGAAGCAGGACCTCGCGGTTGTCCGTGAAGGCGAAGGTCACGCGTCCGCCGTGCCCCTGGATCCACGGGGAGTAGCCTACCGCCCCACCTGTCTCCATCCAGGTCACCAGCGTCTTCGGCAGCCGCGTGTTGGAGATGGCCAGCAGCCCGAAGCCGCCGTCGGGCGCGCCGTGGCCGCCGATGCCCCGCTCCCCAAGGCTGGCGGCGGGGGAGTCGGGCGCCACGTAGGTCTGGGGGAACCAGGGCCCGGGCACGTTAAGCACGCACTCCGACGGGTCGCCCAGCGCGAGGCCGGGCAGCCTGAAGAGGAAGCCCTCGAAGCGCGCTGCCCCCTCAACGCCGGGCCGGCGGGCCACCCGAGCGGACCGGTAGAGACCGGGGTCACCAAGCCTCAGGGTGAAGCTGGCCGTGAGCTCGTACTCGGGGGCGCCTTCAGAGGCGGCCGGCACCTGATACCGCAGACTGAGGGTCACGCTGGAGTGGTCGGGAGCGAGAGCGACCTCGTAGCTCCGCAAGGAGGCGCCGCGCTTCTCCACCATCCACTGGCCGTCCACCCGGAAGTCCAGTGTGGGGCCGGAGGCCGCGGGACTCAGGAGGTTGCCCTGGACGCCATCGCAGGTAAGCGACACCCAGGCGCCCTTCCCCCTCTCCACCTCCACCGATACCCACCGGTTCGCCAGCACCAGGCGGTCGGGCTCCTCGCGGAAGGTGATGTCCTGAATCAGAGTCCTCATAGGAGTGCTCCCGCTTGGAACGGTGGAAGGGGCATCGGCTGAAGCAGCCGCGCCGGCTGCGCACAGAGCAAGGAGGATGGGGATATGTAGCCTCATGGTCGCGTGCCGTCCTCCGTTAGCCCCTCGAGGTGGAGCCCCGGCAGACGCTGGCCGGGGTGAACTTGCCTTCGCCGTGCCGCAGGCCCAGCGGGGGTGCCCGCAGGGTCGCGCCGCACTGAAGTACGCCGCTGAGGGTACTGCAAGCCCCCCTTCGTGGGCTCGGTCAGTGCCAGTGATAGGGCGGCGATCCCTCCCACTGACCTGGCCCGGTCTGGGCGGCCGGCCGCTGGTCTCAGCACCCGCTGCCCTGCGCAGGCGAGACGCCTGCGCCCCAACTGCAGTGGGGACCGATCGCTGACCCAGGGTACGCTGGTGGCGACTCCATGGATCCGAACCTGCTCGGCCTGCGGCCGGGCCGCAGGCGAGACGCCCGCGCCGAGTGCGAGCCTCTTGCTCGCGCCACCAAAGCTAGGCCGGTGGCCTGGGAGGTGGGGGCTCTCCGGAATGACCGGCGAACCCCCTCGCGCCTTTGGCCGAGATGCCCGTATCCCCACCTACTTCTGAGCCGCTTCAGGAGAACAGCCTTGGGTAGCAGGAGGGGGCGCTACCGCAGCGCCCCCCATCTCTGTGCTCCTCTGTGTGCTCTGTGCCTCTGTGGTAAGGCCTTGGCCCTTCTTGGTGTCTTGGTGTCTTGGTGGTGGTCTTCCCTTACCACGACCTAACCCCTACTTCGTGGCCTGCTTGGCCCAGAAGTTGGGGTACGCGGGGCGCTTGGGGTCGGGTGGAGGATTCTGCTTCAGCTCCTCCAGGGCGACTTCCACGCCCTTCTCGATCTGTGGGTCGCGGCCCTCGCGCCAGGCCTTGGGGTCGAACTCCACCTCGATGTCCGGCGTGACACCCTTGTTCTCGATGTCCCACTCGCTGTCAGGCGTGTAGAAGCGGAAGAAGGGCGCGGTCACGCTGCCGCCGTCCATCAGGCCCGGGGCGCTGCCGATTCCGACGAGGCCGCCCCAGGTGCGCTTGCCGATGAGCTTGCCCAGCTTGGCGCGCCGGAACATCCAGGGCAGGTAGTCGCCGCCGGAGCCAGCAAACTCGTTGCACAGCATCACCTTCGGGCCGAAGATGCCGCCGCCCGGAGTGATCCAGTCCTCGCCCTCGCGGACCGCCCAGCGGCCCATGAAGGTGCGTCGCAGGTGGTCGATCACGTAGTCGGACCCCTGTCCACCGCCATTGAAGCGCTCATCGACCACGGCGCCCTTGCGGCCCACGCCGGGGTAGAAGTAGCGGTTGAAGTAGGTGTAGCCCTCTCCACTGGTGTTGGGGATGTAGACGTAGGCCAGGAGGCCGTTGCTCAGTTTGTCCACCATCCGCCGGTTGCCCTCGATCCAGGCCAACTGGCGCAGGTTCCCCTCGCTGTCGATGGGGACGACCTTCACCTCACGGGAGTCCTTGCCGTCCGCGTTGGGGCCGACCTTGATCGTGATGGCGCGGCCCGCCGTCTCCTCGAAGAAGCTGTAGAGGTTGGCGGGCGGCTTCACGTCCTGGCCCTCGACGGCCAGCAGGTAGTCGCCCTCCTTCACGTCCACGCCGGGCTCGGTGAGCGGAGCGCGCAGGTTGGGGTTCCAGTTCTCGCCGTTGAAGATGCGCGAGAAGCGGTAGCGGCCGTTCTCGATGGTGTAGTCCGCCCCCAGCAATCCGCCGCGCAGGCGCGCGACCGAGGGCGAGTCCCCGCCGCTGATGTACATGTGGCCAACACAGAGGTTGCCCAGCATCTCCTGGAACAGGGCGTTCAGGTCCGCGCGGCTGGCCACGCCGTCGAGGTAGGGCCTGTACTTGGCGGCCGTGGCCTCGCGGTCCACGCCGTGCAGGTTGGGATCGTAGAAGTAGTCCCGCTCGATGCGCCACACCTCGTCGTACATCTGGCGCCACTCGGCCCGGGGGTCTACGCGGACTTCCATCTGGCCGACGTTCAGGGTGCCACTGCCCGGGTTGAAGCCCTCGACGCCGGTGATGCCCCAGCGTCCGCCCTGGCTGAAGAGGACCTTCTCGCCGTTGGCGGAGACTACGAAGGCGCCGATGCCGTCGGCAAGCCTGTCCAGCTTCCGCTTGTTCAGGTCGTACTTGTGGACGGCCATCCCGCTGAAGCCGCCGGGTCCGGGCTGGGCCGCCTCGAAGATGAGGACGATGCCGTCCTTGGCCGTGGTCAGGCCCACGTAGTTGCGAGCGGGGATGGGCAGGGCCAGGATCCGCTGGCCGATCCGGTCGAGGTCGATGCGGGTGCGCTTCCCGTCCGCAGCCTTCTTCTCCTCGGCCTTCTTGTCTTCGGCCTTCTTCTCCTCAGGCTTGGCGTCCTTGGCCTTCTCTTCGGGCTTGGCGTCCTTGGCCGGCTCGGGCTTCTTCTCCGGCTCCTTCGCGGGCTCCGGCTTCTTCTCGGGCTCCTTGGCGGGCTCGGTCACCTTCTCCTCGTCGCTCTCGGGAGCTAGGGGCGAGGGGAGGTCCTTCCGCAGAACGGCCACGTAGATGGAGTAGGAGCGCGTGCGGTCAAAGGAGCTCATGTCCCAGTCAGTGGCGGGACCCACGTCGGTGCTGGCGCCGAAGAAGAGGTACTTGCCGCTCCGGTCGAAGGCGGGGCTCTGAGCGTCGCTCATACCGTCGGTCACCTGAGTGACCTTCTTGGTGTCCAGCGAGTAGAGGAAGACGGCCCCCATGCCGTTGTCCAGCGTCTTGGTATAAGTGAGCCACCGGCTGTCCGGCGACCAGGAGTAGCTCATGCCGCCGTTGCTGACGCGCTTCTCCGTATCCGCCAGCGTCATCCGGCCGGTGGAGGCGTCCACGACCCAGAACTTGCCGCGCTTGTCGATGAGGGCGATGCTCTTGCTGTCGGGGGACCAGGTAGGCCGGTAGAAGAAGGAGGGCGGGTTCCCCAAGCTGAGCCTACGAGCGTCTCCACCGGTCTGCGGCTTCAGGTAGAGGGCGTACTCTCCAGACTCGTCGCCCAGGTAGGCGATGGTCTTCCCATCGGGGGACCAGGCGGGATCGCGGTCGTTGGCGTTGAGCGTGTTGGTCAGGTTGCGGAAGTCGCCCTTCTCAGCCGGGACGCTCAGGATCTCGCCACGGGCCTCGAAGACGGCGCGGACACCGGTGGGGGAGATGGCGGCGGAGGAGATGCGATTGCCCACGCGCTCGAAGTGCGGCCGCACCTCCGGCAGGTCGCCGGTGATCCGGATCTCGACGCGCTTCGGCTTGCGGTCCTTCAGGTCCATCAGGTAGATGTCGCCGAACTGCTGGTAGACGAGGGTATCGTCGCAGGCGGAGACGTAGCGAAGGTCGTAGCCGTCGTTGTTCAGCACGCGCTCCACCTTGTCCGACTTGGTGTCGTACTCGTAGAGCGTCACGGAGCCGTCGCGGTCGGAGAGGAAGTAGATCTTGTCTCCCAACCAGATGGGGTTGGAGTCGTTGGAGTCCTTGCGGGGCAGCTTCTGGATGCTGGAGTCCTTGAGGTCGGCGATCCAGATGGGGCGCGCCATGCCGCCGCGGTACTTCTTCCAGGAGCCCTGTGCGCCCCAGGGCACGTAGGCCAGGTGGGTGCCGTCCGGGGAGTAGCTGCCCTCGGAGGCCATCGGCAGAGGCGTCTCGACGGGGAAGCCGCCCTCGGCGGGGACGCTGTAGAGCCGTACCATCCGGTCTCTGTTGGACCGGAAGATCACCTGCTTGCCGTCTCTGCTCCATCCGACCACGATGTCCGAGGCAGGGTGATAGGTGAGCCGCTTCGGCTCGCCGCCCTCGATGGGGACGGTGAAGACATCCACGCTTCCGTCGTACTCACCCGTAAAGGCAATGGTCTTGCCGTCCGGGGAGAAGCATGGCGCGCCCTCGCTGCCGGGGCTGGAGGTCAGCCGCACGGCCTGCCCGCCCTCGCGTCCCACGCTCCAGAGGTCGCCGGCGTAAGAGAAGACGATGCGGGTCTGGCTGAGGGTGGGATGCTGCAGGATGAGCGGGGGATCGGCCCAGCTCAGGGTAGCACCCCCGACCAGAAACAGGAGCGCGAAGAGACGTAAGGACTTGATCATATCTCCTCCATAGGGAAGACTCGTGGGCTATCACCGGTTTGAGGCGTACAGACTGCCTCACCACAGAGACACAGAGAACACAGAGGAACACAGTCAGCGCCGTGGGTGTTACCCACGGCTGACGCAGAGGCGCCCCTCCGGGGCTGAGACGGGTTGCGGATGGACAGCGCCGAGGTGCCACGCGCCGCAGTGAGGCCCCGAAGGGGCGTCTCTACGTCAGCAGGGGATGGCATCCCCGGCGCCAAGTAACATCGACCTATCCTATGCTATAGGATCACAGGCTATCCTGGTCCGTTCTCTGTGCCTCTGTGTCTCTGTGGTGAGGCAGTTGCCACGGCCTGCTATTGGCGTTGGAAGGTTGGGAAGTTGGGTGCCTTGGGCGGGGCAGCTACCGGTTTCTTCGCCAGCTCTTCCAGGACTACCTGGACGGCGCGCTCGAGCTGGGTGTCACGGCCCTGGCGCCAGGCCTTTGGATCGAGCTCCACCTCCACGTCCGGGGCAACGCCGTGGTTCTCCACCTCCCACTGGCCCTGGGCCGAGTAGATGCCGATGCTGGGCGCGCCCACGAAGCCGCCATCCATTAGCGGCGGGGTGCCGTTCATTCCCACCAGGCCTCCCCAGGTACGCTTGCCGACCAGCGGCCCGACCTGGAAGCGGCGGAAGAGCCAGGGCATGTAGTCCCCGCCGGAGCCGGCCATCTCGTTGATGATCATTGCCTTCGGGCCGGAGATGCCGCCCGGCACGGGCATGGGCTCCCCGTCCCTGGGGGCCATGTAAGACACCGGCTCCCGGCGCAGCCAATCGATCACGTGGAAGGCGAGGAGGCCGCCGCCATTGAAGCGCTCGTCCACCACCGCGCCCTGGCGGTCGGACTGGGGGTAGAAGTAGCGGTTGAAGCTGCTGAAGCCGCCCAGCGAGGTGTCGGGAAGGTAGATGTACGCCAGCTTCCCTCCGCTGAGCTCCTCAGCCCTGCGCCGGTTCGCGTCGATCCAGGCGCGGTGGCGGAGGTTGGTCTCGCTGCTGATGGGTGTGACCTTCACCTCACGCGAACCCTTGCCCTCCGGGTTCGGGCCGACCTTCAGCGTCAGCGCGCGGCCGGCGGTGGCCTCGAAGAAGGCGTAGACGTCATCCGTGGCACGGAGGTCCCGACCGTCAACGGCCAACAGGTACTCGCCCTCCTTCACGTTGACGCCCGGCTCGGTGAGGGGCGCGCGGAGGTCGGGGTTCCAGTTCTCGCCACGGTAGACCTTCGCGAAGCGGTAGCGGCCGTTTTCCAGGCTGTAGTCCGCACCCAGCAGCCCTCCGGGGACCCTGGGGGCCCGGATTCGGTCCCCACCGCCCAGGAAGAGGTGCCCCACGGAGATCTCGCCCAGCATCTCAGTGAAGAGGTAGTTGAGGTCCTCGCGGCACGCAAGGCCGGCCAGGTAGGGGCGGTACCGCTCCTTGGTCGCTTTGAGGTCCAGGCCGTGCAGTCCGGGGTCATAGAAGAACTCGCGCTCCAGCCGCCAGGCCTCCTCGAACATCTGGGCCCACTCTGCCCTGGGGTCGGACCTCACCTCCAGGGCCGACAGGTTGACGGTGCCCTCGCCCGGCTTCACGGCGTCCACGGGGCTGATGGCGAGCGTGCCGCCCTGCCGGTACAGCAGCTTCTCTCCATTGGCGGAGAGGTCGAAGGCGCTCAGGCCGCTCAGCACCTGGTCCAGCTTGCGCTTGGTCAGGTCGAACCTGCTCAGAGTCAGTCCCCCAGGCCCGCCCGGTACGGGCTGCGGCGCCTCCACCAGGAGCAAGGTGCCCGCCTTGCCGGCCAGCAGGGCGACGTATCTGCGGCCGGGTATGGGCAGGGCCAGGATCCGCTGATCGATCTCCTCCAGGTCGATCCGGGTCGGCTCCGGCTTCTTGTCGTCGGCCTTCTTCTCATCCGGCTTGCCCGGCTTCGCGGCGTCCCCCTCCGCCTTTGGCTTGTCCTCGGGCTTGGCGTCCTTGGCCGGCTCGGGCTTCTTCTCGGGTTCCTTCGCGGGCTCGGGCTTCTTCTCCGGCTCCTTGGCCGGTTCAGCGACCTTCTCCTCGTCGCTCTCCGGGGCCAGGGGAGAGGGCAGGTCCTTCCGCAGAACGGCGAGGTAGACGCCCCAGGTAGCCGGGTTGCCGCCCTTGGTGATGTCCCACTCCTGCTCCAGGCCCACGTCGGTGCTGGCGGCGAAGTAGAGGTACTTGCCGCCTCGGTCGAAGGCCGGGTACCGCGCGTCACTCATGCCGTCGGTCACCGGTGATGACTTGCCGGTGTCCAGGGAGTAGACGAAGACGCGGTTGTAGCCACTGCGTAGGCCCTTCCCGTAGGCAACCCATCGGCTATCCGGCGACCAGGTGGGGCTGATGTCCCCGTACTGCGGGTAGCGGTCGGTGTCGATGCGGGTCACGCGGTCCCGATCCAGGTCCACGCGCCAGAGGGAGCCATGCTTGTCCGTCAGAACGAGGTGCTTGCTGTCCGGTGACCAGGTGGGCGAGTAGTAGAAGGAGGGCGAGGGTCCCAGGCGTATCTTTCTGACCTCCCCCTGGCCGGTCTGCTCCCTCAGGTGAAGCGCGTACTCCCCCGACTCATCGCTGAAGAAAGCGATCCACTTGCCGTCCGGCGACCAGGAGGGGTCGCGCTCCATCACCGCGGGCGTGTTGGTGAGGTTGCGGAAGACCCCCTTCTGGGCGGGCACCGTGAGGATCTCGCCCCGGGCCTCCACCACGACGCGGGCCCCGGTTGGGGAGATACGGGCCGCCTGGAGCCGGGTCCCCACCTTCACGAAGTGTGGGCGGACTTCCGGCAGATCGGCGTTCACCCGGATGGGCACGCGGTGCGACGTTTGGAGCGCAGGGTCGAAGAGCCAGATCTCCCCGAACTGCTCATAGACGATGGCGTCCGGTCCCGCCGAGGCCGACTTGAGGTCGAGCCCCCGGTTCTCCAGCACCCGGGATACCCTCTTCGACCGGGTGTCGTAGTCGTAGAGCGTGACCGGGCCATCACGGTCGGAGAGGAAGTAGATTCGGTCGCCCACCCACAGGGGGTTCTCGTCGTTGGAGTTGTCCCGGGGGATCCGCTCCACGCTGGAGTCAGAGAGGTCCGCGATCCACAGCGCCGAGGTCTGACCTCCCCGGTAGCGCTTCCACGCCTGCTGCCACTTCAGGTTGGGCACGTAGACGAGGTGCGTACCGTCGGGCGAGTAGCA
>DASXUI010000141.1:0-7788 GCA_036504955.1 Armatimonadota bacterium
CCGCCCTCTCCAGCCCTGTCTCTCGGGGACACCGTAGCCTGCCCTGGGCGTACAGCCAGCACGCAGGGGTAAGGAAGCCGCTTCGCCGTCCAGTTCCTTTATGCCACAGCACGCGCCGGCTAGGAACCACACAGGGCCGGAGAGCCGCGAGGTTGACCCAACGCTTGGTTGGAGCAGCGTCGGATAGTGCTCGCACGGGCCTCTTGCTATAATGGGGAACGCAACGAGAGGAGGGGCTCGGCCCTAGCCCAGGCTGGCGCGTCACAAGCGCCGCTTGGCCCAGGGGTCATCCCCAAGGCGCCATTCCCGGGGGGAGCCCATACCACCTGATGACTGATAGGAGCTGGGAGCTGCGGGGGGGATGCGAGGCCGAGGCCCGAGGCCTGGCGGCTGAGCTAGGTGTATCTCAGATCCTCTCTCGTCTGCTGGTCCGGCGGGGCCTAGGCGACCCGGCAGCGGCTCACAGGTTTCTCAACCCCTCGCTGTTGGACCTCCACGACCCCTTCCTCCTACCCGGTATGGCCCAGGCCGTGGAGCGCATCGCTCAGGCGCTGAAGCTCGGCGAGAGCATCCTGGTTCACGGCGATTACGACGTGGACGGGCTCACCAGCGCCGCTCTGCTGGGCCGCTCGCTCTCCGCCCTGGGGGCGAAGGTCGAGACTCGCGCACCCCACCGCGCCAACAACGGCTACGACCTACAGCCGGAGAGCGTGGAGCGGGCCGCCGAGGAGGGGCACCGGCTCATCGTGACCTCCGACTGCGGGACCTCCGCGCTGGAGGCGGCCGCGAGGGCCAGGGAGCTGGGTATCGACCTGGTGGTCACGGACCACCATCAGCCCGGCCCGGAGGTCGTGGATGCCCTGGCGGTGGTGAACCCCCATCTCCCCAGCTCCGATTACCCCTTCAAGGACATCTGCGCCGCGGCAGTGACCCTCAAGCTGGTGTGCGCCCTCAGCCAACACCTGGGGCACTCCGCGACGGCGGCTCTTCGCGCCTTCCTGGACCTGGCCGCCCTGGGCACCGCCTCGGACCTGATGCCTCTAGTGGATGAGAACCGGGCGATAGTCCGCTTCGGACTTGAGGCTCTCCAGCAGACGCGGAAGCTCGGACTGCTGGCTTTGATGCAGACGGCCGGATGCCATGGCAGGGCCCTCAACGCCTGGGATCTGGGCTTCGTTCTCGGTCCCCGTCTGAACGCGATCGGCCGGATGGATGACGCCCAACTTGGGGTGGAGCTGCTGCTGACCAAGGACGAGCCGCGAGCCCTGGCCCTGGCGCGCAAGCTGGAGGAGGCGAACCGGCGCCGCAAGGTGGAGCAAGCGCGCGTCTTCGAGGAGGCGAGGGCCCAGGCGGCGACGCGGGACCTGGGCGCTTGCAGCGTGCTGGTTCTCAGCGGCCAGGGATGGAGCTCCGGCGTCATCGGCCTGGTGGCCACGCGCATCGCGGAGACCTTCCGGCGCCCTACCATCGTCATCGCCGAGGAGAACGGCGTGGGCCGCGCGAGCTGTCGGAGCCTGGCCGGGTTCCACCTGATGCGAGCCCTAGACGCCTGCCGGGACCTACTGATCCGGTGTGGAGGCCATCAGGGCGCCGCCGGGTTCGACCTGAAAATGGCCAACCTGGCCGCCTTCCGCGACCGCATCAACGATCTCGCAGCCGATGAGGCGCTGGACTGGGACGCCCAGGCCGCGCTGGCCGTCGACCTGGTGCTTCCACCCGACGCCATCACCCAGCAGTTGCAGACCGAGCTCCGGCTCCTGGAGCCCTTCGGGGTTGGCAATCCGGAGCCGCTCTTCGCCTCCACGCTCGCCCTGCTCTCCTGCCGGAGGATCGGGTCCGACGGCAGCCACCTGAAGCTCAGCTTCCGCGGCGACGGACTCTCCCCCACTGACGCCGTCTACTGGCGCCGGGGGGAGCTGTACCCCAACCTGAGCCCTGGAACCGACCTTGAGGTCTGCTTCCGCCTAAGGCAAAATGCCTATAATGGTAGGGAAAGCCTGCAGTTGGAGGTTGAGGCCCTCAGAGTGCCCTCCGAGGGCAACCGGCTGGAGCCGCTCGCCGCTCCCGGAGGCGCCGGGGATCCCTTCACCCTAGCCGGGTCCTTGTAGCCAGCGCCTGCACGGTCCGGGGCTCTCCTCGTGGCGCTCCAGTGCCGTCTGGGTGAGGGGTCTCACGAGTACGCCGAGGCTGCCGGACGGTCCCCGCCTGGGGAGGACCCCTCGCTCCCAGCCGGGCCGGTCTCCCCGGGCCGCCTCTCGTCCTGGCCTGCATTGCACACGAGGCCCCCACGCATCGGACGCGGCACGGGATTCCACGCTCTCACGGGGGGAGCCCAGGCTAGCCACATACAGCCGGTCAGACCCGCAAGCCGGGAACCCTTGATGCCCATATCAGAGGTCGTAGAGAAGTTCAGGGAGTGCTACCCCGCGGAGAGCGTGGACCCCATCCTCTCCGCCTGCGACTTCGCCCTCAAGGCCCACGAAGGGCAGGTCCGCGACTCCGGCGAGCCCTATATCGAGCATCCCCTCCAGGTGGCGGCGATCCTGGCGGGCTTGGAGATGGACCGCGCCACGATCATCGCCGGCCTGCTGCATGACGTGGTGGAGGACACCAGCGCCTCCATCATCAGCATCAGCCACGAGTTCGGCGAAGAGGTCGCCTCGCTGGTGGATGGCGTCACCAAGCTGTCCAACAGCGACTTCGAAACCCTGGTTCACACCGACGAGCCGGAGCCTACCGGCAAGAAGCGGAACCAGGAAACCCGACGTAGGGCTGAGAACCTCCGCAAGATCTTCCTCGCCATGGCCAAGGACATCCGGGTCATGGTCATCAAGCTAGCGGACCGCCTGCACAACATGCAGACCCTGGATTCCGTGAGCCCGGAGCGCCAGCAGCGGATCGCCACTGAGACGCTGCAGATCTACGGCCCCCTGGCCCACCGCCTGGGTATCTGGCAGATGAAGTGGCGCCTGGAGGACCTCTGTTTCAAGTACCTTCAGCCCGAGGCCTTCGAGGACATCGCCGCCAAGGTTGCCCGCACGCGCGAGGAGCGGGAGCACAGCATCGCCGAGGTCATCGGCCTGCTGCAGGCCCGGCTGCGCGACGCGAACATCGACGCCACCATCCAGGGGCGCCCCAAACACCTGTGGAGCATCTACCAGAAGATGCTCAAACAGGAGATCGATTTCACGGAGATCTACGACCTCACCGCGGTCCGCCTAATCGTACACACCGTCACGGACTGCTACCACGCGCTGGGCATCGTGCATGACCTGTGGATCCCCATCCCGGGCAAGTTCGCGGACCACATCTCGCACCCGAAGCCGAACATGTACCAGAGCCTCCACACCAAGGTCATTGGCCCCAGTGGGGAGCCCCTGGAGATTCAGATCCGGACCTTTGAGATGCACCGCACGGCGGACTTCGGCGTGGCCGCCCACTGGCGATACAAGGAGGGCGGCGGAGCGGACGCCTTCGACCGCAAGCTGGCCTGGCTGCGGCAGCAGATGTTCGACTGGCACACCGATGCCAGGGACGCCAACGAGTTCCTGCGCTCCGTCACCAACGACCTCTTCGCGGACCAGGTCTTCGTCTTCACGCCGCGCGGAGAGGTCATCGATCTGCCCGCCGGCTCCACGCCCGTGGACCTGGCTTACCGCGTCCACAGCCAGGTGGGTGAGACCTGCTGCGGCGCCCGCGTCTGCGGCCGGATCGTGCCCCTCAGCACGCCCCTGAAGAACGGCGACATCGTTCAGATCCTGACCCGCACCGGCAGTACCCCCAGCTTCGACTGGCTCACCTTCGTGAAGAGCAGCCACGCCAAGAACAAGATCCGCGCGTGGTTCCGCCGGCTCAGACGCGCGGAGAACGTGGAGCACGGCAAAGAGCTGCTGGTCCGCGAGGGCACCCGGCTGGGCGTGGACACCAACGAGGTCCTGAAGGACGACGCGCTGGAGAAGATCGCCGCCGCCCTGAACGTCGCGGGCATCGAGGACCTTTACGCCGCCGTGGGTGCCGGTACGGTGGCCGCACAGACCGTGTTCAACAAGCTCCGGGAGTCCGAGCCTCACCGGATTGAGCTGCCGACCTCCCTGAATCCCGCCAGAGAAGGCAAGCTCAACATCGCGCCGGGGGGCGTGGACCAGGTGCTGATCCGCCGCAGCCGGTGCTGCCAGCCGCTGCCGGGCGACGAAGTGCTGGGGTACGTCTCCCGGGGACGCGGACTGGTGCTGCATCGTCAGGGCTGTGCCAACCTGATGAACTACCAGCAGCGCGAGCCCGAGCGCCTGGTCCCCATCGACTGGGAGAGCGGCAGCGTGGAACGCTTCCAGACGGAGCTCCGCATCGAGGCCCTGGACCGGGTGGGCCTGCTCAACGACATCGGCGCCGTCTTCTCCGAGGCCAAGACCAACATTCAGCAGGCGCAGATCCAGACCAATCGCGACAAAACCGCCATCTTCAACCTCACCCTGGAGGTCGCCACGGTGAGCCAGCTCACCTCCATCATCGCCAACATCCAGAAGCTGTCCGACGTGCTGGACGTGTACCGGGTCGGCTCCACCAACGGGAAGCACGCGGCATGAGGGCAGTGGTCCAGAGAGCCAGCTACGGCCGGGTGTCGGTCGAAGGGGAGGTCACGGGGGAGATCGGCAACGGCCTGGTGGTGCTCCTCGGCGTGGGTCAGGGTGACGGCGCCAAGGACGTAGAGATGATGGCGGACAAGCTGGTGAACCTGCGCGTCTTCCTTGACGATGAGGGTAAGATGAACCGGTCGCTGTTGGACGTTGGCGGCGACCTTCTGCTGATCTCCCAGTTCACGCTCCTCGGGGACTGCCGCAAGGGGCGACGGCCCAGCTTCATTGATGCCGCGGCACCGGAGGAGGCGCGGAGGCTGTACGAGGAGGTCGCCACCGCGATCCGGCGGCAGGGCGTCCGCGTGGGCACCGGCGTCTTCGGCGCCATGATGAAGGTGGAGCTGGCGAACGAGGGACCGGTGACTCTTCTTCTTGACACTACTAGGACCTTCTGATAGCGTGTCGATACGCCCGCTAGAGGTCGGGCGTTGGTCAGTTTGAGGTGTGCATGGAGAGACCCCACTACGAGGAAGAGTTCAAGAGGCTGCCAAGCCCGTCCGTTGAGGATCGGCGGCAGTACGCGGAGCAGCTCCTCACGGACCAGAGGTATGAGGAGGCCGTGGTGGAGTACCGGCGGGTGGCCCACGAGAAGGGCACCGCACAGAACCACTCCAACCTGGGGGATGCCTACAACCTGGTGGGCAGGTCTCCGGAGGCCATGCGCGGTTACCTGGGCGCCATCAAGCGCGACCCCAACCACGGGGACTCCCGCGTTGGCCTGGGTGACATCTACCGGCAGTACGGGCGCCTGAAGGCCGCCATTGGGCAGTACCGTCACGCCGTTCGCTGCCGCCCCAACAACGCCTTCTTCCGCTTCCGCCTCGCCCACGCCTACAGCCAGGCGGGCATGATGGAGGAGGCGGTCACGGCGGCCCTGGAGGCGGTCCGCTGCGCTCCCGCGGAAGCCTACTACCGCTTCTGGTTGGGCAACCTCTACCTCCTGATGAACGACCCGAGGGAGGCGGTGCGGCACTTCGAGGAGGCCGTGGCCTGCGACCCGCAGGACGACTACTACCAGTGCCGCCTGGGGGTGATCTACTTCGCCCTGGATCGCTTTCCGGAGGCCGTTGCCGCGCTGCAGAAGGCCACGCTCCTCCGCCCCGGCAAGGCAGTCTACCACTACCTGCTGGCGGACACCTATCTGGCGCTGGGCTCTGAGATGAAGGCTCGCAGCCACTACGAGCGCGGCGGCAGCCTGGACCACTACGACGTGGACTACATGGAGCGGGTTCGCCGCGCCTCTCACGTCTCGGACAGCGCCCCCAAGCACCGCCACACCCCCGCACCCAGGACCTCCTACGCCGACTGAGCCAACGACTGGGCCAGCGGCCACGAACTGCCTCACCACCAAGACACCAAGACACCAAGAGAACCTAAGCTGGGTTCCCCTATGTGCGCCTCTGTGCCTTTGTGCCTCTGTGGTGGTGTCTTCCTGGCCCTTCTTGGTGCCTTGGTGGTGAGGTAGTAGCTGGCGGCCGGCCCAGCACTCATCACTCAGCTTGCCCGCCCTTGCCTATGCCGCAGGTTGGTTGACAGCCATACCTCCCGAGAGGTACGTTATTCGGGGCACTCCGACGCCCCGTGCCTCCAAGCTACTCTACCCGGAAGCTCCCGAAGGACCCGCACGGCGCGCGCGCATGGTCTGTCCCCAATGCCTCGTAGATAACCCGAATACCTCTCGTTTCTGCGGCCAGTGCGGAGGAGCGCTTGCTGGGCGCTGCCCCCGGTGCCAGGAACCCCTGGCTCCCCAGGAGCCCCTGTGCCGCCACTGCGGCGCGCCGGTCGACTCCCCGCTCTCGGCCCCGCTGGGCGAGAACCGCATCGCCACCGTCCTCTTTGCCGACATGTGCCGTTTCGTGGAGACCACCCGAAACCTCGAGGCGGAGGACACGATGGCGCTGGTGGACCCCCTGTTCCGCGCCATGGAGGCGGCGATTCACCGCTACGAGGGCCGGCTGTGCACCTTCCTGGGTGACGGCGTGCTCGCGGTTTTCGGCGTACCCTGGTCGCACGAGAGCGACCCCGAGCGGGCGCTCTGGGCGGCGGAGGAGATGCGGGGGGCCGCCGCCAAACTCGGCTTCCGGATCCGCCTGGGCATCAACACGGGCGAGGTCTACGCCGGGCGCGTGGGCTCCGGCGGTTGGCGCAGAAGCACGGTGATGGGCCCCGCGGTGAACCTGGCCTCCCGGCTGCAAGGCGCCTCGGAACCCGGCGAGATCCTGGTGGGAGAGAGCACCTACCGTCACACCCAGCGCGCCTTCCGCTTCGAGCCGTGCACCGTCACGCTGAAGGGCTACGAGGCTCCGGTGAAGGCTTACCGGGTGGAGGAGGCGCTTCCCAGGCCGGAGAAGGCCCGCGGGCTGCCCGGGCTTCGAGCGGAACTGGTGGGGCGCGACGAGGAGATCGAGGCGCTCCGATTGCAGCTTCGGGAGGCGCTGGCGGGCAGAGGACGCCTGGCTTGCGTGGTGGGCGATGCCGGCCTGGGCAAGTCTCGCCTGCTGGCGGAACTGCGCTCCCTGGAGCCAGCGGCGCTCTGGCTGGAGGGCCGATGCCTGGAGCTCACTCGGGGCACCGGCTACGGGCCATTCGTGGACCTGCTGCGCGACCTGCTGCACCTGGAGTCGAATGAGGAGGGATCCGCCGACAAGGTCGCGGCACTGGTGGCCCAGGTGGAGTCCATGGGCTTCCTCGCCGGGCATCGGGTGCCCGAGGTTCAGACCCTGGTCGCGAACCTGCTGGGAGTCCCCCTCCCCCCTGAGTGGGCCAACCGTCTACAAGGCCTGGAGGCGGGCCTGGTGCGCCGGCGCACGCTGGAGGCGCTGCGGGACCTCCTGCTGGCCCTGGCCAGCTCCCGGCCGCTGGTGTTGGTGCTGGAGGACCTGCACTGGGCCGACGAGCTATCCCTGGAGCTTCTGCGGCTGCTGAACCAGTCCGCGCACGAGTGCCCCGTCTTGCTGCTCTGCACCTTCCGCCCTGACCCGTCCCACGCCTGTTGGTCTGTAGCCCACGAAGCGCGAGCCGTTCGGCCCGAACGGTACCTGGAGGTCCGCCTTCGAGAGCTGACGGCGGAGCAGAGCCGGGGAATGGTGGGCTCACTCCTGAGGCAGAGCGAGCTGCCGGTTCTGCTGGAAGGCACCGTGCTGGAGCGCTCGCA
>DASXUI010000142.1:0-5987 GCA_036504955.1 Armatimonadota bacterium
GGCACCCCGCCGGACAACCTACTGGTTCTTCAGAAGCGGGCAGTCGGGGTTGTTGCCCGGCCCGCCGAAGGGGCATCCTGCACCGGCACCCATGCCGCGGCCCGCGCCCATTCCACGACCCGCTCCTCGGCCCATACCCCAGCCCGCGCCGCGTCCGGCACCCACGCCCCGGCCCATGCCGCGGCCCGCACCCATTCTGAGCCCAGCCCCGGCGCCCGCGCCAGCTCCGGCCGTGAGTGAGAGGTTGTCACGCATCGCCCACAGCTCCACGTGAGAGGCCTGTACCTGCTTCACCAGGGAGGCGATCGTCGTGGCGTCCGCGCCCTTCAGGCGGGCGGCGCGAAGCTGTTCGTGTAGGTCCTTGACGTGGGCAATCTGGGTCGTGACGCGCTGCCGCTCAACCGCGGACAGCCCTGCCTTGGGCTGCGCCCGGCTCCACCATCCGCCCGTGCCAGTGCCGCCGCCCTGTCCCCACAAGGGACACGTCACCGCCTGGCTGGGGGCAGCGGGAGTCGCTGCTGCCCGGCTGCGCTGCGCCAGAACCGGCAGACCTAGAACTAGGGTGCCTGCCACTACGGCAGCAAGCCCTATTCGGTAAGTGCTCCTCATCATCGTCGCCTCCACTCAAAGCCTGTTACACCCTCGGCAAGTGATCGCCCGGCGTGGTTCGAGCTTGACCCTTGCCCCGCCCGGGTCCACGGGCAGCCTGGCGCCACCTGCCTGGTAACCGTCACTGGTAGAGACGACCGCTCCTCGCGCTGATTCCCTCCGTCCGCGGATGGCTCAGCAACGTGCCGCCTTCCCCGTGTGCGGATGGGTGGCCGGTTGTTGGGTCGTGGGGAGCCTTAGTGGCTCCCGAAGAGGCTGTAGGCCAGCACCCCCAGCACGCAGAGGGTGACGGCCACGTAGGTTCGGTCGCGCTGACGGGCGAAGCCGTACAAGGCCAGGCTCACGCGGGCGATGGGGGTCGCGATCAGAAGCACCAGGCCAAGTTGGATGAGGCCGCGTCCATGCAGTGCCGTCGCGGAGCGGAGGATACCGGACAGGTGCCGTAGATCGTCCGGCTCTCCTCGGAAGGTGCCGTACCGTGGAGCCTCGGCGCCATGCCTGGCGAGGTAGATGGCGGCGCCAACGGCGACGACGGCTGACGCCAGAAGCACCCCCGCCCTCAGCAGTCCACCGATGAGCTGCTCCATCTGCTCGTCCGTCACTGGTGGTCTGGGCCCGCGCATCTCAGATCCTCCCCGTGAGTCCGTTGAAGATCATCTCGACCGCCAGAACTAGGATGACCACGGCGAAGACGGTGCGAAGCACGTGGGTCCGCGCGCGAGCAAGAACCCGCGCCCCCACCATGGACCCGATGAGCACCCCCAGCATCACCGGCATGGCGAGGCCGGGGTCCACGTAGCCTCGTCCCAGGTACACCCCCGCGCTGGCCGCGGCGGTGACGCCAATCATGAAGTTGCTGGTGGTGGTGGAGACCTTGAAGGGGATGCGCATCACCTGATCCATGGCCAGGACCTTCACGGCGCCGGAGCCGATGCCCAAGAGGCCGGACAGGGCGCCGGCGACGAACATCAGCGCGGCGCCGCCCGGCACGCCCCGGACGTTGTAGCTGCGGGGCCCCTCCGCCGAAGGGTAGGAGCCGTTCATCCTGAGGCGGGTGGCAAGCGGATCCTGGGGTGCGTCCGGGGTCGCCTCCGGCGGATGGGTGGAGGTGTAGACGGAGTGAAGGAGCACCAGACCAAAGACGACGGCCGTCGCGCTGGGTGAGACCCACGGGGCGACGAAAGCCCCTGCCAGGGCTCCTACAGTAGTCGCCACCTCCAGAAACATGCCGATGCGGATGTTGGAGTAGCCTTCCCTCACGAAGGCAGCGGCGGCGCCGGAGGACGTGGCGATGACCGACACCAAGGAGGCGCCGATGGCGTAGTGGATGTCGACGTGGAACACGAGGGTCAGCAGCGGCACGATGACCACGCCGCCGCCGAGCCCGGTGAGAGCCCCCAGCATCCCGGCTCCCAGCGCTCCAACCCAGAGGAGGAGAGTGAGCAGAGCGATGGTCATCGGCGGGATTCACTCCGAGTGCCGGGGCAGTCTCCGGACAAGCAGATAGGCAGGGCGGCCGCCTCGGCGCGCCGTTGCCCGGTAGCAGCACATTCCCCGGGAGCGGCGCTTGGCCCGGGGGACCTCCACGCCTGATCGCTCTGTCTATCTAGTCAAGGCAGAGGCGCCACCGAGTGCCCTTGGGCAAGATGCGTCCTCCCCCGGCGTAGCCCCCGTTCCAGTTCGACGGATCCGTGCGGGGTCGGCCACCACCGGCGCTGCTGCCCTGGCTCCCCTGGCGACTCCGGGAGACCTGCCACGCAACCACCCGCCAGCGCCCCCGTCCGAAGGTTCAGGCGACACGCGGCGCTGCCCAACAGGCCGGAGGCAGAGCGTATCCGCGATGGAGGGCCCAATGCAGGCAGACCCTAGGGGAGGCGCGGATGCAGACTGTCGATCACGTGAAGGGTGCGGCCTCGGGGCCAGGGCCCAGCTCGGACGAGTGGTATCTTCATCGCTGGGTTCTGCGGCTTAGGACGGGCCTCCTGGGGCCCATCGCCCTCAGCCTCGCGGTTCCGCACCGGCGCTTCGTGAACCCGCTCGCTATCTCCCTTGTACTGGTGGCGGCATGCCTTTACTACGCGGTCGCTCTGGGAAGGAGCACGCGCCCCGTCCGCAGGCATGACCCCCTCGTCGGCCTTGGCTTCACCACCCTACTGGTTCACTGGAGCGGAGGCCTGTCGAGCGCTTACTTCGGGCTCTACTACATCGATGTGGTCCTTGCCGCCGTCACCCAGAGCACCCGTGGAGCGCTTCTCATCGCTACCGGAGCGGGAGGCGGCGCCCTCCTAGCGGAGCTGGCCCAACGCACGTGGTGGGCCACGGCCTCCGATGTGGACGACGCGCTCGGGACGCTGCCGTACCTCTTTCTGGTGGGGCTGGTCTGCGGACGGCTGATGGAGCTCTGGCAGTCCGAGACGCTGCGGCGGCAAGCCGAACAAGCCGCCCGAGCCAACGCGGAGGATCGGGACAGGCAGCACGAGGAAGACCTTGCCTTTGCCGCCGACGTGCAGCAGGCGCTGCTCCCGAGGTCGCTTCCCCAGATCGAGGGATGCGATCTGGCGTCACGGTTCATGCCGGAGCACTCCGTGGGCGGCGACTTCTACCACGTAGACGTCACATCCAGCAGTGACCTTGAGTTGGCGATCGCGGACGTCAGGGGCAAGGGCCTGGCGGCGGCCCTGCTGCTTGCCGGCCTGCGGCGATCCATCAGCTACGCCCACCACCTGCCCATACCGCGGCTCCTTGAGCGCCTGAACCGGGACCTATGCCCAGACACGCCTGAGGAGATGTTCATCACCTTCCTGTACTGCCGGGTGAACTTGGGCAGCGGCCAGGTTGCCTACGGAAGCGCGGGTCACGTGCCGCTCCTGCTCAGCCGAGGGGGTGCCCGAGACGTCGTGGAGGGCGAGACCACGGGGCTCCCCCTCGGCCTCATACCCACCGCCACCTACGAGGAGCGGCACCTGGAGCTGAAGCCGGGTGATCGCCTCGTCCTGATGACAGACGGCGTTGCCGAAAGGCGGCCTCAGTCGCCGCGGACCCAGAGTGGAGGCGGGAGGCCCCGCGGACCGAAGCGGCTGATCCTCGACCGGCTGGAAGCAGCCATGCTTGGGGCCCCAGACCTGACGGCCGACGCTACCTGTGAGCACCTTCTTCGAGCGGCGGGCCTTCCTGAAGATCAGGACGACGACGCCACTCTGCTGGTGCTGAAGTGGGGCGCCGGTCGCGTGCCGGGGCCCTAGCTCCAGGAACGGGTACTCAGCAGACTACCCGGGCTGGCATTGGCAGGCCTACCCAGCTTCTCCCCTCCCAGCGCCGGGCGGCTAGGGCAAGGTCGCGCGGACGGCCTCCGTCTCGGCGAGTCCGCGTTGGTCAGGCGCTGGGCGAGGGGTCCAGGCCTGACCCGTGGCGTGCTCAGAGCGCGTGCCCGTTCCTCCGCTCTCCCACGCGGGGGGTGTCAGCTCTACCCACAGGTCTGTCACTCCCGGTGTGCTCACCCAATCGCGGCGGGCCCCGCCAGTCAACGCCGCGTCCGCCGGGCCACGCACTACCCCCTCAGCGCCTTGCTTGGCACGGAATATGCTGAGCGGTCTGAGCGGCAACGCCTGTCAAGGGATTGGTGGAACGCGGCCGTCCGGTGCGGCGCGCACCTCTCTACGAATCCTCCTCGCGAGGGGCGCGGATCGAATGGAGCACGGTACCTTGGCCTCCGGCGGCGGATGCCGCCTGCCTGCCTCTCTCAGATGGCCGCGCTAGGCTGGGCGACCACCAGACAGACCTTTGAGCGCTTCCGCGGATGGAGGGAACCGCTCTGAGCCGAACGCCCCTGACCTTGCCCTTGGGACGCTGGCGCCCCCGCGGCAGCGCCCCCTGAGACCGAGCCTATGGGAAGCCTTAGGGCCGAGATCCGGTCGCGGTTTGCCCTGTACGCCCTTCTGGGGCTGCTGGCCCTGCTGACGGCGGTGCTCCACATCGCCCCGGATCGCCCGGCTCCGGGCCTGGAGGCCGCTCGCCAGGCCGCCCACCGAGTGGCCGCGCGGAACTCCGCCTCCTCGCCTTACCTCCTCTGCCGGGCAGAGAACGACTTCGCGCCCTGGGTCTCCTCCCGGGGGCACCCGCCGAAGGGCTACCTGGTAGACCTGTGCCGCCTGCTGTCCCGGGAGCTTGGCGTCGAACTGCGGTTGGTCTGCACGGCCTGGCCCTCAGCCTTGGCCGACACGATCCACGGGCGCGCCGACCTGTTGGTGGGGGTCTACGACATCCCCAGCCGCCGCCCAGTGCTGGACTTCTCCACTCACCTCTGCACCGTCCGCTCGCGGATCTTCGTGCCCCGCGACGTACTCCATCTTTCCACTCCCGAGGAGCTCCAGGATGGGCCCCTGGTTGCTGTCCAGCGGGACGATGCCTCAACCGTCTACCTGCGTAGCAACTACCCCAGGATCCGGCTCCGCGAGTACCCGGATCTTCCGTCGGCCGTCAGAGCCCTGGCCGTAGGCGATGCCAGCGCCTACGTGGGGGACCTCGAGGCCGGACTGAACGCGGCCCGGCTCGCGGGATACGGTAGCAAGGTTAAGGCCGTGGGTCCCGACCTGTTCACCGCGCCCTACTGCGTGGCCGTGAGGAGGGGGGACCGGGAGTTGCTGAGCGCGATCGACCAGGGTCTGCAGTCGCTGCGCGCCAAGGGCGAGTTGAGCCGACTCGAGGGGCGCTGGTTCGGCGAGGGCTTCTTTGGGTCGGGGGAGAGCCTTCGTTCCCTGCTGCGCTGGCTGGTGGGGCTTTGCGGGGTTGCCGCCCTGCTGGCCCTGTGGAACTGGTCGCTGCACGGAGCGCTGAGGGTTCGTTCCTCCGCCCTGCTGGCAACGCAGTCACGGCTCGCGGCGGCGGAACGGGTCGGGCGCCTGGGTACCTGGCATTGGGACCTGGTCGAGGACCACATGATCTGGTCCGAGGGGTGCTATCAGCTCCACGGCAGACCCGACGAGCTGCCGCCTTATACCTTCGATGAGTACATCGCCCGTGTCCATCCCGGGGACACAGCCGCCTTCAGGGCCGCGTGCGAGGCGCTTCGGGAAGGAGGCCCGCCCTCCATAGGGGACTACCGCCTGACCCTTGAAAACGGCGCTTCACGGGTCTTCTCAGTCACGGCCCAGGGGGTGCGAGGCGCCTCGGGCGCCGTCACCGCGCTCCTGGGCGTCACCACCGACGTGACCGAGGCAAGGCGGCTGGAGGAGCAGCTCTCGCAGGCCCGCAAGATGGAGGCCATCGGCCAGCTTGCCGGGGGCGTGGCGCACGACTTCAACAACCTGCTGACGGCGATCCTGGGCTACTCGGAGCTGGGCCTGGCCCAGGTGGGAGCGGGCGACCGAGTGCGCCGGCCA
>DASXUI010000143.1:0-7240 GCA_036504955.1 Armatimonadota bacterium
GCTAGCGGCCTTGGCGGTCACGTCCCAGACGTTGCCCCCCGCGTTGGTGAGGGTCACGTTCCAGACGTTGGCCGCGCCGGAGGGCGGCACGGTCAGCTTCGGGCCCGCCGCCACCGTGGCGGTCTGAGCGCTGGCCAGGCCGGAGATCAACAGACTGCCGGCCAGGGCTAGCGTTGCGAGCACTGTTCTCTTCAAGGGATACGCCTCTCTTCCTCATCGAGCAGCAGGAGTAGCGATGCGTGGAGCCCGGACCGGGATCAGCCACACGATCGCCTTGTGGTGCCGGACGCGGTGGTGCCCCACTATGGCCCCCAGTTTGGGGTCCCACCACGCCCTCGACTCGCAAGATCCGCCAACCCATGGCCCGCACCCAACTTAAGCAGCGCACGAGACGTATGCGGCCCTGGACCAGCCGTGTCCTCGCGAGCTCGCGGTGCGTTGCCTGGCTTTGGGAACGCCTGATCCGGATGGCGCTGCCCGTGCTGCCGGCAGTCTCCCATGGGGAGCTGGGCCTGGTGGCGGGCCCCCCTTGACTTGCGGTCGAGTTACTGAATCATAACGGCATCACCTGACACAAAGCTGACAGGAATCTCCCATTCAGCGTGCCCTCTAACGTGCGGCCGTGTGAGCATGTCAGGGACTGCGCCGCGACTGGGGGTCTACGCTCCCAGTGGGCCCGGCGCGCTGCTGTCGTCCCTTCCCCCGGACCGCCTTGCCCGTGAGCGGCCCGCGGACGCCCCCGCGGCGCACGACGCCCCAGCGAAGGGTGCGTCAGCCGTCTAGAGGTGCTTGCCCCCTACTGGCTGAAGGGATCGACGACGGTCCCCCTACGGCGACTCGTTGCCTGGGAGGCTCCTGACCAACGGCGCCGCGGGGACACTCAGCCACGCGGGATCTTCGGAGGAGGTGCAGCAAGGATGGAGGACTCAGCGAAGAGGACACCCTCCAGCAGGGAGCAGTTCTGGGAGCAGGGCAGCTACGCCGTCATCGGCCACACGGGCAGCAAGCGGCACTTCCCGCTCTTCACCTATCGAGGCCTGAAGTCGCTCGGCAAGACGGTCTACGCGGTGGACCCGGGCGCGCGGGAGATCGGCGGCGATCCCGCCTACCCGGACCTATCGGCCCTGCCCGCGCCCGTGGAGGCCGCCGTGCTGGAGCTTCCCAAAGACGAGGTCCTCGCCTGGGTGGGGCGTGCCGCCGACGCGGGGGTCCGCGGCCTGTGGTTCCACGATGGCACGGAGACTCCGGAGGCCCTGGCCCTGGCGGCCAGTCGCGGCCTGAGGGTGGAGACCGGCGCCTGCGCGGTGATGTACGTCACCCCCGGCTTCACCTTCCACTCCATCCACAAGTGGATCTGCCAGGTGACCGGGAAGTACTGAGCAAAAGGCTAGATCCGACAAGCGCGAGTTTGCACCGGTATTGCGTCTGAAGGGTGACGAGCGGATGCGGAACGCCGAGGCTATCGGAAGCTGAACGCACTACGAGGAAAGATGGTGGGCGCTACAGGATTTGAACCTGTGACCTCTTCCGTGTCAAGGAAGCGCTCTCCCCCTGAGCCAAGCGCCCACCACGAGGAGCCCCAGAGGGGCAAGCTCATTATAAGGGTTCGCGCGCGCACTGTAAAGCAGCCCTTGGAAGCGAGGAGTCGACCATGAGCGGCAGGATCCACCGAAGTGGTTTCACCCTGATCGAGCTGCTGGTGGTGATCGCCATCATCGCCATTCTGGCCGCACTCCTCTTCCCCGTCTTCGTGAAGGCCAAGGAGTCCGCGCGGCGCTCCGCCTGCCTGAACAACACCAAGCAGATCGGGCTCGCCCAGATGCAGTACGTCGACCAGTGGGACGGCATCCTGCCCGGCTACTGGCACAACGAAAACCCCAACCAGAACTACTTCCGGCAGGCCCTTACGAGCTTGCTGAAGGATGAGGCCGTGTGGGTCTGCCCCACCGACCCGTGCCCGGCGGGCATCATGATGCTGAAGCTGCCCACCGGCGGCACTCGGAAGGAGCGGCGGAGCTACATCCCCAACGCGCAGGTCATCAGCCAGGGCGACCAGGGCCAGAACGCCTCAGGCACCGCGACGGCCCTCTCGGACATCGCCGAGCCCGCCGAGGTCATCTCCGTCTGCGAGAAGCGCAGCGGCGTGGCCGACTGGCACATGGACTTCCCCCAGGACGCCATGCCCCCCTACGGCGGTGAGCACTCCCTGGAGAAGCAGCGGCACGGCGGCGGCAGCGTCTACATCTTCGTGGACGGCCACGCCAAGTGGATGACCTTCTCCCAAACGATCCGCCCCAAAGTCCTCTGGGCCCGAGACAGCCGCCAAGGCGCCTCCCTGGTCGGCAACCGAAAGGTCAACGACTTCAACGACAACGCCAGCGGAGCCCCAGAGCCCCTGGCACCCTGCACCGATGGGCCGTAGGGTCGTAGGATCGTAGGGTCGTAGGAGAAGGACCTCAGAGGATCCACCATGAGCTTCTTAGGTCCCTTCGGTCCCTTAGGTCCCTTGGGTCCCTTCAGCAGAGAGACGTAAGGGACCCAAGGGACCTAAGGGACGAAAGCACACCCTCCGAGGCCCTTCCCCAACGACCCAACGACCCGCGCTTACCCCGGCGCCCTGTAGACAGGCTTCCTCGTGCGGCGGGTCTTGCGTGCTGCCGCTGGTGTGGCCCGGCGGAGGCGCGAGGGGTGGCCAGTCAGGCGTGACGGCTTAGTTCGCGGGCCCCGGATCTCCCGCACGCGGACGGGCGACCTTGGCGATTTTCTTCTGGGCGATACACGGCGGACCGGCGTCGTGGCGGACCGTCGCGTTCGGGCGCGGGCTGGCGCGCGGCGGCGTGCTTTGGCCGACGCCGGCGTAGGGGGCCCCAGGACCTCAGTGTTAACCATCGCGGGCCGAACCTGAAGCTGCGTCTTGCCGGAGGGTCTCACCACCGGCAGGGGCTTCGGCGTGGCCTTGGCCCCGCCCTTGGGGGGCGGCACCACGAGAGTGCTGATCTCCTTGGCTGGAGTCCTGGCAGGGCCCTGGCGGGTCGGGCGCACGGCCGGGGGAGGCTGCAAGGGTGGGTGCTCCTTGCCGGACGCCTTGGTAGCGGGCTGCGTCGTCTTGGGCGGCTCCGGGGGTGGGACCGGCTCCGGCTTCTTCTCAACCTCCAGCGTCAGCTTGGTCGGCGCCTCGCGGGTGACGGGCTTCCCCTGAAGCACCGCGGTGCCCCAGATGGACACGCCCTGCACGACCGTCGGCGCGGCGTCCCCGGCGGCCGTAATCGTCACGGTTCCACTGGTCTCCCCCGCGCCCAGAGCGGGAACTTGAAGGGTCACTCCCTTGATCGGCGGCATGGAGAAGGCGAGGCTCACCGGCCCCGCGTAGCCGCCCTTGCGAGCCAGGGTGACCGTCAGCGTGCGGGTCTGGCCGGGCTGGAGCGTCACGCGGTCGGGGCCAACACTCACGGCGAAGTCCGGCGGCTCAAGAACCTTCAGGGTCACAGTGGCGATGCGGGTGATGGCCTCGGTTCCCGTGTGGGCGGTCGCCTCCAGCTTCAGCGGGATGGTGGCGCCTGGCTTCAGGCTGTCAAGCGCGGAGATCGGCAGCTTGGCGGAGGTCGCGCCCGAAGGCACGATCACCGTTGGGGCCTTCACCCCAGCCACCTCCACCGGGCTCACGTTGACGTCACCGGTGAAGCCTGCCACCCTCTCGACCTCCAGGCTGACCTCCCCCGAGCCCTGCGGCACCAGGGAGAGCTCGCCCGGGGTGGCCTTCAGCCGGAAGCCGGGGGCTTCCACTACGCTCATGGCCAGCACGCCGCCCGGCTCAACCATCTCCTGGGAGCCCAGCAGCGCCGTGCCCTGAAGCTTCAGGTTCGTCGGGCCCGCCGCCGCGAGGTCGGAAGCCAGCAGCGTCAGCAGTCCCTGGTTCTCGCCGGCGCGGATTTCGGAGCCGCCGGCAACCACGATGCCCTCCGGAGGCGCGGCAAGCCCCAGCCGGATGGGACCGGAGAAGTCCTCCTTGCGCTTGGCCCGGATCAGCACCTGAACCTGTCCCCTTTGGCGCAGCGAGACCTGAGCAGAGGGGGCCTCGAGAGAGAAGGGCGGCGGGTCCACGACCGCCAGCACGGGATGCTCCGTCGTGAGCCGAAGCTCACCCAGCGAGTCATTGTCCCTGGTGATCGCCATGGCCGCGGGGGCCGGATGCTTGATGGTAGTGCCGCCCACCTGCGCCAGGCCCTGAACCGTGAAGGCATCCGCGGACCGCGGGGCATTGGCGTCCGCCGCCAGTGTAAGCCACCCGCTGCTCTCCCCCGCCTGAAGGGTGAGGGGCATCGCGGTAACCCCGGCGGGGAGCCCCGAGGCCTCCACGCCGACCGGTCCCTCGAATCCGTCGATCCGGGTGACCTTCACCTCGAGGGGGTACTTGCCGCCCGCCGGAACCGCCAGGCGGTCCTGGGTGACCTCCAGTCGGAAGTCGGGGCTTGGGCGGCGCAGGCTGAGGCGGTAGTTGAAATCCGGCCCGCCCCGGCCCACGGCGTCCTGGATCCGCACCCGGTACTCGCCCAGCGATGCCCCCGGCTGCGTGCCGGCGGGCGTGGGGAAGGTGTAGCGGATCTCTGAGTCCTTGCTCCCGAAGTCATCGTTTCGAGCCAGCTCCTGACCCTTGCCGTCCTCCATAATGAGCAGCGAGTCGAGGGGTGATCCCAGGCGCCGGGCCATCACCTCGAAGATCAGGGTCTCGCCGGCACGGGGAGTGAAGCGGAACAGGTGCGACTCCTTGGGCTGCAAGATCCGGCCGTTCACCACGATGGGCACCGCCACGGCCTGCGGCGGCTCGCCGGCAGCCCTGGGGGTCGCGAGCACCTCCGGCAGGTCGCCGATGAGGAAGGGCCAGGCATTGGAGGGGCCGTAGGGCGTGGAGACCTGGAGCAGCCGGTTGCCGAGTGGCGCGTCGGCGGCGATGTCTACGCGAGTGACCGCGCTAGTGCCGTTCAGGTTCACGCCGCCCAGGGTCACCTCCACGCTCGTGCCCCGCTGCCCGCCCTGGGGGAAGGCGGACTGGATGTAGGGGAGGGCCCCGGCCACGACTCTGTAGAGATGTCCCTGGCCCGCGTGGCCCCCGGTCTCCTTGAGCTGAAGTGTGTAGCTGCCGCTGGCCGGCACCGTGAAGCTGATGAGAGGGTCCAGCCCGACCGTATCCGTGGCGGAGGCGACCTCCTTGCCGGTGGAGTCCATGATGGCGGCGCTCAGGTCCGCCGAGGAGCCTAGCCGCTCCGCCTTGACGTCGAAGATGAGGTGCTGCCCCTCCACCCCCTGGAAGGAGTAGGAGTGGGTCTCGTCCTCCTCCAGGAAGCGCCCGTTCACGGTCATCGGCAGCGTCAGCGACTTCGTGCCCTCGGTGGGGCTGGCGGGCCGCGTCCACTCCGGAAGGTCGCCCACCTCGAAGAAGCGCGCGTCCGTGACGCCCTGGCCGGTGACCAGCCGCACCTCGCGAGGTCCCAGAGCGGCGTCTCGGGCCACCGTGACCCGCACCTGAACCGCCGTGCTGCCGGCCAGCGACGCCGAGACCCCCTCGCCGGTGACCTTCACCTGGCTGGCCTTCTGGACCTCGCCGGCCACCCCGGAGCCACTGAACAGAATCCCCCGTACCTCCTGCAGCCCTCGCCCGGAGAAGGTGACGGCCACCGATTCCCCGCGCCGGCCCCCGGCGGGATAGACGGCCTCGAGTCGGGCTCCCGGCTGTGCCTGCGCCTTCGGTCCCCCCAGCCCGGATGCCAGTGCCGCGAGCACTGGAACGAGAAGGTACAGAGGGCGGCGCCGAGATCCGGTGGGCATCATGGGTGGTTGTCTCCTGAGGGTGGAACGGACAGCCTCAGGCACATTATGGCAGTTGGGGGCTTGCGTGATCAGGTTGTGCCGCGGCCCGGGAGCGCTCCTCGACGCCGCGCGTAGGCCGGGGCGTCACCGTGGCCATCCTTGCCGAATCCCGCGAGAGACGGCGGAACTCGACCCCAAACGCGTCTGCCCGCGACCCGCGTCGGCCCACGCCGCACACCGGCCACTCGGCTCCATCCCCCCGCGCGCCGGGCTGTCTCGGCAGGACGCGGCCGCCGGCCCTGAGAAGTCAGAGCCATGCCCAGACCTTCTGCTACCCCCTGCGTTCTCTCCCTCGACATCGGTACCTCGTCCGTCCGTGTCCTGGGGTACGACACCCATGGACGCCTCATCCCCGAGGTGGCCGCTTCCGAAGAGCATGCGCCGGACACCACGCCGGACGGTGGCTCCACCTTGGACCCCGATGCCGTCCTGGAGAGGGCCTTCCGGTGCCTGGACGGGGCGCTGGCGAAGGCGAGAGAGCTGCGCCGTGAAGTCGTGGGGGTGGCTGCCTGTACCTTCTGGCACAGCGTATTGCCGCTGGACGCCTCGGGCCGCCCCTTGGGCCCCCTGCTGATGTGGTCCGACACTCGGAGTGCCGCTCAGGCGGAGGGACTGAAGGGTGCTCTGGACGAGCACGCGGTTCATGGCCGAACCGGGTGTGTCCTGCATCCCAGCTACGTCCCGGCGAAGATGGCCTGGGTCCGGGAGACGCAGCCCCAACTGGCGGAAGCCAGGTGGGTCTCCATCGGTGAGTACCTGGGGCTGCGTACGCACGGCCGCCTGGCCTGCAGTGTGTCGATGGCCTCGGGGACCGGCCTGCTGGACCTGCGACAGCGTGCTTGGGACTCTCAGGTGCTGGCCGCCTGTGGTCTGAGCCCCGACCAGCTTGCACCTCTTGTGGAGCCCTCCGAGCCGAGCGTTGGGCTCACACCGGAGGCGTCAGCCCGCTGGCCGGAGTTGGCGAAGGTGCCGTGGTACCCCGCCCTTGGCGATGGCGCCGCGAGCAACCTGGGGTGCGGAGCCACCTCCAGCAGCCGTGCCGCGCTGATGGTCGGCACCAGCGGCGCTCTGAGGTGGGTGAGGTGTGAGGGGGTGCCGAGCCCGCCCTGGGGGCTCTGGGCCTACCTGATTGATTCCAACCGCTACCTCTACGGGGGCGCGCTGAGCAACGGCGGCAACCTCGCTGCCTGGCTGCGCGACACGCTCCGGATCCCGTGGGGCGCCGAGCTGGACGCGAAGCTTGGGGCGCTGGCGCCGGACGGCCACGGGCTCACTGTCCTGCCCTTCCTGGCTGGCGAGAGGAACCCCGGCTGGCACGGCTCGGCCCGCGGCACCATCACGGGGCTGAGTCTGCACACGACCCCGGCTGAGATCG
>DASXUI010000144.1:0-2297 GCA_036504955.1 Armatimonadota bacterium
GCGAACCATGGAAGAACTCCTTTGCCGTGGGGCTCCGAGGGAGCTGACGGCGACCGTGCTTCATTATATCATAGGGTCTATTGGCCCACACCAAGCGCGAGCCGGCAACGAGCCGTTCCAGCAGGACGGCCCAGCCGCACGTGCCAAGCGCGTGCTTATAATGGGTAATCCTGTCTCCAGGGTGCCGCAGCGCGCAAGAAGCGGACCGTCACTGCCCTGCCTCAGTAGGCAGAGGCCAGCCTTGCCGGGTGCTTCTGGGAACTGGGGCGGCGCACGGGGAACGTGTCCTCGGCCCCAATGACGGCAAGAGGGGGCTCTGCCCGGCGATAAGCCGGGGTGTCTGGCCGGGCTGGCGGCGGCGCGAGCGCCCGGTAGCCCGGCGGAAGCCCCCAGTGGGAGCAGCCGGAGTCCCTGCTTCGCATGCCCCACGGGTCCTGCCCACTGAGCGGCGAGTGGCTCTGGCGCCCCACTGGACGCGGAATCAGTGCGCCGCAGCCGCGGGCCGACCCGGCACCAGGCGCGGGAGCCGCATGTGTACCGGGGATTAGACGCCACCGGGGCTTACCTCGGCTGTGCTCCTGCCCGCCGATGCCGCCATGAGCGTGCCGGATCTTGCGCCCACTGGTGGGGGTGGGGGAGGGGCAGACAGGCGGAACGATGGGCCTCGGCAGGGGGCGTCTTGGCCGGTCCTCCAGGGCCCTCGGCCGAGTAGGGGCGGCGGGAAGCAGGCTATCCCCCTAGCTTCTCCTTCATCTTGTTCAGGAAGCCCTTCTCGGGTGGGGGAGCGCCAACGCTCTCACCGTTCAGCGCGGCTAGCTCCTCCAGGAGTCGCTTCTGCTTCTCGTTCAGGTTGGTGGGCGTCTGAACGCGCACTACCACGTGAAGGTCTCCTTTGCCGCGCCCCCGGACGTCAGGCATTCCTTGGTCTCGAATCCGCAGTACCGTGCCCGTCTGGGTGCCAGGAGGCACTCTGAGGACCGCCGTACCGGTGAGGGTTGGGACCTCCAGGGTAGCGCCTAGCGCGGATTGCGCGAAGGAAAGCGGCTGCTCGCACACGAGCTCAGTTCCCCGGCGCTCGAACCGCTCGTGAGCAGCCACCTGCACAACCACATACAGGTCGCCAGTGCGGCCGCCCATGGTGCCGGCTTCGCCCTGTCCGACTAGCCGGAGACGGGTTCCCGTATCCGCGCCGGCCGGTATCTCAACCGTGAGCTCGTCTCGCTGTCGGGATCGTCCCTCCCCCTGGCACTCCACACAGGGGTCCTGGACGACCTTGCCGATGCCTCGGCACCGGGGGCAGGGGGCGACACTGGAGAAGGAGCCCAGGAAGGTGGTCTGGGTGTGGCGCACCTGTCCCAGGCCTCGGCAGGTTGGGCACGTATCCACCGGGGTGCCGGGCTTGGCGCCCGTACCGTGGCAACTGCCGCAGGACCTGAGGCGGGTGACCGTGAGCTTGCGCGAGACGCCTGACGCGGCCTCCGCCAGCGAGATCTCCAGGTCCACGCGGAGGTCGGCGCCATCCTCTCCGGCGGCGCCTGTGGAAGTGCGCCCGGGCCGGCCGCCGAAGACCATCTCCAGCAGATCGCCAAAGCCGACATCGGCCCCGAAGCCGCCCGCACGGCCGTTCAGGCCCTCGTGCCCATAGGCATCATAGCGGCGCCGCTTCTCGGCGTCACTCAGCACCTCGTAGGCTTCGCCAATCTCCTTGAAGCGTTCCTCGGCATGGTGGTCGTCACGGTTGACGTCCGGATGGTACTGCCGAGCCAGCCGCCTGTAGGCCTGCTTCACCTGTTCCGGGGCGGCATCTCTCTGCAGCCCCAGTACCTCGTAGTAGTCCCTTTTGCCGACCAACTACTCTTCCTCTGACTCCTGGTCGTCCGCCGCGCCCGCGGCCAGGATAGACTCGTCGATGCCCTCCGAATCCAGGTCATCGTCTCTTCGAGGGACGATGGGGAGCATCTCCGGTTCCGGCGCTCCCGGCCCCACCTTCCCCTGAGCGATCTCCTCGATGGCGATGGTCAGCGGATTGGTGGCGGCAGTTCTTATGAGGGGCGGGGCGCCCTCCTGAAGCTGTTTGGCTCGCTTGGATGCCAGAAGCACCAGCTCGTACCTGCTACCAACCTTGATCTCAGCTTGCTCCAGCGGGGAGACGTTCAAAGGGTTCACCTCGTCATTAGTGTTATACTACGCATCCGCGAAGGCGGCAGCGGCTCCGCCCCACGTTCATTGGGTCGCGCTCGAAGGGCCAGGCTCCTGGGACAGGAAGGGGGAGCCCCCGGCGCGGGGCAAGGTTTGGG
>DASXUI010000145.1:0-5760 GCA_036504955.1 Armatimonadota bacterium
GGCTCAATCCCGCTGAACCGGGGTTCTGAACCACGGGTGCACCTTGGGGCCAGAACCCTCCTTCCAGGAGGATTGAGCCCCTGAGCCCGGCGATTCACCGCCGGGCGGACGGCCGCAGGGCACCCGCCCCGTCATCGGCACCGTCCTCACCCGCTGAGGCCCTTCCCCCACGACCCAACGACCCCACGACCCGCCCCTAAAGCACGCTCCTCAGTCCCGGGAGGCGCCTCAGCAGAAGGTGGCATAGGGCGAAGCTGCAGAGCAGCCCCGCCATGCTGAGGAGCGCGAATTTCACCAGCGGGGGGGCGGCGATGCCGCGGGCGGCCAGGGCCAGCGCGACCAGTACCGGCGTGTGGAACACGTACACCGCGAAGGCGTTGTCGGAGAGCAGCTTTGCCAGTGGGCCCTGCCGGTTCAGGCGTTCGCGGTAGAGCACGATCAGGCCCAGGCACACCCCCACGCAGAAGAGGGACTCCCACAGGCAGTAGGCGGCGCTCTCCAGGTGCCAGCCCCCCAGGGCCCGGTCCATGCGCTCGCCGTTCGGGCCGGTGCCGAGAAGCATCGGCAGCCAGGTCACGCCGCAGACCACCAGCGCCAAGGTCAGCCAGCGCACGCCCTGCCGGTAGGGAAGCCGGCGCAGCCAGTCCCTCCGGTAGGCTTCGGTGCCCAGGATGAAGAGCAGCACGTACTGGGCGAAGAAGCAGAGCTGCATGTTGAGAACCGAGGTCCCGATGGGCTGGACCGTTCGTATCAGGAAGGCGCTAGCGGTGATGGCGAGCACCAGCCCTAGCACCGCGGCATCCCCTGGCGGGTCGCTCGGCTTCAGAAGGCCGAGCTTCGGTCGAGCGGCCCGGGCTCCAGCGTAGACGGCGCTGAAGGCCAGCAAGGCCACGGCGAACCAGAGGGGGCCGGTGCCGCTCAGCACCTTCAGGCTGAGGAGGTAGTCCGCGTAGAGGGCGCCCAGCGATGACCGTGAGCCGTAGAGGAAGGGGATGAGCAGACAGTAGACGGTGAAGGGGTGGACCACCAGCATGTAGATGAGCGAGGGGACCCCCAGGCGGAGGCAGCGGTCCTTGAGAAAGCGCCCAGCTCCCTTGCGCCCGAAGGAGCCCGGTACGAAGTAGCCGGCCACCAGGAACAGAAGCCCCATGAAGAAGGCCTGAAGGGCGGCCTGACCAGTAAGGAAGGTCAGCTTAGTGAGGGGGCTGAGGCGCGCGCCCTCCGTGTAGTACCAGCTCCCGATGCCGCTGTAAGTGACGGCGGAGTGCATCAGCACCACCAGCACGATCACCGTCCAGCGCAGGTTGTCGATGTAGTACAGGCGGCTCTGCTCCGCCCGGACAGTGTTTTGACCCACGGCGCGTCCCCTTCCTGGGATAAGATCCCGAACTGACCTCCCCGGCGACCAGCTTCCTCCGGCCGGGACACCCGTCGATGGCACGTTTGGCTGCTTCTTGGGTCTTCTCCCTCCCTCCGGCAGGGACCTTCGAGCGGCGCCGCCCGGGTCCCGAGCAAAGGGGGCCGTACACAAGGTTATGGCAGGGGTGGGCTGTAGGTAGAGGGGAACCTGTACCGGCACCTCTGGCGCACACACCCCCCAGCGGCCACGCGGCGGCAGCCGGTGAAGCGCCCAGGGGATTGGACCGGTCGGACCCGTCTGACCGGTCGGACGATCAGGGCCAAGTGTACATCCAAGCGTCCATCTAAGCGTCCAGCAGCTTACCCCAGGGCTTCAGTGACCAGCTCCGCCAGACTGGGGTCCTCGACCCAAGGTGCATCCTGGTAGTGGAACTCTTATGCCAGAGGGGGGCAGGCAGCCCGGCCCTCGTCTCTGAGGTCCAGTTCGCCGAGCACCGGGCTCTGGCTAGGGCCCTCACCGTCCGACAGGTCCGACAAGTCCGACAGGTCCCAATCCGCTTAGGTCCGACACATTCCCAAGCACCCAGCACCCCTCGCTCCCGTGCCTAACTTCCGCTTGTTGGCGGAGAAGGGGAAGCTTGCCGGACGTGGTACACTTATTGTGGTGCCATCCCCAGGTAGAGTACCCTCCAGTAGTGTCTCCACGGGAACAGGCGCGCGCGGGTAGAGAGCGGCTTCGCTTCGGCGGAGGCGTCCGTGCGGGTCAGGAGTAGCCTTCGGCGTGCCCCTCGGGGCGCTTCGGGGGCGCGCGGTTTGTGCGATGTCGCACGAAGCGCGAGGCGGTTAGCGGCCTCGCCAAGAAGGGTCAGCGTCTCAACGATGAGACGCCACGACGTCCTGCCGACTCGGCAGGCACGCCGATTGCGACCCCTGCCCCTGGAAGGGACTCACTGCTTTCGAGAAGCGCCGTTTGGCGCGCCTGAGCGGTGCCTGCGGGTCCGGCTTCCGTGCGGCCTCGCGGAGCCTCCTCCTTGGGGCGACTGCCGCCGCGGCCCTATGCCCGCTCCTGAGGCACTCATACTTGTCACGCGCTAGCTCACGATAGCTCGCTTTGGACCATGGTTTTCCCCCGCGTCTGCCCGCGGAAGGAGGGTCGCGCCACGTCCGCCATTGATGAATCCCTGGACAGCTCAGCCCACGGCCACCGCTCCCTGGTCGAGGAGCTGAAGCTTCGCACCGGCCACAACCCGGCCCGGTGCTACCAGTGCGGCAAGTGCTCCGCCGGCTGCCCTCTGGCGGCCGATACCCGCCACCGCCCCCACGACGTGCTCCGACTGGTGTGCCAGAACCGGCGCGAGGACCTGTGGTCCTCAAGGTCGATCTGGCTCTGCGCCGGCTGCGAGACCTGCACCGCCCGCTGCCCCAACGACTGCGACCCCGCTGGCGTGATCGACGCCCTGCGCGAGATGCTGCTGGAGTCGCGGTCCACCGGCGTGCCGCCGGAGATCGGCGCCTTCCACCGGGCCTTCCTGGACCAGATTCGGTCCCGTGGCCGGGTGTCCGAGCTGGCCTTCATGACCTTCTACAAGGTGCGCTCCGGGGAGGTGTTCCAGGACGCGGCGGCCGGCCCGCCGATGGTGGCGCGTGGCAAGCTCCGCCCGCCCGAGAAGCCCATCCGGGGGGCGGGCGACGTGCGACGCATCTTCGCCGCCTGTGAGGCTGCCGGCAAGGAGGTCCGCTGATGAAGCTCGGCTACTACCCCGGCTGCTCCCTCCACGGGACGGGCCGGGAGTTCGACGAGAGCCTGCGGGCCGTCGCCAAAGCCCTCGACTGGCCGATGGAGGAGGTAGAGGACTGGTCCTGCTGCGGAGCGACCTCCGCCCACGCGACCAGCCACCTGCTGTCCATCGCGCTGCCGGCCCGAAACCTGGCTCTGGCGGAAGCCGCCGGGTATGACGAGGTGCTGGCCCCCTGCGCCGCCTGCTACAACCGCCTGGCCCGCGCGCGCCACGAGGTCGCTACCGACCCGGATCTGGCCGGCCGGATGCCGGAGCTGCTGGGCCGGCCTTTCGCCAACGGGGTGGCGGTGCGAAACATCGTGGAGGTGCTTCAGCGGGCCTGCTCCACCCTCAGCCAACGCGCTACCCATCCCCTGAAGGGGCTGAAGGTCGCCTGCTACTACGGCTGTCTGCTGCTTCGCCCCGCGGAGGTCTGCGACTTCGACGACCCCGAGGACCCCAGCTCCATGGAGGAAGTGGTGAAGGCGCTCGGCGCGGAGCCCATCGCCTGGAACCTGCGGACGCAGTGCTGCGGCGCTTCGCTCTCCGTGCCCCGTACCGCCTCCGTGCTGCGGCTGACCCGCGAGATCTTGACCGACGCACGGCAGGCCGGGGCGGAGGTGCTGGTGGTCGCTTGCCCCATGTGCCACTCCAACCTGGACTTCCGCCAGCAGGCGCTGGTGCGGCGCGGGGAGGCGCCCGTGCCCGTGCTCTACCTCACGGAGCTGGTGGGGCTGGCCCTGGGCCTGCCCGCCCGCGAGCTGGGCCTGGAGCGCCACTTCATCAGCACGCGCCAGCTCACCACTCGCCTGGCCGCGATCCCGCAGGAGGTGGCCTGATGGCACGTCTGGGAGTCTTCATCTGCCACTGCGGCGAGAACATCGCGCGAACGGTCGACGTGAAGCGGGTCGCGGAGGCGCTGTCCCAGCACTCCGGCGTGGTCTACTCCACCGAGACCAAGTACATGTGCTCGGAGCCGGGCCAGAACCTGATCCGGAAGGCTATCGAGGAGCATAGGCTCTCCGGCGTGGTGGTGGCCTCCTGCTCGCCGCACATGCACGAGCGCACCTTCCGACGCGTCTGCTCTCAGGCGGGCCTCAACCCTTTCCTCTGCGAGATCGCCAACATCCGCGAGCAGTGCTCCTGGATCCACGAAGACCGCGAGGCGGCCACCGCGAAGGCCATCGACCTCGTGCGGCTGATGGTTGAGAAGGTGAAGCGCAACCTGCCGCTGGACACCATCCGCATCCCGCTGGAGCGCCGGGCGCTGGTCATCGGCGGCGGCATCGCCGGCATTCAGGCCGCGCTGGACATCGCGGAGGGCGGCTTCGAGGTCATTCTTGTGGAGAAGGACCCCTCCATCGGCGGCCACATGAGCCAGCTCTCTGAAACCTTCCCTACGCTGGACTGCTCCCAGTGCATCCTGACGCCTCGCATGGTGGAGGCCGCGCAGCACCCGCGCATCCGCCTGATGACCTTCAGCGAGGTGGAGTCCGTCGAGGGCTACATCGGCAACTTCCGCGTGACCGTCCGGCAGAAGGCCCGCTCCATCGACACCTCCAAGTGTACCGGCTGCGGAGAGTGCACCAAGGCCTGCGTGGTCAAGAAGGTGCCCAACGAGTTTGACGAGGGGCTATCTAGGCGGACCGCCGTCTACGTGCCCTTCCCCCAGGCCGTGCCCAACATGCCGGTCATCGACCGCGCGAACTGCATGCGCTTCAAGGCGCGCGCCAAGGGCCGGATGGACGCCTGCGGCAAGTGCAGCGAGGCGTGCGCAATTGGGGCCGTGGACTTCGAGCAGGAGGACGCGCTGGTCACGGAGCAGGTGGGCGCAATCGTGGTCGCCACCGGCTACCAGCTCTACACCATCGGCAAGGAGCAGGAGTCGCCGGACGTCCAGGGCTACGGGGAGTACGGCTACGGCACCATCCCGGACGTGATCGACGGCCTTCAGTTCGAGCGCCTGGCCTCGGCCTCCGGCCCCACCGGCGGAAGGATCCAGCGTCCCTCGGACGGCAAGGAGCCCAAGCGCATCGTGTTCCTGCAGTGCGTCGGCTCCCGCGACCGCGCGAAGGGCATGGAGTACTGCTCCAAGATCTGCTGCATGTACGTGGCGAAGCACACCATGTTGTACCGCCACAAGGTGCACGGCGGTCAGGCGACGGTCTTCTACATGGACGTGCGCGCGGCCGGCAAGGGCTACGAGGAGTTCACCCGCCGCGCCATCGAGGAGGACGGCGCCCAGTACCTGCGGGGCCGCGTCTCCCGCCTCTACCGGGACGGCGACGTCATCAAGGTGCTCGGCTTCGACACCCTGAGCGGCGAGCCGGTGACGCTGGACGCGGACATGGTGGTGCTGGCGACGGCCGTTCGGCCCCGGCCGGGCATCAAGGAGCTGGCACAGAAGCTCTCCATCTCCTACGACCGCCATGGCTTCCTGAACGAGGCGCACCCGAAGCTGCGACCGGTGGAGACGAACACGGCCGGCGTGTTCCTGGCGGGCGCGTGCCAGTCGCCCCGGGACATCCCGGACACGGTCTCCATGGCCAGCGCGACGGCCGCGAAGGTGCTGGCGCTCTTCAGCAAGGAGAACCTGGAGCGCGAGCCGACCGTCGCCCGCGTG
>DASXUI010000146.1:0-8129 GCA_036504955.1 Armatimonadota bacterium
TTCAACGTGGGCTGGACCGTGGGCATCCTGGGGGGTCAGGCTCTTGCGGGGTACCACTACGCCCTGCTGGGGCCGCGATGGGCGCTCTGGACCATCGCCCTGCTGGTGTGGGCCAACGGGCTGTACCTCGCCTGGCGCACTCGCCACGGCATGCCCGCCTTCGTCCATGCTGAGGGGCCCGACGTCTCCCCGCACGAGACGCTCTCCGTCGGCCGGCGCGCGGGCTACCTGCGGATGGCCTGGATCGCCAACTTCACCCTTTGGTTCGCGGGCTCCGCCGTCGGCACCGTCTTCCCCAAGCTGGGCCGTACCCTGCACTTCAGCGATGGCCTGATCGGCCTTCTGCTGTCCGTCACCGTGCTGTGGCAGGCGATCTCCTTCGCCGGCCTCTCCCGCTGGTCCCGCTGGCACTACCGCCTGGGCCCACTGGTGGCCGCCCAGGTGATGGCCGCCGGCGGCCTGTGGCTCATCGCCGTCCAGCCGGTTTCGGCGTCCATCCTCTTCGGTTTCGCCCTATTGGGCCTCAGCCGAGGTCTGTCCTACTCCTGCAGCCTCTACTACGGGCTCGACGGGGCGGCCATGAGGGGCGTGAACTCCGGCATCCATGAGGCCATCGTAGGCATCGCCTACATCCTCGGCCCCCTCCTGGCAGGCTTCTCGGCAGACCTCAGCGGCCTGCGGACCCCCTACCTCCTGTGCGCCATCGTGGTACTGCTCGGCGTGGGAGTAGAGGGCGTCCTCTGGCGCCGCCTCCCGGCCTACACCCCTCCCCAGGAGCCAGCACCCTCCCGCCTCTAGCCCCACCCACCGGGCGACCGACGCCCCTCCGGGACGCCTGGGGGGCTCCCCGCCAGCCGCGGGCGATGGTCTGCGCTGGGCAAGGCACACGCCCTTACGGGCGTCGCCCGCCCTGCCTCCTATAGCTCCTCCGCCTGCCAGGCACTCGCCCGAAAGCCGAGGGCCTGCAGGGCTGGGGGAGCGCGGCACGCGTCCCGCGCCTGTGAGAAGCAGATGGTGTGAGGCCAGCGGAGCCAAGCCAGTGGCCAGGAATCACCTCACCATCGGAAGCCGCGTGCGGGCACATGATAGTCACGCGCTCGCGCACGATGCACTCAGACACCAAGAGAACCTAAGCTTGAATCTTCTTTGTGCCCTCTGTGCCTCTGTGGTAAGGCAGTTCTCGGTGCCTCTTGGTAGCTTGGTGTATCGTGTGCAAGCACACGACTATCGCGTGCCAGCACGCGACTCTTGGTGGTGAAGCAGTTGGTGGCCACTGACCTAGCCTGGCAGGGGGGCGGGAGGGTGGTGCCACGGAGTGAGGCCGGTTGCGGCCGGGTAGGGTGTGCGGACCACTACCCGGTCGCATGAGAGTCGCGCGGGCCATCGGTGAGCGCCTTGCGGGCCGCGGTCTCCTCCTGCCCTGGACGCAAGGGAGGAAGGCGGCGGCTCCTCGCCCAGCTTCGCTCCCTGGCTCCTCAGGCTCACGCCGGTCGGGGTTCCAGCGCTAACCGCGGACGATGGGGTGCGAGTGGGAACTGCCGAAGCCGCCCCGCACGCATGACGACTGCTCCGAGTGCGGTCGGAGCAGCGCCTTGCGGTCACTCTGGGGACCCTTCAGAAGCGGGGCACTCCCTTAGGGCCCCCCGAGCGTATGGCATACCCTCTATCCCACACTCCGCGGCTTTTTGTGGTGCATCAGAGGATCTTTTTCAATCAGTTGTATAGTGGCATCTCAGCACACCCACCCAAGCTGCCATTCCTCGGTCCGCCTCCCCGTGGCTTCTGACCCCTGCCCCGCGCCTTGAGCCATCGCGCTGTGCAATGCCCGGCGCTCCGCCCGCCTTCCACGATCCACTCACGCTATGGAGTGCGGCGACTCCGGCGCCGCTCTGCCTTACGCCGCGGTTGCCGGACTCCTGGCGGGTGGGCTGGCAGCAGACATCCTAGTGTCCGGGGGCTGCACTGAGGCTTCACCCCTCCCAAGGGCCGCCGCCGCGTGCAGGGCAGAGCGGCGCCGGAGTCGCCGTACTCCAGACCTGGCGACTGCCCGAGTTGGTGTTCGATCCCCTCACGGAACCATCGCGCCTCGCCACCGCGCCCTACCGTCGGGCCCTCGCGGTCAGAAGCCCCGCGCCGATACCCCCTCGGCCGGCGAGGGTTGCACGCTGGCCGCCACACCTGTACCTGCTGACAGAGCAGCCGTCTCCTGCCGGGGTCCTGCGGACATGGTTTCCACAGCCGAGCGGCGCCGCCGAGACTCCGGAAGCCCGGGGGCGAGGCATGCGGTGCCGCTTGGGGGGCTCCTGGCTCCCGTGGGCGGCCCTCAGCACGGTCCGCGCTTGGCATGGACCGTCTCTCAGGCCTGACATCGCCGCCACGCCTCGATGCCCCTGAGGCGCGCCAGGGGTTGTGCCGCGGCGCCGATATCGCTTCTTTCGTTCGGCGGCGATGCCCGCCGAGTTCTGATAGGCATCCCGGGGACCTTGGCAGCGCCCGTTGTCCGATTGGTGGCGCCGGCTCCTGGCCCTCGCTGCACTGACACAAGAGAGAGGAACACCATGCCACACCTGCCGTCAAAGCGCAGGCGCTTTGTCCCCTCCCAGGCGTGCCTTCTGGGGCTCGCGCTGGTTACCATAGGGCTCTCTGCTCCGCGCGCCGCCCACGCCGCTGCCGACGTGCTGATCCTCAGCACCTCAGTCACCGGCGGCGCGGCTAGCCGCGAGGCTCAGCAGGTCACTGCTCTGGGCATGACCTTCGACCTGGTGACGGCGGTTCAGTGGGGCGCCATGACCACTGCCGACTTCGCTCAGTACAAGGCGATCGTCCTCGGTGACCCCACCTGCTCCATCAGCACCACCTCCATCGCCGCCGCCGAGGCCAACAAGGCGGTCTGGTCTCCGGCCATCACGGGCAACGTGATCGTGATCGGCACGGACCCCACCTTCCATTCCGCCGGGCAGCCGGGCGCCGTGACCCTCATCAACCGCGGTATCAACTTCGCCGCGGCCGAACCGGGCCACACGGGCCTCTACGCCTGTCTGAGCTGCTACTACCACGACGCCGCCTCAGGCACCCCCGTGAGCGTGCTCTCCGGCATCTCCGGCGGCGGCTTCACCGTGGTGGGGCAGGGCGGCTGCCCGGCGGTCTCCCATATCGTGGCGACCCACCCGGCCCTCACCGGCCTCACGGACGCCGCGCTCTCCAACTGGAGCTGCTCCGCCCACGAGGGCTTCGTTGTCTGGCCCTCCGACTTCCTGGTGCTGGTCCTCTCCAAGGACATCCCGTCGCCCTTCGTCGCGGCGGACGGCACCACCGGCGCGCCCTACATCCTGGCCCGAGGCAAGACCCTTGTGGTCATCAGCGACATTAAGCTGACGCCTATCTCGGCCACCAACCCCGTGGGCACCAGCCACACCGTCACCGCCACGGTGACCAGCGGCGGGAGCCCTGTGGTCGGCACCACGGTGACCTTCACGGTCACCAGCGGCCCGAACGCGGGCGTCACCGGTACGGCCGCCACCAACGCAAGCGGTGTGGCTACCTTCACCTACACCGATGCGGGAGGAGCCGGAACCGACACCATCGAGGCGAAGTTCACCGACGCCTCCGGCAAGGTCCAGACCTCCAACAAGGCCACGAAGGAGTGGGTAGCCTCCACGACGGACACTACCCCTCCGGCCTGCGCGCTGACGGCTATCGTCGCGGGCCCGCCCAAGCAGATCATCGTCACGCTGCAGGATACCGGCAGCGGTCTGGCTACCATCACCGCCACGGTGCTGGACAACGTGACCCTCTCCATCCCGCTCTACGCGCCCGGAACCACGGCCCCCGTGGTGGTGACGGCAACCAAGATCGACCAGACCAAGGCCGCCCACTTGGCGCTCCACAGCACTGACGTGGCCGGAAACGCTACCGACTGCGACCCGGTGCTGGCTGACCTACAGATCCCGGACGGCGCCAGCAGCGTCACCCAGACCTTCACCGGGCTTCCCCTTGAGGAGTCCTTCGTGACGCTTCGCAACGGCATCCCCGGAGTGAAGATGGTGCAGGTGCAGGTCAACGGCCGGAAGGCACACCTGCTCCGCATGGTCGGCGGCGCCCTGCGCATGACGGGTCCCGCTGTCCGCACGCTTAGCGTCAAGCCGGACATGCTGAAGGGCGACACCAATAGCTTCACGGTGACCGCCTACGGAGAGCCCGGCTCGCTGGTCTCGCTGATCATCGGGGATGACTACGCGGACACCCCTGGACCGGCGGCCACGACCATTCAGACGCCCGTTCACCCCAGGACTGGGGCCGGCGGGCGGTCTAACCAGCGCTAGCCCGCAAATGGCGCCTGGCGCTCCCACGCCGTGCTTGGCACGGGGCTTCGAGTGCCCATAGCGGGTGTCCGGACCCGCTCCTCCCAGGGCTCGCGTCTTGGGAGGAGCACCGGTTCCGGACCGGCGCGGAGAGAGTTGTGACCGGGGGACCATAGCCCCTTGGGGCGGTCCTCCGGCCTCACGGAGGTAGTGGGGGCGGCAGCCTTGGCTGGCCGGCACCCCAACAGACAACTGGGGCGCCCACGGTGGTGCCCCTGAGGAGGAGCAAGCGATGACCCGAAAGACCTACACTCGTCCGAGCCTGAAGCGGCTGGGCCTGCTCCGCCAGCTCACGCAGTTCAGCTTCTAGGGGCTCGTCAGGCAACCGCAGACGGACTCCGGCACGCGGGTGGCGAACCGCGCCCATGGCAGACGTCCGTGATGCACCATCAGTGGTCAGTCACACGGACGCGAACTAGGCTGCGGGCACGCGGGCCAGCCACCCTCGTGCCCATCAGTCCGGTCGTTGCGGACCACTAGCTTGCCGCCGAGGACCGTGGCTCCGCCGGGCACTGGCCGAGAGGACTCCTATCCCCATCAGTCCTCTCGCCGGGCTCGGAGGCCGCGAACCCAACGGCACCAGCTGCCCCTCATCGCACCTGAGGGGCTTCTAGCCTGGCAGCCGCGCCTTGGGTGCCCTCGCGGCAGACCCTCACCTGGGGCGGTGCGGGGCGCCCGCTGCCTGGAGGCCGTAGGCATGAAGGTTGCTTGGCGCGATGGTCGTTGGCACACCGGGGGGGATGCCTCCGGCGAGAGCTTCGCCTTGACGCCCGTAGCCGACGGGTCGCGAGGCGAGCACCACATGCCCGGCTCCCTCGCGCCGGACCTCGTCTCCGGGCGGCGGCTCCCGAGAGGGCTCGGCGACCTGTGGCTCTGCCTTCGACTGCTCTGCTTCGCCGCCGCCGTCCCCCTGCTCATGCGGCTCCAGCTTCCCCGCCTGCGAGCCCTGCTGGCGCCCAGAGGCACCCGGCCCCCGGAGGACCGGGGCCGCGCGGAGAACACCCGCCGCTACCTTCAGGCGCTGCTGCGCCGGTGCCGGCCCCTGCTTCGGCGGAGCTGCCTCACCGAGGGTCTGACCTACTACTACTTCCTCAACCGCGCCGGGATGAACCTGGACCTCTGCTTCGGCGGGGGTTGGGTGAAGGGGCGTTTCGAGGCGCACTGCTGGTTGGAGAAGGACGGCGCCCCCTACCTGGAGTCCCGCGACCCAAGGGCGCTCTTCGTGGAGATGCACCGCTTCCCCGGCTGGAGCTGAGGTCCCATGGCCCTGATCTCGGAGGCACGAGAGGCCGCCACCTGGACCCTGCGGCGCGAGATGGAGCTGCTGCTTTGCTGCTCCCGCACCGTCATGGGCCCGGAGTCCGCCCGCCACGCCCGGAGCCTGGTCCACCCCGGCCTCGACTGGGACTCCCTCTTCGACCGCGCCCTGCGCCATGGGGTGGTGCAGCTCCTGGATCGGGGCCTCAACTCGGCCTGCCATGACCTGGTGCCGGAGGAGATCCAGCGACGCCTGCGTGACTACTGCCTCAGCAGCGCCCTCCACAGCCGTTACCTGGGCAGGGAGCTGCAGCAGATCCTGGAGGTGCTGGATTCCTCCGGCGTTCCGGCGCTCCCCTTCAAGGGGCCGGCACTATCTCAGATGGCCTATGGGGATGCCACCCTGCGGCCCGCCAGCGACCTGGACATCCTGGTGGAGCGCGAGGACGTGCCGCGCGTGAAGCGGGTGCTTCAGTCGCGAGGCTACCGGCCGTGGGTCGAGATGACCCCTCGCCAGGAGGCTGCCCAGCTCCGCATCCGCTACAACTACAAGCTGGTCGGCCCCACCGGCCGCATGCTGCTTGAGGTCCACTGGGCCATCGCCCCCCGGCAGTTCGGCCTATCGCTTGACTTCCAGGAGCTGTGGGACCGCCGCGTGGAGCTCTCCTGGCTGGGCCGCTACACCCAAAGCCTCTCGCCGGAGGACCTCTTCCTTGTGCTGGTCATCCACGGCGACCGCCACGGCTGGCGCCGCCTCCAGTGGGTGTGCGACCTGGCGGAGCTGGTTCGCGCCACCCCCAAGATGGACTGGGCGTCGGTCATCCAGCGCGCCCGAGCCCGCCGAAGCCTGCGCCGCGTGCTTCTCGCCCTGGCGCTGGTGGAGCAGGTCTTGGGCAGCTTCACCCCAGACGTTCGCGGCCTGCCCGACGCGGAGCTGAATCGCCTGAACGCCCTGGTGGACGAGGTCCGCGCCGGCCTCTACGGCCGCGAAGACCTCCGCGAAGCCAGCCTCCGACTCTCCCTCTTCCACCTCAAGACAATGGACACGGTCCCAGACCGCCTCCGCTACCTCACCCACCCCCTCCGCCACACCCTCTTCCAGCTCGGCCGAAGGCTCATGCCCCTACAGCCCTAGTCCGCTGCACGAGGACCCCACCACCACGCGCCTGAGGGGCTCCGAGCGCCGGAGCCCAGTGGGGTCGGACGCCAGGGCCCGGTGGATCCGGAGGGGCGGGTCGGGGGTCCCGATCGCCCACCCCGTAAAGGAGTGGGCTAGCTTGGCGCTCCGCGCGGAGCTGCCGCCGGGCAACGTCGCAGCACGTCATCGCTGGCCGGAGGACGCGCGACATCCGAAGGCCACAAGTGGGCCCCAAACCCACCCACCTCGCAGCCTCTGCTCCCCTTCCAGCGCCCAGGCGCACTGCACCGAGTTGGCCTTGTGATCTTGGCCCCCAACGTCGCGCCCCCTCCGCCCAACGGTACCGTGCTGCGACGCTGTCCGGCGGCAGCTCCGCGCGGAGCGCCAAGCTAGCCCACTCCTTTACGGGGTGGGCGATCGTGACCACCGGCCCGCCCCTCCGGACCCACCGGGCCCCTGCGTCCGACCCCACCGGCCCCACCCGGCCTCCGCGACTGCCAACCACCCCTCGGCGCGTATCCCGCCCTCTCTACCCGCCTTCTCCACCCGCCTGCCCAACCAGCCCCTTGGCCCAACTTGGCACCCCCTCTGCTCAAGCTCCTTGTCCGCTGGGCCGACAAGCATGATACCGCCCTTCTGTGGCCGACCCCATGCCTGGCTGGCATCGACTCCCGCGCCGCTCCGTGGCGCGGACCCATCGGAGAGGAGGGCTGAGAGGACCACCCATGCGTTACAACGTCGCCCAGCTTCGTCCACGGCCCATCGCGCTGGGTGCCCTGCTTGCGCTCCTCGCGGTCGGCCCGCTTCGGGCGTTCGTGCCGCAGGCGCCCGGCGGAGTGCGAGCCTGGGGGCTCAACTCCCCCAGTCGACTGGGTGATTCCACCACGGCTTCTCAAGCAGCCCCCGTGGTCACGGCGGCGGTCGGCGGGGTGGGGCCTCTGTCCGGGGTGGTGAGCCTCGCGGCCGGGCAGTCCCACTGCTTGGCGGCCCGTTCCGATGGCGGGGTGCTGGCCTGGGGCAGCGGGCTGGACGGCCGTCTCGGTGATGGTGCCGGCGTGGATCGCCCGACCCCCGTTCCGGTAGCAGGCGTGGGCGGCGTCGGAGCCCTGACCAATGTAGTCGCGGTGTCGGCGGGAGTGGCGCACAGCCTGGCGCTGCGGGTGGACGGGACGGTGGTCGCCTGGGGTCTCAATGACCACGGGCAGTTGGGCGACGGTACCACTCTATCCAGAAGCGCGCCGGTCCAGGTCCTGGGAGTAGGCGGCACCGGGGTGCTGAACAGCGTGGTCGCGATCTCGTCGGGGGCCTCGCACAGCGTGGCGCTTCGCTCCGACGGCAGCGTGGTGGCCTGGGGCTACAACGCCGATGGCGAG
>DASXUI010000147.1:0-10554 GCA_036504955.1 Armatimonadota bacterium
TCCTGTGGCCACCATAGCCGAACCTGAGTCCCCTCGCCCGCCGCGCGGGAGAGGGGGTAGGGGCGTGAGGGGCATTCGCCCGGCGGCGCCTCCCACCCTTCGAGGCCCTGCCCCTACGACCTTACGACCCTACGACCCTACGACCCTACGACCCGCCCTCACGGTGCCAACACTCCCGCGTAGGCCTGGTAGCGGGTCACCGGTCTGAGGCCCACCTTCTCTGCCACTCGGATGGAGGCGGAGTTGGCGGCCCAGGCGTCCCAGTAGGCGGTTAGGCCCTCCTGGTGGCAGCGGCGCAGGAAGGCGGTGGCTGCCGCCGTCGCGTAGCCCTTGCCCTGGTGCTCGGACACGGTCTCGATGCCGATGCCGATCCTCTGGTCGGTTCGGTACTCCCCGGTACACCACGCTCGCAGCTCTCCGCCGCCCACGATGCTTGCGCCGAAGCCTTGCTGCTCGAATCGGTCCACTGAAGGCCAGCAGCAGCGGATCTCCTGAAGGAGCCGGTCGTGGTTCGCCAGCCCTTCGGAGCGCAGTAGGTCGCGATCCACCCAGCGGAGGGCTGCGTCTGGGTCCGGAAGAGCGGGAGGGGCTGGTGGGTCACAGCCTGGCTCTGGCCCAGGATCCGTTGGGACTGGTGGGCTCACCAGGAGGACACGGTCGCTGGCGCGGAGGGAAGCACCAGGGAAGCTCTCGCTAATGAAGGAGACATCGAGGGGGGTTGCTGCCTCGACCTTGAGGAACAGCCCATGCTCGATCCGCGCCTTGGGCCACAGGACGCGCCTGACCAGCGATGCCAGTTCTGTCGCCACGGCAGGCCCCGTCAGGTCCCCCGCAAGGTAACAGCAGCTTCCGAGGTCCCAAAGGAAGGCGTAGGTCGGGCGCTCGGCACAGTCGACCCACAGATTCCCTGGCGCGTTTCCGGCCGCCCAGGCGTGGGCGACCAAGTCTACATAGGACGGCTCAGGGGTACGGAATCGGTGGGTTGCCTCCCCGCAACACTCCGGTTCGAGACCTACCATTTTGTTCTGCACACCGCCTCCTGCCTCAATCCTGACCCTCTCCATCGGGGACTCACGCTCCTACTGACGCTTCGTTACGGAAAAGGCAGTCGCCTGCCGACTCTATGTCGAGCGCGCTCCCCGGATTGCTAACCAGCGGCTCGGGGCATCAATGGCAGGCTGGGGGGCCAGACCGCAGGATGGCCGGTCCCTTGCTCTACAGGGAGGGGATGGGCTGTCTAGAAGATATACCTAAAGAGCTATCGTCAATAGCTTCACACAAGGCTACGAGTGGTCGACAACCGGATCGGTGTCCCAGATCCTGTTTGTCCTGCAGCCGCGGCGCCTGCCGCGCACTGAAGCCTCGATGGCCGGCGACCTCAACACCTCCGAAGCTTCAGCCAAACCTGCCCAGCCGTCAAGGGAGACGGGCTGCGCATCCCCCTAAGGAGCCCCCATGAGCCAGACCCTTACCCGATGGGCCGTGATCGCTGTCCTGCTGCTGGCGGCGACGAGTCCGGCAAGAGCCCAGCTCAGCTATCCGAGCGGCGATTTCAACGGCGACGGCAAGGTGAACATCGCGGACGTGGTGGCGATGCTGAAGGCCGCCGCCGGGCTGACCACCGCCACGGGGGAGCAGCTCTCCAGAGCCGACACCAATGGTGATGGCAAGGTCTCGGTTGCTGACACCCTCAACGTGCTGAAGTCGGTCGCGGGGCTGAAGCCGCCCGCCTCCCAGAGCCTGGCCGTGCCGGCGTGCCTGGACCTGGCGTGCCTCATGTCCACCAAGGGGGCGCAGCACATCCAAGCCGCGCTGCCGCAGAGGCCGTCGGTCACCTATACGCCCGGCCCCCTGGTGAACGCTTCCGGCTCCTTCAAGAAGCCGACCTCGGCGGAGGCCCCCTGCGACCCGCCGGTGACCCTGGGGCCCTTCATGGTGGCCTCGGGTGGGAAGCTCAGCGCCTCCATCGATGGCGAGCCGGCTGTACCCAGCGTCTGGAGCATGGGCAACTGGAACTCAGCCCTTCACGTCTACTATGAGCAGATGGTCGGTGGTGAGTACCGGCCGGGTCAGGAGATCCTGGTCCTCGCCGGACAGACCACGGACAACCACCTGAAGGGCACGGCGGAATGGCCCTCCGCGGGCAGGATCACCGTTGTGGTGACCTCGCCGTCGGGCTACGGCGTGTTTTTCGGCGGCTGTTTCGATCAGGGCTACAGCGCCAAGGTAGACGTGACGGAGCTCTACCCCAACGTCCCCGCGCAGCCCGGCACCGGCATGAAGGACGGCGACAAGCTGTCCACGGCCCCCTCCGGCCAGGTGACCTTCGTGACCCCGAAGGGCTCCGTGGTCGGTGTGGACCCCAACAGCCTCGTATCCGTGACCGGCGTGGATGGCGGCACCGTGGACCTGCCTCCCAGCACCACCCAGGAGGTGGAGCCCTACGAGGCACAGCTTGTGAAGCGGCTGCTGGAGTTCTGGCAGCACAAGCCCCCGCTGCCTCTGCCCCAGGAGCTGGAGGACCGGCTGAACGAGATAGGCCTGGTCAGCGATGAGGCCTTCGAGTCGGCCGCGAAGAAGTACCTCCAGAGCTTCTACGGAGGGGAGGACTCGACCCTCTGGGGCCTCATCCAGCAGCTCAAGAGCGAGTCCGACCCCTACGAGGCTGCGGTCGTCGTGAAACTGACCCTGGACGGCTCTCGGGGGCAGTGGACCGTGGACAAGGTTCTGCAGGCGCTGTGGGACATCAAGGGCCCGGACGGCTACGACGTCACGGAGACCGTTCTGGAGCTCACCAAGAAGCTGGCCTACCTCGCGCCGCCTGTGGGGATCCTGGGCACCCTCAGCGACGCCAAGCAGGTGATGGACCTGGTGGAGCAGGACTACCAGACCCAGCAGGCCAACGCGCAATATCAGGCCGCCGAGGTGCTCTTCTCCAACAGCCGCTCCTGGTCGGCGGAGAGGGTGCAGCAGGAGATCACGAACCTGCAGGCGCAGATTGGCGCCCAGCAGGACAAGATCGGACAGCGACAGGGCGACCTGATGGTCTCGCTGTCGGGCGTGCGGGCGAAGTACGGCTACAGTGACGTCTACGTTGAGCAGGTGAACCGTGGCTGGCGGGAGCCGCCGGGGAACTGGGATGCCTACGCGGGCGAGTGCGAGCCCATCATCCGGCAGGCCGACATGGACGTGCGCGGCATGGTCCGGGAGGCCGCCGGCGCGGGCCTCAAGATCCAGGTGCTCCGCAAGTACCGCCTGGGTCATACCGGCAGCAGCCTCACCTTCCTTCAGGCAAGCCCCACTCTGAGTAACCGCGTGACGCGCCTGAGCCTTGAGACGGGCTCGCTTCGCATCGTCAACGGCAGCCCCGGCCGCCGCGACGTTCAGGTGCTGGCCCTGGGCGCCCTCATCACGCCCCAGTCCGGCGAGTTCACCTGCGCGCTGGAGGGCGAGTCCCTCCGCATCCGCGTCCTGACCGGCAGCGTGGTCGTTCGGCCCGCCAGCGGGAGCCCCGCGCTGGTTGCCGCCGGCACGGAGTACCTCCTGCCCTCCGGCGCTCGCACCACCTTCGACATCACCCAGGACAAGGGTGGGCTTGTGGACGGCCTGCCGCTGCGTGCCCTCTCCTTTGACCGCGCGATGCCACAGTCCTACGGAATCTACACCCTGGACGCTCGGGACAACACCGTGCCGGCCGGCTGGGTGTGGGAGGACCCACTGAGTGACTCCGTGGTGAAGACGCCTCAGGCGGGGATGCTGGAGGTAACGGTACCCGACAACAACGAGTTCTGGGGCAACCGCGCTGATGCGCCCCGACTGCTGCACAAGGTGACGGGCGACTTCACCCTCGATGCCGAGGTGAAGCTGGAGTCCCAGGCAACGGACATCGCCATCGCGCAGTACCTGCTCTACTCCCCCGCGAGCAGCCGTGGGTACCTCGACGGCCAGATGGATGGGGGCGGTCTCGGCGCGCACTACAAGCTGCTGGGCACGGCCTGGAACATCTCCGGCGGGGCTAACAAGCTGGACGTGTGGGGCTACCCGCACAACCAGGGGCAGGACCCCCCAGCGGGATTCGTGAAGACGCGGCTCACGCGACGCGGCGATCTCTGGCGGGCTTACTGGAGCCTGGACGGCCAGCACTGGAACCTGGTGGATCGCCAGACCAACAAGGTGCCGGACACCCTGTGGGTGGGCATGGCCCTCAAGCGGTACGCCTGGGACAGGGCATGGGATAAGGCTGCCGTTGTGACGCTGCGGAACGTGAAGCTGGTCACCGGGCCCACCGGGGCTCTGGCTCAGCCGGAATGGGACCTCGTCCAACTGAAGGGCGCCGTGGAGTCCGCCGGTACGGGGGCGCTGAAGCTCTCCCTTGATGGCTCCGTCCTCGGCGGCGTTACCGCCTACACCGGCCAGACCTACACCGGCGACTTCGAGGCGGTGGTTCGGTACAAGCTCCCCGCCTTCGAGCACAAGCAGGGCGAGAACCGGCAGGTCTACCTCTTCGCCAACTCGGCGGACGACAAGACCGGCGCTTACATCCGGCGGTGGCGTGGCGACTCCAACCCCGTGGACCGGTACGACACCGACAACTACAACAACAACCGGTACGGATGGTGGCAGTGGGCCGCCCCCGCGGACACCCAGGGCTGGTTCCGCATCGTCCGGAAGGAGGGCGTCTTCCACACCTACTTCTGGGCCAACTGCCAGTGGCAGCGCCTGGACCAGTTCACCTCGGTCTACACGGGACCCGTGTATCTTGGCGTCCACCTCGGTAACGACGAGGGTGCCCAGACCCCGGTCGCGGTGACCGCCGACGTGTCTGTGGAGCGGTTCACCACCTCCCTGTCGGAGATGGCGGCGCCCTGGCAGCCGGAGTCCTGCAGCGCGGCATCGGTCCAGCCGCTGCCGGCGGACCTACAACTGCCCCAGGGCGCCACCGCGACGCTTTTATCGACCCCGATGACTCTGGGCGGCTTCTTCATCGGCGACGACGGGGTCGCCAACGTGCTGGAGTCGGTGAGGTACGACACGGCGCCGGGATCGAGTGTGAAGTACGAGGGACGCCTGCTGAAGATCCGGCCGGAGGGCGCCGCCAGGATCGCGCTCAGCTCCCCGGCCCTCTACGGCATCAACCGGAAGAGTGCCGCCCAGAACGGGCTCAACGCCCTGGTGACGGTCGACTACTGGCCGGGCGGCGGGAACAACCTGGGAAGCCTCGAGGAGGTGAAGCCGGACGGCACCTACCGCGAGTGGGAGCTGTCTGAGCCCCACGGCGGGCTTTCCGACATCGTGCCCGCGCCGCAAGGCGGGTGGTACCTCAGCGACTTCGAGAGCGACGTCCTGTGGTATCTGGCCGCGGAGGGACAGAAGGGCGTCCGGCTCATCACCAAGGGCGAGGTGCCGCCGGGGCTGGGTCCTGTCGCGGTGGACGACCAGACCAAGACCGTCTACGTCGTCAACTGGACGGGCGACTGGCCCTTCGGTGGCTTGGCGGCCATCTACAGGATCACTTCCGACGGTGCGGCTGAGCTCCTCGCGAAGGCTCCGGACGGCAGCAGCTTCGGCGGGATCGCGGTGAGCAGGGGGGGCGCCTTCGGGCACGCCCTCTACGCCTCCGACTCCAAGGGCGGACGCATCGTCCGCGTGGGCGAGGATGGCTCGCTTACGCCGGTGGTGACGGGGCTCACCTCGCCCGCCGACATCCGGTTCAGCCCCTACAACGGCGACCTGGGCGTGGTGTGCAACGGGACCCAGTTCCTCTGGGTCCGCTCCGGAGCGCCCATCACGCCGCCGCCGACCGGCGACGGCGAGGTCACGGCCACCTTCACGCCGGGACCCACTCTGGTGACGGGGCGTATGGGCGCCCTGGCGGCCGCGCTGCCGGATGGAGGAGCCGTGCTCTTCGGCGGCCACGGGGCTGGCTTCAAGGCTCTGGACACGGCGGAGGTGCTCTCTCTGTCCACCAACCGGTTCACCACTCTGGCGATGTCGGGCATCCATGACGGCTCGGCGATCGCCAGGTTGGCCGATGGCCGCTACCTGGTCGCCGGAGGATGCAGTGACCTGGGCGTTCCCTCCTCCAAAGTCGCGGAGCTCTTCGATCCTGCCACCCTCTCCTTCACGCGCCTGGAGGACATGAAGCGGCTTCGGGCCTCGGCCGGCGCCGCGACGATGAGCAACGGCCAGGTACTGCTTGCTGGCGCGTGGTGGACCCAGAGCGATGGGCATACCTACGGCGACCTGCTGGACCCGGCCGCTGGCGCCTTCCAGGAGACGGGAGCCCTCAACACACCCCGCTCTTCCCCGCTGGTGCTGCCGACGGCCGATGGACGGGCACTGGTTCTGGGCGGGATGGGCTACCAGGGCAACCCAGGCTTCTTCGAGATGCTTGAGCTCTTCGACCCCGCCTCGCGCTCCTTCGCCAGGGCGCGTGACAGCCTCTTCGCCGAGGACCCTGGCTGGAACCCCGGCGCCGCCAGCAGCTATGGCCGCGTCATGGAGGAGCAGAAGCTCTCTGATGGCCGCTTCCTGTTCCTGGCCTCCCGCGGCACTGAATACCGGCTCTATACAGTGAACCCCGCCACGCTGCAGGTGAGCCCGCTCGCCACGACCCCGGCCCTGCCTGACGCGACGTCCGCGTCTCTCTGGGCGCCGGTCGTGGATGCCGCGAAGGGAAGGGCCTACCTGCTGGGCAGCGCCGGGGACCCAACGGTGCTGAAGCTGTGGGTGGTGGATCTCTCCACGGGCGTCCTCACGGAGGCCAAGGGGAGCTTCACCTACCCGGCTGGCCAGTACCCCTACGGCTCCGCGGTCCTGAGGCTGAAGGACGGCCGCATCCTGATGTCCGGCGGCACCAACGCCACCGGCGGCCAATCCAACTTCGGCGCCATCGGCACGACGTTGTTCGTGGAGGTAAAGCCGTAGGGTCGGTAGTAGCGAACTGCCCCACCACGGAGGCACAGAGACACAGAGGAGGGCATGGAGAGGTGAAGAGGCGAAGAGGTGAGAGGGCCCCAAAACCTGGCCAGTGCTCGTCAGAGTCACTAGGCTGGGGCTCTTTCCCCTCTTCGCCTCTTCACCTCTCCATGCCCTCCTCTGTGTCTCTGTGCCTCCGTGGTGGGGCAGTTCACTACTATCGAATGGCGAGCCCTTCGGGGCCGGCGCCGACGGGGATCTCGGCTAGGACGGTGTTGGTGGCGGGGTCTACAACCTTCACTAAGTCCTTCTGGAAGTCGCAGGCGTAGATGCGGCCTCGGGCGTCCGCCGTTACGTCCAGGGCGGAGCCGGCGAAGGGGATGGCCTGGCCGGGGCCGAGGCGCACCTCCAGCGTTCTGGCGTCGTAGGACACCAGCCCATGGGAGCTGTCCGTGCAGTAGGCCTGGTCCAGGAAGTTGATGGCGATGTTCCCCGGAGTGCCGCCCAGGGCGACCGTGCCGACCACCTCATCGGTAGCCGGCGAGATCACGGAGATGGCCCCCTTGACGTTCGAGTAGTCCCCGGTGCAGACAACGTGTACCCTGCCGAAGCTGTCCACCGCCATGTCCTGCGGGTTGGTGGCGACGTTGATGGTTTTCACCACCTGGTCCGTGCGTGGGTCGATGATGCTCACCGTCCCCTGCCTGTAGACCACCTTCTGGGTACTGGGGTCGTAGTTGTAGTTGCTGCAGGCGACGTAGACCCTGTTCTGCGAGGCGACTACCCCAGCCGGGGAGTTGCCCGCGTTGATGGTCCCAAGCACCTTCCGGCCGTCGAGGTCGATCACCGCCACCTGGTTGGTCACCAGCAGAGAGACGTACGCCTTGTTGCCGACAAGCGCGACCTGGTAGGGATTGGTGCCGTCACCGGTGCTGACGGAGGCTCCGTCCGTCTGCTTGGTGTCGAGGTTGATGACCTGCAGAGTGTTGGAGCCGGAGTTCACCAGGTAGCCCAGGTTGCCCCGGATGACCATCTGGTTTGGCGCGCTGCCCACGGCGAACGCGTTGTCCATTATCCCTGTTGTGTGGTCGGCCAGGAAGGCCGCCAGGTCCACCGCTGTGGCGGAGCCGTCGACGCCGAGGGGCGCGCGTCCGTTCAGCGTGTAGAGCGTGGTGCTCTCCACCGGCGCGAACTGGTCGTCGGACAGAAGCCCGACCACGTACCGGAGGATACGCAGGACGTCCTGGATGTTTACTACGCCGTCGCCGTAGAGCCGGCCATTGGTGCCGGGCCGGGGCGACACGTCCCCCGCCGCCAGCGCGTCCGGAGTGGGCTGGTACAGGCCGACGGCCGCGCGAAGTGACAGCGTGACGTCCGAGATGTTCACCTTGCCGTCGCCGTTGAGGTCGCCGGGCATAGCGGCGATGGCGGGGCAGGCGGCGGATACCGCTAAGAGGATTGCCGGGAACAGGGTTCGTAGGGTCTTCATGGCATGCTCCTTGGCCCAACGGGGCCAGGCAGACGTGGGGTGAAGCCGAGAGGAACTACCAGAGCTCGGTGAGGCGAATCCGCCACTCACGCCCAGGCATAGGGTACCCGGGCTGGAGCTCATATCGCTTGTCCCAGAGGTTGAGCACCTGAAGCTCCAGCGCCACGGTGCGCCCGAGGGCGTGCCTCAGTCGCAGGTCCGTGGTGGTGAAGCTGCCCAGGTGCCGCAGGTTGTCCGGAGTGATGTAGCGCCGGCCGGTGAATGTGAAGTCGGCGGCGGCACCCCAGGGGCCGGCGTCGTAGTCCAGGTTCAGACGGCCCTGCGAGAGGGGGCGGAAGATGAGGAAGCGGCCATCGGCGTTGCGCTGGCCGCTGTGGTCCCTCGGATCCAGGAAGGTGAGGGAGGCTCGGGTGGACAGGCGCCCCAGCTTGGTGCCGGCGTCCATCTCGATGCCCTGGGTCTCCGACTTCCCGACGTTGATGGGCGACCACTTGCCCGGCACGAGCGCGCCGGGAGTCCAGACGATGAGGTCCCGGATCACGGTCCGGAAGACGGAGACCCCCGCGTTCAGCGGGCCGCGGGTGTAGGTCAGCCCGAGGTCATAGGTGCTGGCGCTCTCCGGACTCAGCTTAGGGTTGCCCAGTGAGTAGGGGTCGGCGGGCCAGTAGAGGTCGTTCAGTCCGGGAGTGCGGAAGGAGCCCCCGGCGTTCGCCTTCAGCTCCAGGTCGCCGCCGAGGCGGCGGATCACCCCCAGGTGGGGGCTGAGGCGGGGACTGAAGCCCTCGGTCACGTCCAGCCGGAGGGCGGGGAGAAGCGTCCAGGCGCCGAAGGTGGCCTGGTGCTGGCCGTAGAGGGCGTGAACCTTCCGGTCACGCTTGCCCACCGCGTTGCTGCTGAGGCTCTCCGTGCGGCTCTCCAGCCCCACCGTCAGCGACTGCCCGGCGCTGAAGCGCCGCCGGCCCAGCAGCTCGACGCCCAGCGTGTCTACGTCCTGAGTCGTGTGGGTGGGAGCGGGGAAGGACTTCGGGTCATCGTAGCGGCGGGCCGTCTGCTGGTAGTAGACACGCCCGTTGTACCCGCCGTCGCGCCCCTCCTCGCCCCGGTAGGCGAGGTCCAAGACGCGGGTCCGGTCCCTCTGCCGCGCCTTGAGTGACGGAGACTGGATGATGCCCGGCACGCCGCGGAAGCTGTCCGACCACTCGCCGCTCAGGTCCAGCTTCCCCGGCAGACTGAGCTTGGGGGTGAGCCGGAGCCGTATCGCCGTCTGCCGGTAGTCCGCGTTCACGCGAGACCGCTCGGCGCCGGAGGTGCCCCGGTAGCCGAAGTCGTTGTCGGCCACCAGTCTCTGGAGTGAGAAGGTGTAGCTCAGGGGCTTCAGCGTCTCCGTACGGCCCAAGCTCCAGCTCCGCAGCCCGAAGGCCCCCAGGCTCTGGAGGGTTCGCGTCTCGGTGGGGCCTGTGGCGGGGTTCGTGATGATGTTGATGACGCCGCCGATGGCGTCGGAGCCGTAGAGCGACGAGGCGCCGCCGTGAAGGATCTCCACGCGCTGCACGCCCGTTAGGCTGATGTCGCCCAGGTCAACGCCCTCGCCCAAAGGGGAGTTCAGGCGGCGGCCGTCCACCATCACCAGCACCTGGCCTGCCGCGGAGCCCCGTAGGCTGGGGGCGCTGACCGCCCCCACCGCGCCGTAGCTGCGAACGTCCACGCCCCCCTGCTGGCTGAGCAGCTCCGCCAGCGTCCGGGCGCCGCTCTTGCGGATCTCCTCCGCCTTGATGACCTCCACCCGGGCGCTGACCGTCGTCTTCGGCTGAGCGACGCGCGTGGCGGTGACAACCACCGGCGCCTCCTCCACCTCCGGCGATTCGGCGGGAGGCGCCGGAGCCTCGGGCCCGGTACCGGGAGCCTCCGGGAGGGGATCGGTCGAAGGGACGCCAGGCTGCTCGGGAGTCAGGGCGGGAGCCGCTTGGGTTGCCGGCTCCCCGGACGGTGGTTCCTGAGCCCGCACAGGTGACACGCAGAGAAGCAGAAGAGGCAGAAACAGAAGACCCCGACACGTCCAAAGGGACGCTCGGGGGATGTGGGCACTACCCATGGTGCGCCTTCTCCCCTCGGAGATGAGACGGGCACGATGCTAGGCCGCCAAAGAC